>JAYSYW010000028.1:0-6289 GCA_043727255.1 Rhizobacter sp. | reverse complement strand
GAGGCGCGGAACTGGTTGACGCGATCCAACAGCTCCTGTGTGAAGTTCGGCAGGTTGCAAGTGGTGGCCACGGGAGCTGGTGCTGGTGCCGGAGCTGGTGCCGCGCTGGGCACTTGGCACTGCTTGGCCAGCCCCGGCGCCGGGTCGCCGAAGATCCAGTTCGCGCAGTAGTGGGGGCCGACAGGCAACGCCTTTTGCACCCAGGCCGCGCCTGTGCCGTAGCGCACGGTTTGCGCCACACGCAGCGTGAACACCTGGTTCTCCGAGGCCACCTTGACCCAGCCCGCCACCACAGCCTGGGCCGACTCGAGGTCAGAGGCAAAGCCTGATGTGGCCGGGTCCGTGACCGACAGCGACGAGTCGGCGTTCGACTCGGCCGCCGTGTCGTCCTGCCCACCGCCACATGCGGCCACAAGAGCGGCAAAGCACACCACCCAGCATCGACCCAGGTGCGGGGTGAGTGACGAAGGCACCAAACAGGATTCGGGATGACTCATGGGGCAGGCTCGCTTGAACAGGAAGTGTGCGCAGGCTATCGAGCCCGACCCAGTCTGGGTGTCAGCGTGCGTAAGCAAACGAAGCCGCTGCGAACAGACCTCTCGGCGCGAACAGGCGCCCAAGTGGCGAGAGCAAACGGGGCAGGTCGGGATGTGCAAGGCGCGCCCAAGCGCCTGCCTAAAATTGCCGCATGTCCAAACACCGCATCGTCGTCGGCTTGAGTGGCGGCGTCGATTCCGCCGTCAGCGCCCATTTGTTGAAGCAGCAAGGCCACGAGGTGGTCGGCATCTTCATGAAAAACTGGGAAGACGATGACGACACCGGCTACTGCTCGTCGAACATCGACTTCGTGGACGCAGCCGCCGTGGCCGACGTGCTGGGCATCGAGATCGAACACGTGAACTTCGCGGCCGACTACAAAGACCGGGTGTTCGCCGACTTCCTGCGTGAATACCAGGCTGGCCGCACGCCGAACCCCGACGTGCTGTGCAACGCCGAGATCAAGTTCAAGGCCTTCCTGGACCACGCGATGCGGCTCGGCGCCGAGAAGATCGCGACGGGGCACTACGCACGAGTCCGCGAGCTGAGCGGCCGAGCCGTCGCCGGGCCGCCCCAAGACGGCTCGCGCCCCCTCGGGGGGCAGGAGCGCAGCGACGTGGGGGTCTCATCCTCGTCCTTCCAGTTGCTCAAGGGGCTGGACCCGCTGAAAGACCAAAGCTACTTCCTGCACCGCCTGAACCAGGCGCAACTCAGCAAGACGCTGTTCCCGGTCGGCGAACTGCCCAAGACCGAGGTGCGGCGCATCGCGGCCGAGATCGGCCTGCCGAATGCGAAGAAGAAAGACTCGACCGGCATCTGCTTCATCGGCGAGCGGCCCTTTCGCGAGTTCCTGAACCGCTACCTGGCCAACCAGCCGGGGGCGGTGAAAGACGACCGGGGCCGCACGATCGGCGAACACGTGGGCCTGAGCTTCTACACGCTGGGCCAGCGCAAGGGCATCGGCATCGGCGGGCTGAAGGAACGTGGGCTGAAGGCCGGCGAAAAGGGCGGCAGCGACCACGCGCCCTGGTTCGTGGCCCGCAAGGACATGGCGGCCAACACCTTGTATGTGGTGCAGGGGCACGACCACCCCTGGCTGCTGTCGCACACGCTGACGGCGGGCGATACCAGCTGGGTGGCGGGCCCGCCGCCCGCCGCTGGGGCGCTGGCGGCGAAAACGCGCTACCGGCAGAGCGATGCGCCCTGCACGCTCACGCCGGAAGCCGATGGCCGGGTGACGCTGCGTTTCGTGCAGCCACAGTGGGCGGTGACGCCGGGGCAGTCGGCGGTGGTGTACGACGGCGAGGTGTGCCTCGGCGGCGGGGTGATCGACAGCGCCAGCCCGGACTGAGCGGCCACGCGCAGGCAAGGGCTGAACCATCACCCCGGCGCCGAGCCAGGCTTGAAAAGCGGCTGGCCACGCGCGCCGATCGGTGAAAAGTCACGCATCAGGCGGCCTTGTGGCGACCCCGGACTCAAGGGCTGAAAACGCGCGCCGATACCTGGAAGGTCGAACTGCGCGATTTGTGCAAGCGCGTTCCCGTGTCACACGATTTTTTGAGCCACTGCCACGCCGCGCCAAATGTCTGCTTTCACCGCCTCTTTCCGCTCCCCTGGCGTCGCCGCCTGGGCAGGGGCCATGGGTCTGCTGTTGGCGGTCGCCAGCGCGCAGGCCGCGTCGGTGACGGTGACGGTGCAAAGCGCGTCGGGCCAGCCGCTGGCCGATGCGGTGGTGACGCTCGAGCCCGCGACCGGCCGCTTGCCCGTCAAGCCGATGGCGCCGGTGGACATCGCGCAGGCCAAGCGCCAGTTCAACCCCAGCCTCACCGTCATCACCACCGGCACGGCGGTGAATTTCCCGAACTTCGACACGGTGCGGCACCACGTCTATTCGTTCTCGCCGGCCAAGACCTTCGAACTGAAGCTGTATGCCGGGGTGCCGAACGTGCCGCTGGTGTTTGACAAGCCCGGCGTCGCGGTGCTGGGCTGCAACATCCATGACCAGATGGCGGCCTGGGTGGTGGTGGTGGACACCCCGCTGTTCGCGCGCAGCAATGCCGAAGGCCGTGTGCGGCTCGACGGCGTGGCCAGCGGCAGCTACCGCCTGCGCACCTGGCACCGGCAGTGGCCCGTCAACGAAGCGGCGCCCACGCAGCCGTTGCAGGTGGCGACGACCGATGTGACCGCGACCGTGCGCCTGCCGGTGGAGGGGCCGCCATGAGCCGGCTCGATTCCCGCGTGGCGGCAGCCGTCCGCATGCTGCGCAAGGGCACGCCAGCCACAGAGCCGGGTGCGCTCGACTCGGCCGAGGCGGCCAAGCCGCATCGAACACCGTTGGCCTGGGTGCGTGGCGTGGCGCAGGCCTGGCCGCGCAACTCGATCGGCGTGCGCATCGTGATGCTGTTCCTGGGGCTGCTGTTGGGCGTGCAGGCGGCGAGCTTCCTGGCCATTCGCGCGACCATCGACCACAACGCGCGCGCCGCGATCTCTGACGAATTGCGGGTGGGCGAGCGTGTGCTCAAGCGCGCGCTGGAACAAAACGCGCAGAAGCTGACCGACGGGGCCAGCCTGTTGGCGGCTGACTATGGTTTTCGCTCAGCGGTCAGCGGCGACGACGACAACACCATCGCCTCGGTGCTGGTCAACCACAGCGAACGCATCGGCGCCACGGTGGCGGCCTTGCTCGACACCCGCTTCAAGCTGCGTGCCTCGCCCCAATTGAACCTGAGTGAGCTGGAACCAGTCATCGCCCGCCTGGCGGCCAGCGCCACCCGTTCCCGGCAGGCCAGTGAAATCGTCGTGCTGGGCGAGCGGCCATTCCAGTTGGTGCTGGTGCCGCTGCGGGCGCCGGTGGTGGTGGGCTGGGTGCTGATGGGCTTTCCGATCGACCAGCGCCTGGTGGACGACATGCACGACATGTCGGGCCTGCAGCTGAGTTTCCAGGTGCGCACCAGCGCCAAGGCGGGTTGGAAAACGGTGGTGTCCACCGTGCCGCAGGGCTCGCGCGAAGCAGTGGAGCGGCAGTCCACCCAGGCCTGGGCCTCGGCGCTGGAAGCATCGGATTCGCAAGCCATGGCCTTCCAGTTGAGCACCGGTGAATACAGCGGCCGCGCGGTGGTGCTGAACCCGCAAGACGAAGCGCGGGTGTCGGCAATCCTGATGCGTTCAGTGGACGAGGCGCTGTCGCCTTACCGCAAGCTGCAGTTCGGCCTGGCGGCGCTCACGCTGCTGGGCGTGCTGGTGTTTGGCGTGGGCAGTGTGTTGACCGCACGCCACGTCACCACGCCCCTGCGCCGACTGGCCGCAGCCGCCGAACGGCTGGGCCGCGGCGACTACACCACGCCGCTGCGCGGCCAGCGCCGCACCGATGAGATCGGCGACCTGTCGCAGTCATTCGAGCGCATGCGGGTCAGCATCGCCGGGCAGCAGGAAGAGATTCTTCGCCTTGCATATTGGGACGGGTTGACCGGCCTGCCCAACCGCGTGCAGTTCCGCAATGCGGTGCAAGACGCCATCACCGCGGCGCAGGCCAAGGGCCGGACGGTGTCGGTGGTGATGCTCGACCTGGACCGCTTCAAGCACGTCAACGACGTGCTGGGCTACCGCTTCGGCGAC
Organism: Rhizobacter sp.; assembly: GCA_043727255.1. GTDB lineage: Bacteria > Pseudomonadota > Gammaproteobacteria > Burkholderiales > Burkholderiaceae_C > Rhizobacter. The sequence continues at coordinate 2,137 of JAYSYW010000028.1, read as the reverse complement.
CTGCTGCTCAAACGCGTGGCCGAGCGGCTGTCGCAGCAGGCGGTGCGCTCGGGCGACCTTGTGGCGCGGCTTGATGGTGATGAATTCGCGGTGCTGCTGGCCGACCTCGACCCCGCCGGCGACGTGGCGCTGACACGCCAAGTGGCACAGCGCATCTCGGTCGCGTTCGATGGCTCGATGCAGCTTGAAGATCAAACGGTGGACATCGCCGCCAGCATCGGCATGGCCAACTGCCCGCTGCACGCGGCCGACGCCGACCTGCTGCTGAGCCGCGCCGAGGTGGCCATGTACGCCGCCAAGCGTCGCGGCGACAGCCCGATGCTCTACGACGCCGCGCTCGACGCCGCCAGCACGCAGACGCTGACACTGCTGAGCGAACTGCGCCACGCGGTGGACCACAACGAACTGCGCATGTACCTGCAGCCGAAGCTGTCACTCAGCACGGCGCGTGTGGTGGGAGCCGAAGCGCTGGTGCGCTGGCAGCACCCGCAGCGCGGGCTGGTGCCGCCGATGGAATTCATTCCCTTCGCCGAGCAGACGGGTTTCATCCGCGTGCTGACGATGTGGATCTTTGGCGAAGCGGCGCGCATGTCGAAGCTGCTGGCCGAGGGCGGCGTGAACATCGTGACGTCGGTGAACCTGTCCACCCGCGATTTGCTCGACCTGGAACTGCCGCAGAAATTCGACGCGCTGCTGGTCAAACACGGCGTGCCGGCCGAAGCCTTCTGCCTTGAGATCACCGAGAGCGCGATCATGGACGACCCCGAGCGCGCGCTTGCCACACTGGAACGCCTGAGCGCGCTGGGCTTCCGCCTGTCGATCGACGACTTCGGCACCGGCTATTCGTCGCTGGCCTACCTGAAGCGGCTGCCGGTGGACGAACTCAAGATCGACAAGTCTTTCGTGCTCAACATGGAAAAAGACCTCGACGACGCGCGCATCGTGCGATCGACCATCGACCTGGCCCACGGCCTGGGCCTGAGCGTGGTGGCCGAGGGTGTGGAAAGCGCCCAGGTGTGGGACCTGCTGCGCGACCTGTCGTGCGACGAAGCGCAGGGCTTCCACATGGGCAAGCCGATGCCGTCGCATGAATTCACCCGCTGGTGCAGCGGCTGGTCAGCCAAGCACGGCGTGCCGGTGGCGCCTATCGGGCCGCCCGACGCGGCGGTGATCCTGCATTGAAAACGGCCGCAAAAGCGGCCGTTTTCACATGGGGCTGGAACCCCTTGGCAAGCGCTGGCTTCGGGTGAAACTCAGGCCGCCGCCGCCTTGCTGGCGGCTTCTTCCAGGCAACGATTGCATTTGCCCAGACCCGGAAGACGCGGATCGGGTTTGCCGTCACCTGTCTTGAAGTTGGCTTGGCAGCGCCGGCAGACATACATCTTGGCGCTGGACATCATGGGTTTGATGCCAGGTTCGCCGATGGGGCGCGCAGCGGTGTATTCCGCTTGGGTTTGGCGCAACTTCTGCGTGTCAGGGGCTGCGACTGTGGAGGGGCGTCGTGTGGCCATGGATGCGGGGTACCTCAAGTTTGCCGGGCGATGAGACAGAAAAGCGTGCGGCCGGGCCGCGATTGTCCTCGCAATCGAGGGTTTGCGCGCGTCCTGGCCAATTTGTCCATGTGGGGGCGCGGCGCGGCGCTGCAAGAGGCCGCTACGATGACTGCCCTTTCGCCGCTCCGCAGCCTGCACAAGGCCCCGCCACATGACCACTGTCACCGTCCGCCTGGCCGACCTGCGCCGCCCCGAAGAACTCGATGCCACCACGCCGTTGTTCGGCGCCTACCGGCGCTTCTACGGCCGCACCGCTGACCCGGCGAGCGAACGCGCCTTTCTGGCCGAGCGCGCCGCGCGGGGCGAGTCGGTGGTGTTTCTGGCGCACAACGCTGCTGGCACGGCGGTGGGTTTCACCCAGCTCTACCCCAGCTTTTCGTCCAACTCGATGGGGCGCATTTTTGTGTTGAACGACTTGTACGTGGCCGAGACCGCCCGCCGCCTGGGTGCGGGCCGGGCCTTGCTGGCGGCCGCCGCCGCGCACGGGCGTGAGGTCGGTGCGCTGCGCCTGGGCCTTTCGACGGCGGTCGACAACCTGCGCGCGCAGGCGCTGTATGAATCCGCCGGCTGGAAGCGCGACACCG
>JAYSYW010000027.1:0-3207 GCA_043727255.1 Rhizobacter sp. | reverse complement strand
CAATACCGGCCGACAACCCCACCCCCGCCGACACGCCGGTGGAAAACGAGGCCGCGGCTTTCAACTCGATGCCACCACCGGCCACCGCCGCCACCCCGATGCCGGGGCTGCGCATGCTCTCGAAGCCATTGGCCGCCGCCAGCGCGCGCCCTGCCCCGGGGTTGCCGCCTTGCGAGGCCATGCCGCTGGTGCCACGGTCGGGCACCGTCGCCAGGCTCACGCCGGCACCGGCTGCGGCGGCCGCATCGGCGTCGCCGAAGTCTTGTGCGGCGAACACGTCTTTCGGGTCTTGCGCAGCCAGGCCGATCTTCAAGGTGGACCGCAAGGGCACGCCTTCGGCCGAGAAGAATTCGAGGTTCTCTTTGAACGACTCGACGATGCCCTTGAACAAGAAGGTGCCCCACCGAAAGCCCACCAGCGGCGGTGCCTGGTCTTTGTTGGTGGCCTTGTCGCCGGGGTTCAAGAACTGCTTGATCTTGTCGGTCTCGCGGCGCACGTCGCCGCCGTCGTGGGTGCTGTCGAACACGAGGTCGAAATCGAGCTTGGCGGTGGTCTGCGCCACGAACTGTTTGGCGCTGGCGTCGCGGCCCTTTTTCTCAAGCGTGTTCTGAACCGAATACGCCAGCGAGGTGGGGTTGAACTGCACCAGCACCACGTCGGCGCTGTCCGCATTCGGCTCCTGGCTCGGGTTGGCCTGGTCAACCTTGTAGAGCTTGGCCTTGTGTTCGTCGGGCATCCTCATGTGGCGCCCTCCATCGCTTCAAAGAACAGGCCTTCGTGCATGAGGTGAATCTCTTCGATGCCCACATCGGTGGCGCGCGCGTTGAAGTCGGCGGCCTTGAACTTCACGGGCATGGCGCGTTCGAGCCGCCACTTCAACTGCGGCTCGCCGTCGTGGCCCTTGAGGGTGATGCGCACGGTGAGGCGGTGCGCAAACGCGCCGTTGACGCGTGACTCGCCTTCGCCCGCGCCGGCCCCTGCGAACAGCGCCCACCAGCTCCAGAGGTCGCGCGCCTGCGTCATGCCGCGCTTGAGCACCACGGTCGCAAAGCTCACTTGGCCCGCGCGTTGGTGCGCACCGTAGTTGGCGCCGCCTTCCTTGATGGTCTTGGTTTCCATCGTCGCTTCAAGGCCGGTGACTTCAGAGAACGCGCCTTCGCACAGCGCTTCTTCGGCGCCGGCTTCGCCACTGCCGCCACGCGCGGCCAGCGGTTCGCGCGCAAAGGCCACATGAAAGTTGAAGCCGAACCAGGGGGCGATGAAGAGGTCGTCAGCCATGGGCTTGCCTCAGGCGGTGGCCAGGGTTCGGCTGGCAGCGGCGCCAATGCCCGGCCCGGCGTCACGCAGGTTGAGCACGACGACGATGCGCTGAATGGGTTGCGCGGGCAGCAGGTCGATCTCGGCAATCAGGCGGCCGGCGTCAAGGTCGTTCTGGCGCATGGTGGTGCGGCCACAGCGCACCGCAAACGGCACGCCGTCGGTGGACAACGCGCCCGCTGCAAGCAGCACCCGCATCAGGTCCGACAGGCGATCACGCACGCGCGACCACAGCAGCTCGCCGCTGGGTTCGAAAGTGAATTCATCACCGGCACGGCGCGCCGCTTGAATCACGACGTTGATGAGCCGGCGCACGCAGGCTTGGCGTGTGGCGGCCTCGGGTGAGCAGCTGACGTCAGACAGCAGTTGCGGCCCGCGCGGCGCTGGGCCGAGCAGGCACACGCGTTCGGCCAGGCTCATTTCGCCGAGCGGTGTGGAGGCCACATGCTGCAGCGCCTGCGCCCAGGGCATGCGGGGTTCGCTGTCTTGGTAGCGGCGCAGCGGCTGGGTGGCGGCCGAGCGGTAGGCGCCGCGTTCGAGCGCGCTGCGCGCCAGCACGCCGGCCAGCGTGCCTTCGGGGGCTTCGACGCCGCCTTGGCAGTCGGCGCTGTCGTGGCTGACGACCCAGGGGTAGGCGAGTTGCAGGCGGTCGCTGAGCAAGGCGCCGGGGGCGGCGGCCGTGCCGGGAGACATCCACCCCGGGGTGGCGGCCATCCAGGGCAACCACTGGGCGGCGCTGGGCAGTTCGTTGCGGGCAAGGGTGAGCGGCAACGAGGCCAGCAGTTGCACGTCGCGCCTGTTGAAGGGGCGGCCGGTGTTGTCGAGCATGGCAAGCGCGCGTTGAACCAGCGCGCGCCAGGCTTCGAGCTCGCCCCCGCTGAGCTGCGGCGCGGGCAGGCGGCGGCCTGCGGGCAACTCGTCGGGCGCGGTGTCTTCAACGCATTCGGCAAAGCGTTCAGGGGCGGCCACGGTTTCGGCGGGTGGCAGGTTGGCGGGCACGGGCTGCGCGCAGGCGTCTATGACATCGGGCAAGAGCGCGAAGCTCACGTCGGACAGGCCGTATACGTGTTCAAGGCCGCACCACGCGTCGCCCGACAACGCGGGTGGTGTGCCGAGATCGACCACGCGGGCCAGTTGGCCCCGGCTCATGCGGCGTTGCACGCCGGGCAGTTGGGCGCAGCGGTCGGCCTGGGTGTCGAAGGGATGGGCGTCTTCGACGGGCAAACGCGGTTCAGGGAAGCACGCGGCGAAACGGCTCTCGGCGGTGTCGAACACATCGCTCGGGTCGCCGCTGCGCACGATGTAGGCGCGGCGCCCACCTTCGCCGAAGAAGGCGCGCACGGCGACGCCAAGCGGGGTGGCGACGACAGGGTCGCCGGGGCGCACCTCGCGGTCGCGCACGCCGCGTTCGTTCCACGCGAACAGGCTGTCGAAGGCGTCGAAGCTTTCAACGACGACCGGCAGGTTGTGCAGGCGCTGCAGGCGCAGCCAGCCGGCCAGCGCGTCGGGGCCCAGCAGTTGGCCGGGCGCGAAGCCGCGCAGGCGCAGGTCATCAAGCACGAAGTCGGGCACGGGCGTGAGTTCGCGGCAGGCCCGCAGCAACTCGGCGAGCGTGTCGCGGGCATCGGTGTCGCTGTCGGTGTCGGTGTCGAGCCGGGTGTCGAAGAAGCTGCGCATCACCGTGCGCTCGGTGGCGTCTGTCGTGAGCGCGAGCACGCTGTCGATGAAGGCCGTGACACCCGCCAGAGACACCCGCTGCACCGCCACTGGCACGCCGCCAATGCCGGTGATTTGATGCGACAGCAGCCAGCGCGCCAGCACGTTGGGCATGCGGGTGGCGCGAGGTTCAACCTGCACACGACGGCGCGCCACCGTGCCGACGAGGCAGGC
>JAYSYW010000026.1:0-6378 GCA_043727255.1 Rhizobacter sp. | reverse complement strand
AACGCGGCCACCGGCAAGGCCCGGCTGAACAGAAACCCCTGGTACATCTCGCAGCCGATGTCGCCCAGGAACTTGCGCTGTTCCGGTGTTTCCACGCCCTCGGCGATGACCTCCAGGCCGAGGCTGCGGCCCAGGTTGACCACCGTCTGCGCGATGGCCGCGTCGCTCGATGACTTGAGCATGTCGCGCACGAACGACTGGTCGATCTTGAGTTGGTTGAGCGGCAGGCGTCGCAGGTAGCTCAGCGATGAGAAGCCGGTGCCGAAGTCGTCCAGCGAGAAGCCGATGCCGCGTGCTTTCAGGGCCGTCATCTTGGCGATGATGTCGTCGATGTCGTGGGCCAGCATGCTCTCGGTCAGTTCGAGCTTGAGCCGGGAGGCGTCGGCGCCGCTTTGTTCGACGAAGGCGAGCACGCGGGCCACGAAGTCGGGCTGCGCAAACTGAGAGGCGCTCACGTTGACGGCCAGCACCAGTGGCGCTGTCTCGGGGCGGCGTGCCCAGGCGGCCAGTTGGGCGCATGCCGTGCGCAGCACCCAGTCGCCCAGCGGCAGCATCAGCCCGCTGTGTTCGGCCAGCGGAATGAATTCAGCCGGCGACACCAGGCCGCGCTTCGGGTGCTGCCAGCGCGCCAGAGCTTCGGCGCCCACCACGCGATCGCCCATGAAGGTGGTGGCCATCTGCGGCTGGTAGTGCAGCAGCAGCTCACCGTGCAGCAGCGCGTTGCGCAGCTCGCTTTCCAGGCCGTTGCGCTCGGCCACGTCGGTTTGAATGACGTGCAGCGCGGCATAGATGGTGGCGATGGCGATGGCGTGGTTGATCCAGCCGCCGGGCTCGCGCAGGTGTTCGGGAAATGCCAGCGGCGTGACCCAGCCCGCCGAGGTGCCGGCAAAACCGAAGTAGGTGAGCAGGCAGACGAGCGGAATGCCGTGGCGCAGCCAGGCCGGTTCATCGCGCGTGAGCAGGCACGACACGATGCCCAGCGCCAGCAAAAACTGGTGGGCCGAGCGCGGCACGGTGGCGGTGGGGATGTCGAGCAGCGCCGCGTTGATGCACAGCACGACGTACATCACAGCGATCAGCAGGCGCGAGGCAACGCGCAGGCGGCCTTGGCACACCAGCCACCAGGTGACGGCCGAGAGCGCGATGGCGATCACGTCCAGGCCCACCGACACCCAGCTGCCGCGCAGGGCGAAGAAGCTGCCCCAGAACAGGCTGGTGGCGGTGACCACGGCGCAGCCCAGCAGCAGCATGCGGCGCATGCGCCGCTGGTGCATCACGGCTGGCCCGGCGCCTTCGCGTGGCAGCTCACCCATGCGGGGCCCGCCATGCGCTGCGCCATCGGGCGGTGCCCCGCGTGGGTGGTGCTGGCATGCAAAGGTGCAAATGGATGATCACGGTGGAGAGCGTTCCCTGGCACTTTTTGGCCAGGGCATGGCATGCAAGCCCCGGCTGTTCCACGGGATATCGGGTGCGGCCCGCGCGACTTGAGCGCGGCCGCGCGATCAGCCCGCTGCGGACGACAGCGCCACGGGTGTGCAGGAACCCGGCTGACCCGGCACGGCGGCCGTCAAAGCAAACCCACGCAATCCGCCACCCCGCAGCGGCAGCGCAAGGTTCGGTTGTGGTGGGTTTCGCCGTAGTTCACGGTGATCTCTTCGCCGGGCCGCAGCTCGCGCATCGCATAGAACTCGACGCGGCCCTGGCGGATGCGCAGTGTGGTGTTGGGCCGGCATGAATGGTTGGTGAAGCGCAGCGGGTCGGTTGACTGCGAGGCGTCGATCGCGCGCTTGTCGGACAGCTCGACGATCATGATCCGGGCCTGCCCCTTGGCGCGGCGGCGCGCTTCGCGCACGCTGATCGATTCGCCGGTGATTTCGCCGATCTTGCGGCGCGCCGGAATCGGCTCGGCGGCGAATGCGCCCTGGCCGTCGATGGCGCTGGGCTGCACCGCAACAGTGAACTTCTGCGGGTTGCCGCGCTCGCCCCTCAAACGCGTGGGCGCGTCGGGCGCGGGCAATGGTGCCGAAGGGATCGCGTTCAAGACGGGCATGGCGGCATTGTCGTCAAGACGGGCTGGCCCGGTGCCGTGCGCAGTGCGTCACGTTTTGTGTCGCTGCGACGCGAACTGGCGGCCAGATGGGCTGCTTTTCCGTTCATGGCCACCGGCCGCTGGCCGATAGCCTTCTCGTGATGCAACTCGAAGGGAACAACAACATGAACACCCAACCCCGTTTGAACGCCGCCCTCTCATCCGGCGCCCTCAGTGACCGTGACCTGCGCTTGCCCTCCGCCAGCGAGTTGCACGCGCCGAGTGCCGCCGACTTCAACACCGCGTGGGGCGTCACCATGCCGGCTGAACTCGACGCGCTGCCCACGCCGCAGCCGTTCCGCGAAGCGATGCACGGGCTGGCGATGCGTGAAGTCAACGAGCCCGATCTGTTTCGGCATTTTTTCGGCTGATCGCCGCAGGTCGGCTGGCCTGACACTGGCTTGACCAGACACCTCAAAGCGCGGGCGGCCCCTGTGGCCGCCCGCGCTTTTTTACGCTTCCTGTTTGATCAGCCCACCCGCTGGGCAATCGCGATCACGGCAGGCGGCCCTCACTCTTGCTCAGGCGATTCCACCGGCTCTGTGGGGCGTGTGGTCTCGCCGCCTCGCAAGAGGGTTTCGAGGCAAGGCCACTGCGGCGTGGGGTCAACCGCCGCCGACTTGCTGGCGAAAAACCAGGTTGGCGGCAAACCAAAGTGCTCTTTCCAGACCTTCGACAAGTGGGCCGAGTCGGCGAAACCGGCGATGGCGGCGATCTCCGTCAGGTTCAGCGAACGGCCCAGGTGGCCGGCCGCCGTCTGGAGCTTGAGCGACTGGTCGTACTTGCGCAGTGAGATGCCGACCTCGCGGCGGAACAGGTGCGACAACCAATCCTTGGACATGCACGCCGCGTCGGCCAGCTCCTCGACGCTGCGCCGCTGGCCGTCGCGCAGCAGGCGTTTGACCTGGCGCACACGCGGGTCGAGCGGTGGCACTTCCGGCAGCAGCGCGCTGGCGCGTTCGATCACGCGTTCAAACAGCACCTCGCTTTCGTCAGACGACAGTTCCCCCGAATGAAAGCTGCCCAGCGCCGGGACCAGTTCGGCAAAGTGCTCACGCGGCAGCGCCCGCATGCCGACACCCGGCAGCGTGGCGAATTGGCGGAACGCGCGGTGGGTCGGGAAGATGTCGAAATACATCAGGGGCCCGCCTTGGGCGCTCACGCGCTTGAGCACCCCGGGCAGCACCAGCGCGGCACCCACGTCCAAACTTTGATCAGCGGTCTCGATCTTGAAGTCTTCCGGCGATGCGGCGAGGTACACCGTCGCCGAACTGCGCTGGCTCGACAGGGAAGCCACCGCGCTGCCGGCGCACATGAAGCCGTTGAGGATGAGGTGCAGGCGGCCTTGGGGTCGCTCAGCAACAGGCAGTTTGGCAGTTTCAATAGAGGTACGCATCGGGGACGCCCGGCGAACAGCGCGCCGAACCAAGGTGGGTGGGTTGATGATTCGCCACGCGCAGAGACTCGGTCTTGTACGAATCTGTCGGATCGACGGCGGGTTTACCCGGGTCCACCGCTTCAAGCGGATCGCGCGACTTTCAGCACGTTCAGCCCGTCGAGGTAACCGTCCAGCACCTGCCCGCCCACCTTCACCAGGTCGAAGGCGGTGGGGTCGAGCATCCAGTTCTGAATCAGGCCGTCGATCAACGAGTGCAGGCCGATAGCCGCCGTGCGTGCCGGCACGCGCGGTGACAACTCGCCGCGCTTCACGGCCGTGGCGAGGCCCAGTTCCACATGCGCCAGGCATTCGTTGCGGGTGCTGAGGTGGCGCTCGCGCACCGCCTGCACCTCGGCCACGTATTCGACCTTGTGGGTGGCGATCTCGAACACCCGGCGCACCTGCGGGTCATTCACCGTTTGGGTGAGTGCATTGATGAAACACGCCCGAAGATGGCCCACCGGGTCGGTGAGCATGGGGTCGCCGCTGCGCTTGGCGGCTTCTTCCATCGGCAGCGTCACCCGCAACATCATGGCGTTGAAGACGTCGGCCTTGTCTTTGAAATGCCAGTAGACGGCGCCCCGCGTCACCCCGGCGGCCTGGGCGATTTCTTGCAATGAGGTGCGCGAAACGCCGCGTTCATGGAACACGAGTTCGGCGGCATCCAGGATGTTGTGACGCGTTTCCTGGGCCTCTTCTTTGGTTCGACGTGCCATGTCAGAACGCGCCCAGCCAAGGGGTGCGGCAGGGCAGCGGTAGCAAAAGGCTCAGTTCTGGGGTCATCAGCTTGCCTGTCAACTTACATTCATCAGTGTATGTATACTGCCACGACTTACCGGCACCGGGCTGCTTGACCCGCCTTCGCCATCAGGCTTTCGCCTTGCCGAGCCTTCTCAATTCTTGAAAGGTTTTCCATGTCTGCGCTGAAACACATCAGGGCGGGGCACGCCATTTTGCGTGTGGGGCTGGTCGCCGTTCCGGTGGCAGTGTTGTTGGCCGCCTGCGGCGCCAAAGACAACGCCCCAGCGGGTGCGCCGCCCGGGGGTGGCATGCCGCCGCCCGCCGTGGGTGTGGTGACGATTGCCCCGCAGCTGGTGGCGCTGCAAACCGAGTTGCCCGGCCGGGTGGAGCCGGTGCGGATTGCGCAGGTGCGGGCGCGGGTCAATGGCGTGGTGCAAAAGCGCTTGTTCCGCGAAGGCAGCGAGGTGAAGGCCGGCACGCCGCTGTTTCTGATCGACCCGGCGCCTTACCGCGCAGCGGCCGACAGCGCCCAGGCCGCATTGGCCAAGGCGCAGGCCGGCCTGGCGGTGACCACGGCGCAGGCCGAGCGCTACAAGCCGCTGGCCGAGGCCAAGGCAGTCAGCCAGCAGGAATACCTGAACACGGTGGCGGCGCAGAAGCAGGCCGAGGCCGACGTGGCCGCCGGCCGCGCGGCCGTGCAAACGGCGCGGCTGAACCTGGGTTATGCCAGCGTCACGGCGCCGATCGGCGGGCGCATTGGCCGCTCGCTGGTGTCGGAAGGGCAGCTCGTCAGCGCGGCCGAAGCCACGCAGCTGGCGGTGATCCAGCAAACCGACACGGTGTACGTGAACTTCACGCAGTCGGCCGGTGACGTGTTCAAGCTGCGCAAGGCGCTGGCCGCCGGCCAACTGATGAGCGCCGCTGGCAACAAAAAAGCGGTGGCGGTGCGGGTGGTGCTTGAAGACGGCAGCGAGTTGCCGCGCGCCGGCACGCTGCTGTTCAGCGACCTGAGCGTGGACGCCACTTCGGGCCAGATCATGCTGCGCGCCGAGGTGCCCAACCCCGACGGCCTGCTGCTGCCCGGCCAGTACGTGCGCGTGCGGCTGTCGCAGGCCGAGCTGCCCGCCGGCATCTTGGTGCCGCAGCAGGCGGTGACACGCGGGGCGCTGGGCGACACCGTGCTGGTGGTTGGCGAAGGCGGCAAGCCCGCGCCGCGCACGGTGAAGCTGGGCGCGGCGCAAGGCGCGCACTGGCTGGTGCTCGATGGCCTGAAAACCGGCGATCAAGTCATCGTTGATGGCTTCCAGAAGATGCGCCCGGGCGCGCCGGTCAAGCCGGTGCCCTGGGCTGCCAGCGGCGTGGCGCCTGCCGCGTTGCCGGCTTCGGGCGCCGCGCCCGCAGCATCTGCCGCACCCGCGCCCGCTTCGGCCGCCTCGAACTAAGGGGCGCTTGAATGGCCAAATTTTTCATTGACCGGCCCATCTTCGCGTGGGTGATCGCGCTGTTCATCCTGGTGATGGGCGGTGTGGCGATCACGCAGTTGCCGATTTCCCAGTACCCGCCGGTGGCGCCGCCATCGATCGTGGTGGCGGCGGTGTACCCGGGCGCGTCGGCCCAGACGCTGGAAGACGCGGTGCTCAGCGTCATCGAGCGCGAAATGAACGGCTCGCCGGGTTTGATCTACATGGAGTCAGTGGCGCAGGCCGACGGCACCGGGCAGATCACGCTGAGCTTCCAGCCCGGCACCAGCCCCGAGCTGGCGCAGGTGGACGTGCAAAACCGCCTGGGCCGCGCCACGCCGCGCCTGCCCGCGGCCGTGGTTCAGCAAGGTGTGCGGGTGGACAAGGCGCGCGCCAACTTCCTGCTGTTCGCCATCTTGTCGTCAGACAACCCGGCCTACGACCCCATCACGCTGGGCGACTACGCCGCGCGCAACGTGCTGCCCGAAATTCAACGCGTGCCCGGCGTGGGCCAGGCGCAGTTGTTCGGCACCGAACGCGCCATGCGCATTTGGGTGGACCCGGCCAAGCTGGTGGGCTTCAACCTGTCGGCCAGCGACGTGACGAACGCCATCCGCGCGCAGAACGCACAGGTGTCGTCGGGCACCATC
>JAYSYW010000025.1:0-15877 GCA_043727255.1 Rhizobacter sp. | reverse complement strand
GCCATCGCTGATTCGCGCCACATCCGCCAAGCCGCACTGGCCAATCGCATCACGTACTACACGAGCATGGCAGGCTGTGAAGCGGCCGTCGAAGGGATGAAACACCAGGACGATCTGGTGGTGCTATCCCTGCAGGAACTGCACGCGGAACTGCACTAAACTTTCCGCGTCAGTCCCTTTTTTATCGGCCGCCGCCGAGCCTCCTGCAAGGGAGAGGGCGGCGGTTTCATTTGGGCTTCACTGCGGCAGCAGCGGCAGGAGCTTCATCACCGAGACGCGCCTTCGGCGCGTTTTCATTTTTGTGTTCCAGGGTTTGATCATGGCAACTATTCCCCTTACCAAGCGTGGCGCCGAGAAGCTGAAAGAAGAGCTCCATCGGCTCAAAACCGTCGAGCGGCACGCAATCATTCAGGCAATTTCAGAGGCGCGAGCTCAGGGTGATCTGTCCGAAAATGCCGAGTACGAGGCCGCCAAAGACAAGCAGGGCTTCATTGAAGGTCGCATCCTGGAAGTGGAAAGCAAGCTCGCTGCCGCGCAGATCATCGATCCGAGCACCTTGAGTGCCGGTGGCTTGGTGGTGTTCGGTGCGACGGTGGACCTTGAAGAAGAGACCACGGGCAAACCAGTGACGTACCAGATCGTGGGCGAGGACGAAGCCGATCTGAAAGTAGGCCGCATCTCCATTGGTTCACCCATCGCACGTGCGTTGATCGGCAAGGAAGCCGGTGCGGTGGCGGAAGTGCAAGCGCCGGGTGGTATCAAGAGCTACGAAATCATCAACGTTCGGTACATCTGAGGCGTGTGGTGTTGAACGTGACGCGCCTTAGCGCTGTGCTTGCCGGTTTGTGGGCTGGCGCGATGCTCGCTATCGGCGTGTTGGGGGCTCCGGCCGCGTTTGCCACAGCGGCGCCTGAAGTGGCGGGGCGAATTGTCGGGCGGATGTTCATGCAGGAAGCCCATGTCAGCCTGGTGCTGGGGGTGGTGCTGTTCATCATGTTGCGCAAGCGCGCTCAGACGCTTGCGGACCGCGGTCAGGGCTCGGTGTTCAGCACCGACATGCTGCTGGTGCTGGGGGCGTTGTTTCTGACGGTGACAGGCTACTTCGCGCTGCAACCCATGATGCAGGCGGCGCGGTCCGGGCAGGGCACTCTTTCGTTTGGCGCCCTGCACGGGCTGTCTGCCGGAGCCTTCGGTTTGAAGGGCTTGTTGGTGCTCGCACTCGCCTGGCGTCTCAGCGTGCGCTGAGCGCCCGCAGCATCATTCGGCGGCGTTTTTCTTGACGCTGCTCAAGCGCTTCTTGGCGCGCTTGATCTCGCCACCGGCGGCGACGCGCTGGTTCCCCAACACCTTGATTTTCTTGAGCTGCGGCCGATGGTTGCCGCTCTTCGAGAACTTCAGGATTTTCACGATCTTCGGGCCGGGCTTGCGGTCCTCGCGCTCCGTTTTTTCTTTCGGAACGACGGGGCGCCACAGAACCAGCAGTTTGCCGATGTGCTGAATGGGTGCAGCGTTCAGTTCGTCGCTGAGCCGCCCGAAGATGGCTTCGCGGGCTTCGCGGTCGTCTGAGAAAACCCGGACCTTGATGAGTCCGTGGGCATTGAGCGCCGCGTCGGTTTCTTTGAGCACCGCAGGGGTGAGGCCGTCGCCGCCAATGAGGACGACCGGGTCGAGGTGATGGGCTTCAGCGCGTTTTTCTTTGCGCTCAGCGGGGCGGAGTTCGATTGCAGGCATTTGACTATTATCGTTGGCAGCAGGGTGGGTCCATGAAAATCAAGTCGAAGAGCAAGAAGGTCAACAAGGCGTGGTTGCATGACCACATGAATGACACGTACGTGAAGCTTGCACAGCGAGAGGGATACCGTGCCCGCGCCGCGTACAAACTCAAGGAAATTGACGAAGAGTTGCAACTCGTCAAGCCCGGCCAACTGGTGGTCGACCTGGGTGCGGCGCCCGGTGCCTGGAGCCAATACCTCCGGCGCAAATTCGCTCCCAAAGAAGCAGGCGTTGGCGGTGCCGCGATGGGTACCCTGAACGGCACCATCATCGCGCTGGATGTGCTGCCGATGGAGCCGGTGGAAGGCGTTCACTTCATCCAGGGTGACTTCCGCGAGGACGCGGTGCTGGCCCAGTTGGATGCCCTGGTAGCGGGGCGCCCCGTGGATCTGGTGGTTTCCGACATGGCGCCCAATCTTTCGGGCATCGAGAGTTCCGATGCGGCCCGAATGGAGCATTTGGTCGAACTGGCAGTTGAGTTCGCACAAAACCACCTGACGCCTTCTGGTGCGTTGGTGGTTAAAGTGTTTCATGGCAGCGGGCACAGCCAACTGGTTGATTTTTTCAAGCAGACGTTTCGTATCGTCAAGCCGATCAAACCGAAGGCGTCACGCGACAAGTCTTCTGAAACCTTTCTCATTGGCATCGGTCTGAAGCACCCTGGCGTGGCGCTCGACAAGAGATCGTGATGCCAATGTTTGAACGCCAGAAATACCTGTTTCTCCCATGGCTAGTCTCAAGGATGACGCTGTCTTGACTGAACTAGAATCGTCCCCATATGCCGTGGATGCCGGGCGCAATCGTGCACCTGAGCGGAAGTTGGATTGCAAGAAGGAGCCGCGGTGAACAATCAATGGTTCTCTAAAGTCGCTGTTTGGTTAGTGATCGCGCTGGTGCTGTTCACTGTCTTTAAACAGTTCGACAAGGGTGCAGCACAGGGGAGCCAAATTGGCTACTCCGATTTCCTGGAAGAGGTGCGCAACAAGCGCGTCAAGGCCGTCACGCTGCAGGAAGGCCCTGCAGGCACAGAAATCGTGGCCGTCACCACCGATGACAAACGCCTGCGCAGCACGGCGACTTACCTCGACCGTGGCTTGGTCGGTGACCTGATTAACAACGGGGTCAAGTTCGACGTCAAGCCACGCGAAGAGCCATCGATCTTGATGAGCATCCTGGTCTCGTGGGGCCCGATGCTGTTGCTGATTGGCGTGTGGATTTACTTCATGCGCCAGATGCAGGGTGGCGGTAAAGGCGGCGCCTTCAGCTTCGGCAAGTCGAAGGCTCGCATGCTCGACGAGGCCAACAACACCACGACCTTTGCAGACGTTGCCGGTTGCGACGAAGCCAAGGAAGAGGTCCGCGAGTTGGTCGACTTCCTGAAAGACCCACAGCGCTTCCAGAAACTGGGCGGTCGCATTCCGCGTGGCGTGTTGCTGGTCGGCCCTCCGGGTACCGGCAAGACGCTGTTGGCCAAAGCCATTGCGGGTGAGGCGAAGGTGCCTTTCTTCAGCATCTCGGGCTCTGACTTCGTTGAAATGTTCGTTGGCGTGGGCGCGGCCCGTGTGCGCGACATGTTCGAGCAAGCCAAGAAAAGCGCTCCCTGCATCATCTTTGTCGATGAAATCGATGCGGTTGGTCGGCACCGTGGTGCGGGCCTTGGCGGTGGCAACGATGAGCGCGAACAGACGCTGAACCAGATGCTGGTCGAGATGGATGGTTTTGAGACCAATCTCGGCGTCATCGTGATGGCGGCCACCAACCGGCCCGACATTCTTGACCCCGCGCTGCTGCGCCCGGGTCGCTTTGACCGTCAGGTTTATGTGACGCTGCCCGATGTGCGTGGCCGCGAGCAAATCTTGACGGTGCACATGCGCAAGGTGCCGGTTGGACAAGACATTCGGGCCGACATTTTGGCGCGTGGAACGCCGGGCTTCTCGGGTGCTGATCTTGCCAACTTGGTCAACGAAGCTGCCTTGTTTGCTGCCCGCCGCAATGCGCGTGTGGTCGACATGATCGACTTCGAGAAGGCCAAGGACAAAATCATGATGGGCCCTGAGCGCAAGTCCATGATCATGCCGGAGGAAGAGCGCCGCAACACCGCGTACCACGAAGCAGGGCACGCTTTGGTAGCGCGTTTGATGCCTAAAACCGACCCGGTGCACAAGGTGACGGTCATCCCGCGTGGACGTGCGTTGGGTGTGACGATGCAGTTGCCGGAAGGCGACCGCTACAGCCTCGACAAGGAACGCATGCTGAGCACGATCTCGGTGCTGTTCGGTGGCCGGATTGCCGAAGAGGTGTTCATGCACCAAATGACCACGGGTGCCAGCAACGACTTCGAGCGTGCCACCCAAATCGCCCGCGACATGGCCACGCGTTACGGCATGACCGACGAGCTTGGGCCGATGGTTTACGCCGAGAACGAAGGCGAAGTGTTCCTTGGTCGCTCGGTGACCAAGCAGGTCAACGTTTCGGAAGAAACGATGCAGAAAGTCGATCAGCAGATTCGCCGAATCATCGACGAGCAGTACGCCATTGCACGCAAGCTGATCGAAGAAAACCAAGACAAGATGCACGTGATGGCGAAAGCCTTGCTCGAATGGGAAACCATCGACGCTGACCAGATCGATGACATCATGAACGGCCGCCCACCGCGCCCGCCGAAGGATTGGTTGCCCAGCGCCACCAAGCCGAGTGGCCCGACGCCACCGGTCAACCCGGACAGCGCCCCGGCTGCGGCCTGAGGCTCGTCAAGCGCGCATCTGAGACGGGGCTTCGGCCCCGTTTTCCATGGAAGGGTTGAACTTGCATTTAACGCACTGGCAAACCAGCCGTTTTCGCATCGACCTGAGCCGGCCGCAGGTGATGGGCATCGTGAACATCACGCCCGACTCGTTTTCAGACGGTGGGCAACACGCGAGCGTGCACGCGGCGCTGGCTCATTGCGAGCGCTTGCTGGGCGAGGGAGCCGACATCCTTGACCTGGGCGGTGAGTCCAGCCGCCCGGGTTCGCAATCGCTGCCTCTGGAAGAGGAACTGCGCCGGGTGCTGCCAGTCATCCGCGAAGCCGTTCGCCTGAATGTGCCGATTTCCATAGACACTTACAAGCCGCAGCTGATGCAGGCGGCGCTTGACCTCGGGGCGGACGTCATCAATGACATCTTTGCGCTGCGGACCGAAGGTGCGGAGCAGGTGGTGGCCCGGCATTCGGGTTGCGGCGTTTGCTTGATGCACATGCGGGGCGAGCCCCAGTCGATGCACAGCGAGGCTGTCTATAAGGCTGATGTGGTGGTGGAAGTGGGCGATTTCCTTGCGGACCGTGCCGACGCGATGGTTAAGGCCGGAGTGGCGCGCGACCGCATCGTGCTCGACCCGGGCATCGGGTTTGGCAAGACGCCCGCACACAACCTCGCACTGCTGGCGCGGCAAGAAGAGTTGCTGCCGCTCGGGTTCCCGTTGCTGGCGGGTTGGTCACGCAAGAGCACGCTCGGCACGCTGACGGGGCGGGCGGTGGAAGGCCGGCTGGCGGCCAGTGTTGCGGCTGCCTTGGCGGCGGTGCAACGCGGTGCTTCGGTGGTGCGGGTGCACGACGTGGCCGCCACCATAGATGCGCTCAAAGTCTGGATGGCAGCGGGTCTGGGCCGCAAAACGTCTGCATAGCTGCTGCACAATCGCACGCCACGCGCGACCGCACCCGGGAAGAGGAACACACCATGAACAGAACATATTTCGGCACGGATGGCATCCGGGGCACGGTGGGCGAAGCGCCGATCACCCCCGATTTCATGCTGCGCCTAGGCCATGCCGTCGGGCAAGTGCTGAAGAAGAGCACCCCACGCCCCACCGTGCTGATCGGCAAGGACACCCGCATCTCCGGCTACATGATCGAGTCGGCCCTGGAGGCGGGTTTTGCTTCCGCAGGAGTGGATGTGCTGCTGAGCGGGCCTGTGCCCACGCCTGCTGTTGCCTACCTCACCCGCGCGCTGCGACTGGATCTTGGTGTGGTCATCAGCGCGTCGCACAACCCGTTTCAAGACAACGGCATCAAGTTTTTCTCGGAAAGCGGCGAAAAGCTGCCTGACGACTGGGAGCGTCAGGTCGAGGCCGCGTTGGGCGAGCCGCCACAGTGGGTGGACTCGGCCCGCCTCGGCAAGGCCAGGCGGCTGGAGGATGCGCGTGGGCGCTACATCGAGTTCTGCAAAAGCACGTTCGCCAACGAGTTGTCACTCAAGGGCATGAAGGTTGTGATCGATGCAGCCCACGGCGCGGCGTATCAGGTGGCACCCGAGGTCTTCCACGAGTTGGGTGCCGACGTTTCGTGCATTGCCTGCAACCCCGACGGCCTGAACATCAACGACGGTTGCGGCGCCACGGCGCCCCAGGCGCTGGTGGCCGCCGTCAGAGAACGCAAGGCTGACTACGGCGTGGCTCTCGACGGTGACGCTGACCGCCTGCAGCTGGTCGATGCAGATGGACGCCTCTACAACGGTGACGAATTGTTGTACGTCATGGTCGCCGACCGTCTGGCCCAGGGGCAGCGCGTGCCGGGCGCCGTGGGCACGCTGATGACGAATCTGGCGGTTGAAGTGGCGCTGCGGGAGCGTGATGTTGAATTCGTTCGCGCCAAGGTGGGTGACCGTTACGTGCTCGAAGAACTCGCCGCGCGCGGTTGGTTGCTGGGCGGCGAAGGCTCCGGCCACCTGCTGGCACTCGACAAGCACACCACGGGCGACGGCATCGTCAGCGCGCTGCAGATTCTTCAGGCGGTGCGTCGCAGTGGCGAGTCACTGGCGCAGATGCTGGCGCCGGTGACGCTGTTCCCGCAGGTGCTTGTCAATGTGCGTTTGAAGCCGGGGCAGGATTGGAGGGCGGCGCCTCGTCTTGCCGACGAGCAGGCGGCTGTGCAGCGCGAGTTGGGCGTGAATGGCCGGCTGCTGATCCGCCCCTCGGGCACCGAGCCGCTGGTGCGCGTGATGGTTGAGGCCCGAGATGGCGCCCAGGCGCAGCAGTGCGCTGATCGCCTGGCGGACACGCTGCGCGCCTGAGGGGCCGCAGGGCCGGGCGCCGCTTGCGAGGGGAGTGTCTCGTCTGCCGGAGTTGCCACATGTTGGCTGGCGTCGGCATGCGTTCCATGAGGCTGGCAACTACAAACCCCGACTTTTGGTGCTGGAACACCGTGCCTTGGCACGGCTTCACTCTGTCCGGGCTTGGTGCAGTAGAGGGCGCATGACAGATAAATGACGAAGTTGTGACGTTCAAATCGGGTGTCGTCACATGCGGGAATCACATGTCTCGTGTCATGGAGCTGTCACGCAAGGTTCTTACAGTGACGTCATTCCCTCAGTCCGCCCTCCGAAAGGTGCTTTATGACGTTCCCGACGATCCGATTTGCCCTTGCCGCCGCTTCACTCGCCCTCGCGGGAAGCCCCGTGCTTGCACAAGACGTCACTGGCGCCGGTGCCACCTTTCCGGCGCCGCTGTATGCCAAGTGGGCCGACTCCTACAACAAGGCGATCGGTGCCCGCATCAACTACCAGTCGGTGGGCTCGGGTGCTGGCTTGCGCCAGATTCGCGGCAAGACAGTCGATTTCGGAGCGTCCGACATGCCGCTCACCGACGACGAGTTGGCCAAGGACGGCCTGATTCAGTTCCCGACCGTCATCGGCGGCGTGGTTCCGGTCGTCAACATCAAGGGCATTCAAGCGGGTCAGATCAAGCTGACGGGTGCTTTGCTGGGCGACATCTACCTCGGAAAAATCACCAAGTGGAATGACCCGGCGCTGGCCGCGATCAACCCCGGCGTGCCGTTGCCTGACGCCGCCATTTCAGTGGTGCGTCGCGCCGATGGCTCCGGTACCAGCTTCATCTTCACCAACTACCTGTCGAAGGTGAACGCCGAGTGGAAGGCCAAGGTCGGTGAAGGCACGGCCGTCAACTGGCCTGCGGGCGTGGGCGGCAAGGGTAACGAGGGGGTGTCGGCCTATGTACAGCGTCTGGCCAACTCGATCGGCTATGTCGAGTACGCCTACGTCAAACAAAACAAGATGACGTACACGCTGCTCAAGAACAAGGACGGCAACTTCGCCGCACCTGATGACGACGCTTTCAAGGCTGCGGCGGCTGGGGCCGATTGGAAAAAGTCGTTCTATCAAGTGTTGACAGAACAGCCTGGTAAGGCCGCATGGCCGGTCACCGGCGCCACGTTCATCATGATGCACAAGTTGCAAGACAAGCCCCAGCAGGCCACAGGCGCGCTGAAATTCTTCGACTGGGCCTACGTGAACGGCGACACGGCCGCGGCGGAATTGGAATACGTCCCGTTGCCCGACTCGGTCAAGGCGCTGGTTCGCAACGAATGGGCGCAGTTGAAAGACGCTTCGGGCAAGCCGGTGGCGTTTAAGTAAGCAGCGTCGCGAGCACAAAAACAAGACGTGATTCACGCTGCCTAGCAGGCCGGCCGGGGGAGGTTGGACTGCTAGGTACGACAGACCTTTGGAGGGGCCGTGGCCGCTACACTTCCCGCTTCCCATTACGACGCTGACAAGATGCCACGGTCTCATCCACTGGGGCATCCGCCCACCGCCCGCAAGTCGGCGCGCTGGGCCGATGCGGTGTTCTCCGCGCTGGCCCACGGCGCGGCCATCCTCACCCTGTTGCTGCTCGCCGGCATCATCGTTTCGCTCTTGATTGGCGCGGCCCCGTCTATCAAAGAATACGGTCTCAGCTTCCTCTGGAGCACCGACTGGGACCCCGTGCAAAACAAGTACGGCGGCCTGGTGATGATCTACGGCACCTTGATGACATCGTTCATCGCGCTGTTGATCGCGGTGCCGGTGAGCTTTGGCATTGCGCTGTTTCTCACCGAGCTGTCTCCGAACTGGCTGCGACGCCCGCTTGGCATCGCCGTTGAGTTGCTCGCCGCTGTGCCTTCCATCGTCTACGGCATGTGGGGCCTGCTGGTGTTCAGCCCGGTGCTCTCCACCTACGTGCAGCAACCGCTGCAGGCACTCTTCGGCAACACGCCGGTGCTGGGCGCGCTGGTATCGGGTGCGCCGGTGGGCATTGGCATTCTGTCGGCGGGGATCATCCTCGCCATCATGGTCATTCCCTTCATCGCCTCGGTCATGCGTGACGTGTTTGAGGTGACGCCGCCGATGCTCAAAGAGTCGTCGTATGCGCTGGGTTCAACGACCTGGGAGGTGGTGTTCAAGATCGTGCTGCCGTACACCAAGACGGGTGTCATCGGCGGCATCATGCTTGGCTTGGGTCGTGCCTTGGGCGAGACGATGGCGGTCACTTTCGTCATCGGCAACTTCAACCAGTTGAACAGCCTGTCGCTGTTCGAGGCGGCCAACAGCATCTCGTCTGCACTGGCGAACGAATTCGCCGAAGCCGGTGAGGGCTTGCACCAGGCCTCGTTGATCTATTTGGGGCTGGTGCTGTTCTTCATCACCTTCGTGGTGTTGTCGCTGTCCCGGCTGTTGCTGGCCCGCCTGAAGAAGAACGAAGGGGGCCGCACATGAGCGCCTTGTTTTTTCAGATGGATGCGGCGCGGCTGACCAAGCATCGCCGCCGCAAGGTGGTGAACTCCATTGCGCTGTCGCTGTCACTGGCGGCCATGGCCTTTGGATTGTTCTGGCTGTTCTGGATCCTGTTTGAGACCGTTCGCCTCGGCGTGGGTGGCCTGAACCTCGCCACTTTCACCGAAATGACACCCCCGCCCATGGCTGAAACAGGCGGCCTGGCCAATGCCATCTTCGGCTCGCTGGTGATGGTGGGGCTGGCAACGTTGGTCGGCACGCCTGTGGGCATCTTGGCCGGCATCTACCTCGCCGAGTACGGCCAGAAGACCTGGCTCGGCAATGTCACGCGCTTCATCAACGACATCTTGCTGTCGGCGCCTTCGATCGTCATAGGGTTGTTCATTTACTCGGTGGTGGTGGCACAGGTGAAGTCGTTCTCGGCGATCGCCGGCATTTTGGCGTTGTCGCTGATCGTCATTCCGGTTGTTGTCCGCACGACGGAGAACATGCTGAGTTTGATTCCGAATGCACTGCGCGAAGCCGCGTATGCGCTGGGCACACCGAAGTGGCGTGTCATCGTGACCGTCACCTTGAAGGCGGCGCGGGCCGGCGTGATGACCGGGGTGTTGCTGGCTCTGGCGCGTATTTCGGGTGAAACCGCGCCTTTGCTGTTCACCGCCTTGTCGAATCAGTTCTGGACGGCCGATTTGAGCCAACCCATGGCCAGCCTGCCGGTGACGATTTTCAAGTTTGCGATGAGCCCATACGAGAACTGGCAGAAGCTCGCCTGGGCCGGCGTGTTCATCATCACCATGGGCGTGCTCATGCTCAACATCCTGGCGCGGATTCTCTTCCGCAACAAGTATTAACCGCAAGGTGCGACCCATGGACACCAAAGTCGAATATGCAATCAGCGAGCGTGCCAAGTTGTCGGTGCGCGACCTGAACTTTTACTACGGCGCCTTCCATGCGCTCAAGCACATCAACCTCGACATTCCCGAGAAGAAGGTCACCGCCTTCATCGGGCCGTCGGGCTGCGGCAAGTCCACCTTGCTGCGGACCTTCAACCGCATGTTCGAGCTGTACCCCGAACAGCGCGCCGAAGGCGAGATCACGATCGACGGCGAGAACATCTTGAAGTCGAAGCAAGACGTGTCGTTGATCCGCGCCAAGATCGGCATGGTGTTCCAGAAGCCGACGCCGTTCCCGATGTCGATCTACGACAACATCGCTTTTGGCGTTCGCTTGTTCGAGACGCTGCCACGCGTTGAGATGGACGAACGCGTTGAATGGGCCTTGAAGAAGGCCGCGTTGTGGAACGAGGTGAAAGACAAACTGAACCAGAGCGGCTCGGGCTTGTCGGGCGGTCAGCAGCAGCGTCTGTGCATCGCGCGCGGCATCGCCATCAAGCCCGAGGTGCTGTTGCTTGACGAACCCTGCTCGGCGCTGGACCCCATCTCCACGGGCAAGATTGAAGAGTTGATCCACGAATTGAAGAGCGACTACACGGTGGTCATCGTCACGCACAACATGCAGCAGGCGGCACGTTGTTCGGACTACACGGCTTTCATGTACCTGGGCGATTTGATCGAGTTCGGCCCCACCTCGGAGCTTTTCATGAAGCCCAAGAAGAAGGACACCGAGGACTACATCACCGGCCGCTTTGGCTGACAGGAAAGCGATCCATGGACAAGCATCTCTCGACCCAGTTCGACTCCGAACTCAGCGCCATCTCGACGCGCGTCCTTGAAATGGGCGGGCTGGTCGAATCGCAGGTGGCGCAGTCGGTTTATGCGCTGACGCACTTCAGCGGCGAGATCGCCACCGACGTGCTGCGCAACGAAGAGCGCGTCAACGGGATGGAGATGGAGATCGACCGCGACCTCTCGACCATCATCGCGCGCCGCCAGCCCACCGCGCGCGACCTGCGCCTGCTGATCGCCATCAGCAAGGCCATCGCCAACCTCGAGCGGGTGGGCGACGAAGCGGCCCGCATTGCGCGCACGGTTCAGCGCCTCATCAACACGGGTGTGTCCAGCCGCCTGCGCCTGCCGGTCAACGACCTGGCGTTCGAGGCCGAACTGGCGGTGGCGCAACTGCGCAAGGCGCTCGATGCCTTCGCCCGGCTCGACACCGCCAAGGCCTTGGAAGTGCTGAAGCAAGACGACCAGATCGACCAGGAATTCGACGGCCTGCTGCGCAAGCTCATCACCTACATGATGGAAGACCCACGCACCATCTCATCGAGCATTGACCTGGTGTTCGTGGCCAAGGCCATCGAGCGTGTGGGTGACCACGCAAAGAACCTCGCCGAAGTGATCATCTACGTGGTGCTGGGGGCCGATGTGCGGCACAACCCCGTGGCCACCATCGAGTCGTTAGTCAAGTGAGCGTCAGCAGGAGAACCGTCATGACCCATCCACTGTCGCGAACCGAGCACCGGGCCACTTCCATGCCGGCCCGCATCTCCCCGGGGGGTCGTTCGGGGTACTTCACGAATGAGGGACTCACATGAGCCAGGTTCTGGTTGTTGAAGACGAATCGGCGATCGCCGAGCTGATGTCGATCAACCTGCGTCATGCAGGCTACGAGGTGGTGATTGCCGCCACCGCCGACGAAGCGACGGCGCAGGTCGACAAAGTGCTGCCCGACCTTGTGGTGCTCGACTGGATGCTGCCCGGCCAGTCGGGTCTGGCGCTCGCCAAGCGCTGGCGTTCGCAGGCCCGCACGCGTGATCTGCCGATCATCATGCTGACCGCGCGCGCCGAAGAGTCCGACAAGATCTCGGGCCTTGATGCCGGCGCCGACGACTATCTGACCAAACCGTTTTCCACGCACGAGCTGATGGCGCGTATTCGTGCGGTGCTGCGCCGCAAAGCACCTGAGGCGTTGGATGCCGCCGTTGAAGTGGGCCCGCTCAAGCTTGACCCGTCCACCCGCCGCGTGTCACGCGACCAGCAAGAGGTGCGTGTTGGCCCGACCGAATTTCGCCTGCTGCATTTCTTCATGACGCACCCCGAGCGTGTGCACAGCCGATCGCAGTTGCTCGACCGGGTCTGGGGCGACCATGTGTTCATTGAAGAGCGCACGGTTGATGTCCATGTGAAGCGGTTGCGCGAGGCACTGAATCCGATCGCGTGTGCGCACATGATCGAAACCGTGCGTGGCGCCGGATATCGGTTGACCCAGCAGGTGCAACCGCAAGCCCAGCCGCAAACCTTGTCGGCATGAGGCGTCTGGCGACGGGATTGAGATGAACTGGTTGCTCCCCAGGCTGCTGAGTGCAGCCGTGGTCGCCGTCATCGGTGGGGTCTTGGGCTACCTGATCGGCGGCCCGGTGGATGCCCCCACACTCAGCGTGCTGGTGGGCAGTGCCTGCGGTGTTGCGGCGCTGGTGTTGTTCGACACCTTGCGCGCCCATCGGCTGATCCGCTGGCTGGCCGGGGCGCAAGAGCGCCCGGCGCCGCGAGACACCGGCTTCTGGGGTGAACTCGGCTACCGCGTCGAACGCTCAATTCGGCTGCGCGAGCAACTCATCAACAGC
Source organism: Rhizobacter sp. (assembly GCA_043727255.1). GTDB lineage: Bacteria > Pseudomonadota > Gammaproteobacteria > Burkholderiales > Burkholderiaceae_C > Rhizobacter. The sequence goes on along the minus strand of JAYSYW010000025.1, from coordinate 3,037 downwards.
GAGCAAACGCGGTTGGCTCAATTTCTTTCGGCCATCGAAGTCTCGCCCAACGGCGTGCTGTTGCTCGACGCGGGCGACCAGATTGAATGGTGCAACTCGGTGGCCGCCGCGCACTTTGGGCTCGACCCGGTGCGTGACCGCCGCCAGCGCGTGACGAACCTGGTGCGGTCACCGGCCTTCGTGGCTTACCTGCAGGCGGGCGCTTTCAACGAACCGGTGCTGGTGCCCAACCTGCTGGCGCGCGGCACGCTGTCGATCCAGGTGCGCCTGTATGGCGAGGGCCTCAAGCTGGTCCTGTCGCAAGACATCAGCGAGCGTGAGCGCTCCGACGCCATGCGGCGCGACTTCGTGGCCAATGTTTCGCATGAAATCCGCACGCCGTTGACGGTACTGTCGGGCTTTATCGAAACCATGGACAACCTGCCGCTGACCGAAGTGGAACGCCGGCGCGTGCTGACGCTGATGGGGCAGCAAACGCAACGCATGCAGATCCTGGTGGCCGACCTGCTGACGCTCGCCCAGCTTGAAGGCAGCCCACGCCCCCCGAGCGACCGCTGGGTGGCCGTCAGCAAGCTCTTGGCTCAGGCGCAGGCCGATGCCGTGGCCTTGTCAATGGCACGTCACCAGGTCTCGTTTCCCCCCGATGACGGCGCGCAACTGGCTGGTGCCGAAAACGAATTGATGAGCGCAGTGGCCAACCTGGTGACGAACGCGGTGCGTTACACGCCCGAGGGCGGGCGCATCACCGTGCTGTGGCGCGTGCGCGATGACGGCTCGGGTGTCGTCACTGTCAGCGACACGGGCATCGGCGTGGCCCGCGAACACATCCCGCGCTTGACCGAGCGCTTCTACCGCGTCGATGGCAGCCGCTCGCGCGACACCGGCGGCACAGGCCTGGGGCTGTCGATCGTCAAGCACGTGTTGCAGCGCCACGGAGGCGAGCTTGACGTGCAAAGCGAGCCGGGCAAGGGGTCGAGCTTCAGCTTGGTGTTTCCGCCAGCGCGTGTGCGCTACCTTGAGCCTGCGCCCGATCCGCGTCGGGCGGTCGTCAGCGAAAGCCTGCCATTGCTGGCGTTGCCCGAAGCGGTTGAGTCGGCTGGTGCGCGTCAGTCGCGGCGATAAATCGCGGTCACGTCCTGCCCATCGGTGGGGCGGCGCTCGCGCGCAACCAGCGTCCAGCCAGAGGCAACGCGCGGGGCCTGCTGGCGAGTCTCAGGCACCAGCAAATGCTTGCATGAGCTTTGGCTGACCGGTGTGACGGCGTCCACGTGGTAGCGGCCCAGATGTTCCAGCGCCACCACCAGCGGCCGTGACATGCCGGGGGCGGCAATGCAGGCACCGTCGTCCGGCAAGTGCTGGGCGATGCGGGCGATCAGCGGACGGTAACTGCGCGCGTAGTCGAGTAGGGGCAACCACAGCGTCATCAGCAGCAACCAACACAGCGCCACGCCGCTGGCGGGCAGCACCTGGCTCTTCCAGAGTGGGTGCCGGTTGCGCCCGGTTCGCCATTGCACCAGCCACAGCCAGGCGAGGGTGGCAAGAACCGCAGCCGTCAGCGCGATGAACGAGAAACTGGCGGCAAAGCCCGGGGCCAGTCGGGCCACGTTGGCTGCAGGCTTGGCCGGTATACCCGTTTGCATGGCGATGTAGACCACCCAAATCACCAGCGCGCAGAGGGTGAAGAAGAACACTGAGAACCAGTCGATCGCGGCGGCGGTGCTGCGTTGCAGGGTCGGCAAGGCAAAGGCGGCCAGCACGGCCAGCGGCGGCAGGGCGAGCATCAGCGCGCGGTCCGAGCCACCCATCACCGCGCCGGCCACCAGGCTGACCAAGGCGCAGCCCAGCGGCACGGCGATGTGGCGGTGCAGCCAGTGCGCCCGCCAGCGCCACAGCGTCCACAGTGCGAGCGGCCAAGCTGGCCACATGAACCAGGCCCATTGCCGCAGCAGGCTGAACACCGACCCGTCGCGTATGGCGCCAAGCCGCCATCCCCAGGCGCCCATCAGCGTGGCCAAGGCGGCCGCCAGCACACCCGCCGCAACGATCCACAGGCTGAAGCGCCGTGCCGGCGCATAGCTTGACCGGCCGCAGACGACGGCCCCGGTGAGGGCCAATGCCACCGCGATGCTCGGTGCACCGCTGGCCGCCAGTGCAGGCAGCGACGCCAACACCGCCAGCTTTGATGGCCAGCTTCGGAACGGGCTGGCTGCCAGCGCATAAAGAAAGAGGCCGACGCTGGCCAGTTGCCCGAGTTCCGGCGTCGTCTCGTGGCCGAGTTGCAACAGGCCGAGAGTGGCGATCAGGGCCAGCAGCGCGCCATCGGCGATCGCCCGGGCATAGTCGGTCGGGCTTGCCTCGCCACCAAAGGCAAAGGGCAGGGGCTGCGCGGCGTCGGTGCGGGCCAAGTGGTAGGTGGTGTACCAAGTCAGCAGCAGCACCAGCCCGAGCAGCAAAGCAAACGGCAAGCGCGCGGCGAGAGCCGGATCCACCCAAGGGGTGAGCAGCTTGATGAAACCGGCGCCCAGCCAATACGGCAGCAGGGCGGCATCGGCGGGCAGGCCGCCAACCGTGGGTGCCAGCCACGAGGTTTTGCCTTGGGCGATGCCCAGCATGTAGCCGAAGGCGGTGATGTCGGCGCTTCGCCAGGGGTCACGCCCGAACAATCCCGGCAACAAGTAAGCGGCGCAGAAGAACCAGAGCGCCAGGCGTGGCAACCGCTGGGCGGCGCGCTGGGTGACGAGGGCGGGGTTGGGTGAGGTCAAGGCGTCAGGGTCGAAAACAGGCGGGGAATGATGCGGCAACTCAGCAGTGGCTGAGTGTCGGCAACAAAAAAGGCAGCCGGAGCTGCCTTTTCGTCAACGCGGTCGCGGTGTCACTTCTTCAAGTGAGCGAACTTGTTGCGGAACTTCTCAACGCGGCCGCCCAACGAGTCGATGCTCTTTTGGGTGCCGGTGTAGAACGGGTGCGATTCGCTCGTGGTTTCGAGCTTGATGAGCGGCACTTCACGGCCATCGTCCAGCTTGGTGGTTTCTCTTGC
>JAYSYW010000024.1:0-6390 GCA_043727255.1 Rhizobacter sp. | reverse complement strand
AACGAAGCCCATGGCCAGCGGGGCGCGGCCGGGTTGGTCGGTGGGTTGCACCACGATGTCGAGCGGAAGTTTTTGCTGCCGGGCATAGCTGAGCACCGGGGCGGCGGCGGCGAGCCAGCGGTTTTCCATCGGCGTTAGCCGCGCGTCAGCCCATGCCGAGCCACACAACCCGGTGATGAGCGCGAGAGAAAACGCCTTCCACATGGCTCTCGATTGGACCGGCAAAGCCCATCGCACGCGCGCCGAACAGCGGCATCAAAACCGCCAATTCGGCAATTCCTCATGGCGGTGCGGCCGGCGCACGGCCCGAGCGTCACGCCGCCAGCATCACCCGGTTGCGGCCAGCTTCTTTGGCGCGGTAGAGCGCCGCGTCAGCCTCGGCAATGAAGTCGGGCACCGGCTGGTGAGGTTGCGTCACCTGAGCCACAACGCCCACACTGATGCTGATGGGAACGCGCTTGCCCCGGTAGATGAACGTGATGCCTTCCACCGCCACACGCACCCGTTCGGCCACCTCGATCGCCTGCTCGGGCCCGGTGGCGGGCAACACCAGCGCGAATTCTTCGCCACCGTAGCGGGCGATCAGGTCGGTGGAACGGCCCACCGTCTGCGCCATGGTGGCCGCCACAAGGCGCAGGCATTCGTCGCCCGCCAGGTGGCCGCAGGTGTCGTTGATCTTCTTGAAGTGGTCGATGTCGGCCAGCAACAAGGCCAGCGGTACGCCGGTGCGGGCCGAGCGGTCGTGTTCGCGCTTGAGCACGTCGTCGAAATAGCGGCGGTTGTGCACCTTGGTCAGCGCATCGGTCACGCTGAGCTTGGCCAGCTCGATGTTGGCGATCTCCAGGTTCTTCATGGCGCGCTCGACTTCCGAGGTGCGGTCCAGCACCCGCAATTCCAGCTCTTCGTTCGCCCGCCGCTGTATGGCAATGGCTTCTTCTTGCGCCTTGATTTTTTCTTCGCGCTCGTGCTGCACTGTGATGCCCAGGGCCAGCGATTCCCGCTGCGCGCGTTCACGCTGCAGGCGGTCGCGCTTGATGCGGTCAGCCAGCGCGATCGACAGCAACACCGTCTCGATCACGAAGCCGACGTGCTGGCCGTTGTCGGTCAGCCAGCTGCTCTCGATGGCCCCATACATGGCCAGCAAGGTCAACGTGGTGCCCGCCACGATGGCCGCCCAGGCAATGGCGAAGTAACGCGCCGAACGAACACCCAGGGTGATGAGCACGATCGACGAATAGATGGCCGCCACCCCGCTCAACAGACCCACCAGCCCGACGCCGTAGAACCAGGCCTCGGTGCGCCACGTCAGCACCATCACCATCGCCACCAGCCAATAGGTGATCAACACGGTGTTCAGCATGCGCACATGCCGCGCGGCACTGGTCTTCAACTCAAGGAACTGGCGGAAGAACACCGTGGCCATCAGGAAGCTGATGCAGGCGAAAAACTCATACCCATGGATCAGCGTCCAGGCACTGCCGCCCCACACGTAAAGAGGCCCAAGGCCGGTGGCGGCCAGTTCGTACAGCACGATGGACAACAGGTACACGCTGTAGACGAAGTAGCTGCGGTCGCGGGTGAACGCGAACAGCGTGGCGTTGTAGAGCAGCATCACCCCCAAGATGCCAAACAGCAGGCCCATCGATAGCGCGGCGTCAAAGCGATGCGCTTCAAAGGCTTGGGGTTCCCACAGCGTGAGCGGCGCGGTGAAGCTCGATTCGGTGTGCACCCGCATCAGCACCGTGGTGGTTTCGCCTTTCTTGATCGCCAGTGCAAAGACCGGCTCGTGGTGCTTGAGCAACTTGTCTTTGGCCTGCACCTTGATTCCCCCATGCTGGGTGGCCGACCATCCGCTGGCGGCGCTGTACTGCTGAAGCGCCACCTGTTCGAGCAGGGGTGAGTTCACGTTCAGCAGCCACTCGTTGCGTTGCGCGCGGCTTTCCACATTGAAGCGCACCCACACCGGCAGCTTCTGTATGACGAGGTTGAGGTGGCGGCCTGGGAAACGCGTCCAGCGCGAAGCCATCGACGGGTCTTGCACCTGGTCGCGCGTGAGCGGCACTCCGTTTTCTTCGACCAAGTAGTCCACCACCCCCACCACGGGGACCGAGGTCTGGCCGTCGTTCACTACCACCACACCGGCTGGCGTCGCCAGGGCCGCCAGCGGCAGGAACACCAGCAAGGCCAGCAACCACCCGGCCCACAGGCCGTTCCACGAATGCGTTTTGAACATGGGGACGTCGCAAAAAGGGCAGGCTCACCCGCCGGGCAGATCAGGCAGATGGGCAACCCGATGAGGCTGCCCGCGCGTGCACCACAAGGGCGCGGGGCGATTGTCCCGCAGCGTCACACCCGCCAACGTAAGTAATTCAAACCGGGTCACTGTCGTTCTGCCCCGTGGACAACGCCCCGATGCGCATCGCCTGCGCCGCCACCATCACCTGGTTGCGCCCGGCCGCCTTGGCGCGGTAGAGCGCCGCATCGGCTTCGGCGATGAAGTCGGACACCGACTGCTCGGGCCGCGTCACCTGCGCCACCACGCCCAGGCTGATGGTGATCGGCACGCGTCTTCCGCGGTAGATGAACAGGATGTTTTCGACCGCGACGCGAACCCGTTCGGCCACCTCGAACGCATGGTCAGGCCCGGTGGCCGGCAGCACCAGCGCGAACTCTTCACCGCCGTAGCGGGCGATCAGGTCGGTGGAGCGGCCCACCGTCTTGACCAGGGTGACCGCCACCAGCCGCAGGCATTCGTCGCCGGCCAGGTGGCCGCAGGTGTCGTTGATCTTCTTGAAGTGGTCGATGTCGGCCAGCAACAAGGCCAACGGCACGCCGGTGCGGGCCGAGCGGTCGTGCTCGCGCGCCAGCGCCTCGTCGAAATAGCGGCGGTTGTGCACCGTGGTCAGCGCATCGGTCACGCTGAGCTTGGCCAGTTCATCGTTGGCGATCGCCAGGTTCTTCATCGCGCGTTCCAGCTCGGCCGTGCGGTCGAGCACACGAACCTCCAACTCGTCATTGGCGCGCGTTTGAATGGCGATGGCATCTTCTTGCGCCTTGATTTTTTCTTCACGCTCGATCTGCACGCTGCGGGTCAGCGCCAACGCCTCGCCTTGCGCCCAGTTGCGCGCCAGCCGGTCGCGCTTGATGCGATCGGCCAGGGCCACCGACAGCAACAGTATCTCGATCACGAAGCCCACGTGCTGGCCGTATTCGGTGAACGCGTTGCCTTCGACGACACCCAGCAGCGCCAGCATGTGGGCCATGGTCCCGATCACCAGAACCGCCCACGCAACCGTGAAATACCGGGCCGAAACGTTGCCACGAGCCATCTGCACAAACGACACGTAAACGGCAAAGAGCCCGCTCAAGGCCCCCGCGAGCGGCATGCGCATGGGCTGCGCCAACGAAGGCCAGGCCAGCACCACGACGATGCCAATCACCCAATACAGCGCGACCAGGTGGGTGCCCCACCGCAGATGCTTCAGCCCGCTTTGGGGAATGTCCAGGAAATTGCGGATGAACAGCGTGGCCGCCAGGAAGGTGAAGCAGGCGAAGAACTCGTAGCCCCACGCAGTGAGCCAGGGGTTGTCACCCCAGATCAGCAGCGCCCCATACCCGGTGATGGCCAGCTCGTACAGGGTGGCCGCCAGCAGGTAGGCCGCGTAATACGCAAAGCTGCGGTCGCGGGTGAACAAAAGCAGGCTGGCGTTGTAGAGCAGCATGATCGCCAACACGCCGAACAGCATGCCCATCAACAGGTTGTGGTTGTGCCGACTGGCTTGGTAAGCCTGCCGGTTCCACACCGTCATCGGCACGATCACGGAGTTCTTGGTGTGCACACGAACCAGCGCCGTGGTGGGCCGGCCTTCACGAAACACCAGCGGGAAAACGTAGCCGGTGTCTTGCAGCGCTTTTTGCTCACCCGAGGCACCCAGGCCGGTTTCGTGGCGAGCGATCAGCTGGCCCGCCACTGTGTCGAACTGGTAAACGTGCAGGCTGTGCAGCAAGGGCCAGTCGATGCCCAGAACCCATGGGTTGCTGGCGCGATTCTCGAAGCGCAAGCGCAACCAAACCGGCGTGCTGTGGCGCAACAGGTTGACCTTGCGGCCTTCGTAGCGCTTCCAGCGCGAGGCGTTTGAAGCGCTCATCGCCAATTCAGCAGTCAGCGCCTGGCCTGGGTCTTCAATCAGGTAGTCAACGCCACTGGTGACAGGGATGGACGCCCTGCCCTCGGCCAGCACCAATGCATCGGTTGGTGTCGCCTGGGCTTGCGGCACGGCAAACATCCAAAGCACCCACAGCAACCACGGCGCCCACAGCGGCAGCCGCCAACGGCACAACAGACCCCCGCAGGAAGCGCGTTTGCTCATGGAATGGGAGATGACCCAAAAGTGGCAGGGACTCGAACCCGCGATTGCTTGCAGAGCGCGCTCTTCAGGCCGGCCAAGCAAACGCCGCTCTGCGCCGCGTGAATTGTGTCGCGCGGCGTTGCACTGTGGGGGCACTCTGGTGGTAGTAAATCTCACCCGGGGCCACATATGGCGCCCGATGGGCGTTTGCGCGTGATTACGCGTGCTGCGGGATGTTTTCGGCCGCAGGGGTGCGGACGGTTGGCGCGTCTCGCGGTCGCCTACGCCGCCAGCATCACCCGGTTGCGCCCGGCTTCCTTGGCGCGGTAGAGCGCCTCGTCGGCTTCGGCGATGAAATCGGGTACCTGCTGGTGGGGCTTCGTGGCCCTGGCCACCACGCCCAGGCTGATGCTGATCGGCACCCGTTTGCCCCGGTGGATGAACGTGATGCCTTCCACCGCCAGACGAACCCGTTCGGCCACCTCGAACGCCTGCTCGGGCCCGGTGGAAGGCAGCACCAGCGCGAATTCTTCGCCGCCGTAGCGGGCCACCAGGTCGGTGGAGCGGCCGACGGTCTGCGCCATGGTGGCCGCCACCAGGCGCAGGCATTCGTCGCCCGCCAAGTGGCCGCAGGTGTCGTTGATCTTCTTGAAGTGGTCGATGTCGGCCAGCAACAGCGCCAGTGGCACCCCGGTGCGGGCCGAGCGGTCGTGTTCGCACGCCAGCATCTCGTCGAAGTAACGGCGGTTGTGCACCTTGGTCAGCGCGTCGGTCACGCTGAGCTTGGCCAGCTCGACGTTGGCGATCTCCAGGTTCTTCATCGCGCGTTCCAGCTCGGCCGTGCGGTCGAGCACGCGCACTTCCAACTGTTCGTTGGCACGCCGTTGAATGGCGATGGCTTCGTCTTGCGCTTGAATCTTCTGTTCACGCTCAAGCTGCACGTTGCGCGTGAGTTGCAGCGCCTCATGCTGCGCCCGTTCACGCGCCAGACGGTCGCGCTTGATGCGGTCAGCCAGGGCGATCGACAGCAGCGCGATCTCCAGCACGAAACCCACATGCTGGCCGTAGTCGGTGAACCAGTTGCCTTCGATCACGCTGAACAGCGACAAGATGTGCGCCAACGTGCCGAGCATCAGCACTGCCCAGCCGAGAGCAAAGTACCGCGCCGAGATGTTGCCCCGGCGTATCAGCACCACCGACCCATAGATCGCAAAAAACCCGGCAACGACCCCCATCAGCCCGATGCTCAACGACAGCCAGGGCGATGGCCGGAAGATCACCAACGACACGGCCCCCACCCAGTACGCGGCAAACAGATTGTTCGTCCACCACAAGTGCGCGACACCACAGTTGCGGATGTCCAAGAACACCCGAAAGAACAACGTGACCGTCAAAAAGGTGAGGCTGGCCGAAAGCTCATAGCCGCGCACCGCGAGCCAGGGGCTGTCACCCCACAACAGCAAAGGCCCATAGCCGGTGACCGCCAGTTCGTACAGGGTTGCCGCCAACAGGTAGGCCGAGTAGTAGGCATAGCTGCGGTCGCGGGTGAACACAAACAGGCTGGCGTTGTACAGCAGCATGATCCCCAGAATGCCGAACAACACGCCCATGCCCAGGTTGTGGACGTTCCGGCTCATCTGGTAGCTGTCGCGGTCCCAAATGGTCAGCGGGACGATCATGGCCGAGGTGGTGAACAAGCGCAGCAGCACGGTGGCTTCGCTGCCTTGCGCAAGCGGCAACGGAAACGCATAGCCGGTGTCGAGCAATTTGCGGTCTGGCGAAGCAAGCAGCCCGGAGTCGTGGGTGGCGATCAACCGGCCCGTGCGCGCGTCGTATTGTTGGAAGCGGATCCGCTCAAGCAGCGGCCAGTCGATGCCCAACGCCCAGTTGTTGCGTGTGGCCTGGTTTTCAACTCGAAACCGCAGCCAAACCGCTGTGCGTTGGCGCGACAGGTTGACCTTGCGGCCTTCGTAGAGCCGCCAATTCGCGGCGCCCATGGCCTGCTCGGCCGTCAGCGGCTTGCCTGCTTCTTCAACCAGCA
>JAYSYW010000023.1:0-6438 GCA_043727255.1 Rhizobacter sp. | reverse complement strand
CAGGTCGTACAACTCCATCAGCGTGTGAATCGCCGGGTCGGTGACCACCTTTTCGAGCACACCTTCTTTGAACAAACGCACCAGGCGGTGCAGCGCCTCGCGGTGCACCGCGTCGATGCTGTTCAGCAGCGCAAACACCTGGTGCCGCACCTCGCCGTCGGGCAGCGCCTCCATCTGCTCGACGTGCCCGTTCAGGTCGCCCAGCAGCGCTTCCCAGTCGTCGTTTGACAGAAAGCCCAGCAGCGGCTGGTCTGCGGTGACGGGCAGTTCAGGCATCGCGGCCCGTCAATGCAGCGCACATTCGTCGCCGCACTTTGAGTGGTCGTCGCCGTCGCAACAACCGGCATCACACTCGCCGTGGCCCTGCTTCTGGAAGTCGGAAAAACCGTCGGCGAAGAGCCGGCCAGCCTCGCGCCGCCCCTTGTCGGTAAAGCAGTAGCCGGGCACGCCTTCGGCCGCCTGCAAATCGCCCTGCGCCACCAGTTCTTGCAGCGCCATGGCAATGGCGGGCTCGTCGCATTGCAAGAAGGGCCTGAGCAGCGCGGGGTCGTAGCGCTCGCCAAAGCCCTCGCCCTTGAACCAAAAGCAGATCTGCAGCACTTCGTCGCGGTTGACGAGGCGGGTCAGGGCGTCGGGGGCGTTAGGGGCATTGGGTGCGTTAGGGGCGTTGGGGACGTTGGGGACGTTGATCGGGGATGCGGAATTGCTCATGGTCGGTTTGGCATGCCAAGGTCGTCGATGAAACGGTGGTGCAGCACTGCAGCCACGGGCGTCAACCCGGCCACGGTCAGAGGCGCAAGTTCCTGCGGCTCACTGTCGAGCGCCAGTGAGCGCACCGCGTCAACGATGCGCTGCACGATGCGGCCGTTTTCGGCTGAGATCGGCCGCTCGCCGACGACCTGGCCTGATTCGCGGTTGACATCGATCTCACCCAGCACCATGTCGCCCAGACCCGATTCGGGCCACTGCAACTCGACGCTGAAGGTTTGCGCCGGCCAGATGCCGAAGTGCGTGCCGATGACGAGCAGGTTGTCCATGCTGATGACGCCGGTGACGGCTTCGAACATGCGCAGTTGAACGGCCGCCGTGTCCAGTGCGCCGCCCGCCCAGCGGCGGCAGCTGACCGATCCACGGGTCAGGCCGCGGTCCAGCGCACCCACCAGCACCACGCGCTCGGGTTTGTGGCTCTGTGCCTGAAAGTCCTGCACGATCGCTACCGGCCCCCAGTTCATCTCGCGAATCTCGACGTCGTCAGGCCAGGGCAAGGCGCGCAAGCGCTCCATCAACTCGGGGCCCAGCGGATAGCCGCGCACGAAGCCGTAATAACCGACGATGCCAACGATGGTTCGCACCCGCAGATTCCTTCAGATCGCTTCAGATGCCGCAGGCGCAGGTGGTGACTTCGCGCGTGATCACGCGGTCGCTGCCCTCGACCATCATGTGCGTGGTGCACGGCATGCAGGGGTCGAAACTGCGGATCGCGCGCAGGATGTCGATGCCCTTGAAGCTGGCGGCATCCACTGCGTTCGACTCCACCAGCACGGTGTTCAGCACCGCCTGCTCGTAGGGCCCTGATTCACCCCAGGGCGTCTTGGGGCAGGCGTTGACGGTGGACGGAGTGCAGATCTGGTAATTGGCCAGCAAACCGTTCTCGATCACGCACCAGTGCGCCAGGAAGCCGCGGCCCGCGCCCCAGAAACCGACGCCGATCTGGCGCCCGGTCTTGGGCACTTCAAATGGTGTGTGCACGCGCGTTTCACCGCGCTTTTGCAGGTCCATGGCGCGCACCCAGTTTTCTACAGTGACCATCAGGTTGAAGGCCACCGCGTAGGCGCGCGCGCGGTTGCGCTCGAAGGCGTTCCAGACCGGGGGGATCTTCCATTCCAGCGTCATCGCCGGCAGCTTGGCCGCCGGCACCGTGAGCTTCAGGCTGTGCCCGGTGGATTCGACATACTCGCTCTTCGGAATCTTCTTCGCCAGCGCCGTGATGTAGACGCGGGCATAGGCGCCGGCCTCGAAGGTGTGGCGGTCCCAGGTGGGTGTGGTGGACCAGCTGTAGCGTTCCTTCCAGTTCTGCACCCCCGGGCGCGGAATGGTGCTCTTGTTCCACGGGTGGTTGGGCGACAGCGGCGCGCCCATGGGGTCGGTCTTGAAGGACTGCTCGTGCCACTGTTCGTAGTACGAGTGTTCGATGAACTCCTCAAAGCCGACGTTGATGTCGCGCAGCTTGGTCGTCACCAGCTTGCCATTGACCACCACGCCCGGCGTGGACCAGCGCTGTTCGCCCCATTCGTTGGCGTTGGCGTAGGTCGCGTCGTAGTGGTCTTCGTGGTCCCATTGGCCAAAGTCCACCATCGTGGCCGGCAGCTCGCCACAGTGTTTGTAGTCGGGGTTGACGGCGTACATGAAGTCGTACACGTCGTCCCAGATCGCGACGCACTTCTTGGCGTAGTCGAAGAAGGGGCTGAGCTTGACGTAGAACTCGTTGAAGGTGGTGGCGTTCAGGGTCGTCGTCACGCCGCCGGGGATGATCGTCTCTGGGTGCGGGTACTTGCCACCCAGCAGCACATAGGCTTCGCGCGCGACGCGTGTCATCTCCAGCGCTTCCAGGTACAGGCGCCCGGTGAGCGGGTTCAAGTCAGTCATGATCGCGCCGATGGTGGCGTAGCCATGCACGGCCTGGCCCAAGGCCTGCGCGGTGGTGGCTGCGGCCCAGACCTCGGGGTTGGTGTCGCGCACCAGCACTTCAGAAAAGTCGGGCCCGGCCAGCACAAACAGGTGCAGCGGGTTGTCGTACAGGTACTCGCAGCTGAGCAGCAGGTTGCGCACCAGGATGCCCATCGGCGGCGGGCGGATACCGATTGCCATCTCAAGCGCCAACGCCGATGCGGTGGCGTGCACACCACCGCAGACGCCGCAGGCGCGCGAGCTGATGAAGGCCGCGTCGCGCGGGTCGCGGCCGCGCAGGATCACTTCATAACCACGGAACAGCGTGGCCATCGATCGGGTGTCGATGACCTTGCGGTTCTTCAGGTCCACGGTACTGTGGAAGGCCAGCGCGCCGGCCACGCGGGTGACGGGGTCGAAGTCGATGTCGCGCGTCTGGCCGTTCTTGCGCGCGATGTCCATCAGCTTCTTGTCCCGCTCCTCCAGCGACACCGACTGGTAGGCATAGGGGTCGGCAACACCGGCGATCAGGTGCGCCTTGCCCTCGGCATCAAACTCGATCGGCAGGTTCTTGAAGCACATCTGCTTGTTCCTTCTGAGGTTCTACTTGCCTTGTGCCACACGCACGACAGCGGCGAGATTGCCGTTGACGGCCAAGAGGCCGTGCAGCAGCGCTGTCAGCCCGCCGTTGATGGTGCCCACCTTGTCACCCAGCGGCGCGGTGTGGTCGCGCACGGCCACCAGCCCGCCAGCGAGTTGCGCCAGGCTGCGCTTGGCACCCCACAACGCAACGATGATGCCCACCAGGTAAGCCACCAGCACCAGCACCACCGCAAGGATGACGGCCAGCGTGACGTTGAGCAGCAGCGCGGTCATGGCCTGCTCCCGGCTGCGCGGGCAGCGAGCACGGTGGCGATGGTGCCGGAGTGCGACTGGATGTCGCCCGCCACGGTGACCATGGCGCCGGCCACGCCGATGGTGTCGTCCAGCGCCTTGATCGACGCGGTGTTGCCAGCGATGCCGACCCCAGCGGCCAACATCTCGTCGAGGTAGCGGCGGATCGACATCGCGGCGCGCAGCGTGCGGTGCAGCAGCAGCACCGCCAGCGGCACGATGATGACGATGACGATGAGCAACGCGGCTGCCCAGACGGTATGGATGGCGTCCATCTCAGCCCCCCTGCTTGACGACGGCGGCGATGGTGCCGACGAGGTGCTTGTCCACCGACGTCAGGCCACCGGCAATTTGCGTCAGACCGGCGTTGACCTTCACCACCTGCGGCGCCAGGTGGCTGGTTTCCTTTTCGATGGCACGCAGGCCCAGCCGCAGCTTGGCCAGGTAACTCGTCGGCGTGCCGCCGATGGACTCGAGCATCGAACTGATGTTCGCAAGTGAATACGCCAGCACGCCGAAGAACACCAGCACCAGCAGCGCAGTCAGCAGGGTCAGCAGCAGCATCTCGGGCTCCTTCAGGTTCAGTGCTTCAACATGCAGGCCGGGCACCCCGGGCAGCCTTGCGCATGGCTCTCGATGGCCGCAGCGCCGGCATTGATGCGCAGTGCCGTGGCCAGGATCTGGCCCGCAACGTCGTTGGTCTTGTACAGCGCCGGGATGTGCACGGTGTTGTTGGCCACACGCTGGCCCACGTCCCAGATGCGCGAGACGCGGGCGTTGATCGTGGCCGCACCTTGATGAATCAGCCAGAGCAGCAGCGCGACCACGCCGCTGACCACCAGGCCCAGCAGCAGCGAAGTCCACCAGATGAATTGAAGGGCCTGTTCGGGCGTTTGCAGCGATGGGTTCATCGTCATGTCTCCTGCTTGTCACGCGGCGTGCTTGCTCTCGCCTTCGCGCTCGCCTGCGGTCAGCGCGCCGACGATCGCCAGCGCGTTGGCTTCGATGGCCTGTGCACCGCCCAGCAACTGCACCGCCACGTGGTTGGTGGCGTTGAGTTGCCAGATCGGCTTCGTGTTGTGCTCGATCTGCTCGACCACACCGATGCCCACTGCAGCCAGCGCCGCAATCTGCCGTGCCAGCACCAGGATCGTGATCAGCAGCGCGGCAGCGGCCACCACCACGATTGCGGCCACGCCAAGCCACAGATACCACCAGCCCAACATCTCTGGCGCGCTCATTTCGCGTCCCCGCTTTCGATGCGGCGCTTGGCCTCGCCGATGAACTTGTGGCCATCGGCCTGCAACTGCTGTTGCCGCACCGAGTTGGGCCGGTACTCACTGCCCGCGTGCTGCAGCTTCTTGTAGAAGTAGTTGGCCGCGCGCTCGAACAGGTTGGGCTGCCGGACATGGCCCCACCCGCTGGGCACGCTGCGGTCGTGGCTCCACTGTTCGGTGAGGTTGCGCCGGCGTTGCGTGATGCGGCGCAACGGCCGGATGAAACTGCCGACCGAGCGGCTTGCGTAGGCCGACACCATGCCACCCGGTGGCGCCTTGTAGAACGGCGCAAATGCGTCCGGGAAGCCGGGCATCGTGCAGCCGATGCAGATGCCGCCGGTGTTCATGCAGCCACCGGCGCTGCCGATGGCGCCGCGCGAGACGATGTTGCACTGGACCACCGGCCCCCAGCAGCCGAGTTCGACCAGACATTCAGGGTCACCATACTGCTTGGCGAAGAGGCCTTCTTCATAGAAGCCGCCGCGCACGCAGCCCTGGTGCACGTTGTTCTTGAACATCCAGGCCGGGCGGCCCAGTTCGTCGAACGCGGGCAGCGGGCCGACACCGGCCAGGAACATCAGCACCGTGGCCACGGTTTCGGTGAAGTTGTCGCCCACCGGCGAGCAGCCGGGGACATTGATGACCGGCAGCCCGAGTGCGCTCAGGTAGTCCTTGCCCAGAAAGTCCATCACCCCCATCGAGCCCGTGACGTTGCCCACCGCTGCGGGAATGCCGCCCCAAGTGGCGCAGGTGCCGATGGCCAGCACCGCGGCAGCGCCGGGCGCCAAGTCGTGCAGCCACTGCGCGGTGGGGATCGGCCGCGACTGTCCGTCGCTGCCATGGTCAGCGCCCATCGCTGACCAGTAGCCGCCGTGGTGGGCGGCGATGCGCTCGTCGGCAACCGATCCTTCGTAGATGACGACGTAAGGCGCGCCCAGCTTGCCTTCGCGCGCCAGGCGGTAGGGCGCTATGAAGGCTTCGCCGGCATCGACTGCCAGCACCGGGTGGTGCAGGATCACCTTGGGCAAACCAGGAATCGAGCCACTGATGAGCTGCTCGACACTCGGGCTTTGCGCCCCGACCGCAGCGATGGAACAGCCGTCGCAGCTCATGCCGGCAAGCCAGAAGGCGTGCACCTCGGGAATGGGGCCCGGCGCCAAACCGAAGGTGGGTGTGTGCGCGTTGGTGAGCGGGATCGAGGCCGCTACCTTGTCGTCGTGAGCCATGGGCGATGCCTCATTTTGCGAAAGTCAGACGCGCGCAGTATCGACCTTGCCGCAAGGGCAAGGTCAAGCGGGTTTCAACCCTTGTGCATTGACGCAGTTGCAGGGCTGCAGCAGGGCTTCGCAAACACAGTCGGGCGGCCGGTTGCGCGGTGTGGCCAGCAGGGCTGAGTGGCGCGCCGACAGATCGTCGCAACGGCCTAGCAGCACGCTCAGTTCCAGCTCCTTGCAGCGCACGCGCTCGTCCATCAAAGCCAGCAGGCGCTGGCGGCGCGTGCTCTTGCCGTCGCCCTGCAGCAGCAATTGCAGCTCGGGGATCGTCAGTTCCAGATGTCGCAGCCCGATGACGAGCCGCGCGGTGGCCACTGCCTCGTCGT
>JAYSYW010000022.1:0-15941 GCA_043727255.1 Rhizobacter sp. | reverse complement strand
CCCCCAAAGGTTTCGGCCACGGGGGGCGAGCCCGCGGCCTGTTGAGCTTCTTTCGGTGGCCGACCGCCGAACTTGAGAACCGTTTGCATGGGGACCTTCCAGGGGCGCTTGTGTAAACACTGCGGCAGGAATGCGCGGGCCGGGCCGCCCATGCGCGCAGTTGCGTGCATGGGGGCGTTGGCGTTCGGGCACCCGGTTTGCTGATGGGCTTGCAGCGCTTCACTTCACCGACCCTCCATGCCGCTGTTTCACAACCTCGCGTCTCGCCCTCGGGCTGGCATCACCGCATGCAGCTTGGCCGCCTTGCTGGGGGTGTCGGCCACTGGCCTTCTGCCGGTGGTGGCATCTGCGCGTGCGCAGGCCAAATCCGCGCCCGAACAACCTTCAGCGCAGGCACGCCAAGTGGCCAACTGGGTGGTGGGCTCGGGCGACCATGGACAGCGCCCGTTCCTGCTGGTGGACAAACCCCATGCCCGGGTGTTCGTGTTCGACGCCCAAGGGCGTCTGCGTGGCGGGGCGCCGGTCCTCCTGGGTGCGGCCCGGGGCGACCATTCGGTGCCGGGCATTGGGCAACGCCCGATCGCCGACATTCAACCGCACGAGCGCACCACGCCGGCCGGGCGGTTCATCGCCGAGCCGGGCATGAACGCGAAGGGTGAAGACATCGTGTGGATTGACTACGACGCGGCGGTGTCGATGCACCGGGTGCGCGCCACGCGGGCCGAAGAGCGCCGGCTGCAACGCCTGGCCTCGCACACGCCGCGCGACAACCGCATCTCTTACGGCTGCATCAATGTGCCGGCAGCGTTTTTCGACCGCTTCGTGAAACCGACCGTCGCGGCCGGGTCAATCGTGGTTTATGTGCTGCCCGATACGCAGCCGCTGCACCAAGTGTTCACCTTGACCCAACCTGCCCTGACCACGGCTGCGCGGCGGTGAGCTGAGCTGAAAGCGAGGCGCCCCCGTCGGCGCGTAGCCGCCGAGGGCGCTTTCAGGCGAACGCTCAGTTGCGATCAGCGCGGGGCGCGCGGCCCATCGGGCTGGCGGAGGTGCCCATTGAGTCCGTCCGCGAGCGGGAGGGGTCGCTCATGTCGGAACCGGTGGTCCCTCGGGTGGACGATGTGCCGGATGGGGACATCGTGCCGGAGGGGCTGGACGTCGACCGGGTGGCGTCGCCGGGAGTGGCGCCCGTGGTTCCGGTCGTGCCCGTGGCCGGGCTCCCTGTTGTTCCGGCCCCCGAATCGGAAGGGCTGCCCGAGGTGCTGCCTGTGCCGCTGGTCCCTGGGCTGCCGGTGCCTGGGCTCACGCCGCCAGCGCCGCTCCCGGTGCCCTGCGCCTGCGTCAGTCCCACGGAGGCGATGAGGGAGGCGGCAACCGCCGCGAGCGACAAACGAGTGGAAAGTTTGCTCATGAAAATTTCTCCTTTTGGATTGAATGGAAGGGAGGCGACGGCCTGTGTTGCCGCAACCGCGCAGCGCTTTCCTGCGCACCGATCTGGCCAAGAGGAGCAGGCAATGGGCATACCCGGGCGGGGGCCGTGGCCATGCAGGACCGCCCGATCACCCCGATCACCGATCAAATCAACCCTTGCGGAAAACCGTTTCGGGTTTCAGTCACCGGGGCCGAGCCCCAGGCAGCCCGCACCGAACAACACGGCATCGAGGCGCAATTGCCCGAGCAACATCGGGTTGAGCTGTGTGGCCAGCAGCACGGCGGCGGCCACCATCACCCAGCCCTGCCACGCCAAGCCCGCCTCGCGCTGGCGGGCCAGGTGCCACAGCGGCAGCGCCAGCGCAGCCACCAGCACGCCGTGCAGCCACACGCCGCTCATGCCAACAGCGCGTCCGGCGCGGTGTGGGCCGGCCCGCACGTACATGCCGGCCTGGTGCTCACGGGAGCCAGCGCCTGCGCCAGGTCTTCTTTCAGGTCGTCGACGTGTTCGAGCCCCACCGACAGGCGCAACAACGTCTCGCTGACGCGCGCCCGTCCGCGCTCTTGCGGTGACAGCCGGCCGTGCGTGGTCGAGGCGGGGTGGGTGATCATGCTGCGCGTGTCGCCAATGTGGGTGGCGATGGAGATGAGCTTGAGGCCATCGACCATCTGCCACGCATCGGTGCGCTCGCGGCCCACTTCGAAGCTGAGCACGCCCCCGAAACCGCCTTGCTGAAGCCGCGCCAATGCGTACTGCGGGTGGCTGGCCGAGCCGCTGTGGTGCACCGGCCCGACGCCGGGCTGGTCGGCCAGCCATTCCGCCAAGTCAGAGGTGGTGTCGCTGATGCGGGTCATGCGCAGCTCAAGCGTTTCAAGGCCCTTGAGCAGCATCCAGGCGTTCATGGCGCTCAGGCTCGCGCCCTGCGTGCGCAACACGGCGCGCAAATCGGCCATCAGCAATTCGCTGCCCGCCACCACGCCGCCCATGCAACGGCCCTGGCCGTCCATGTATTTGCCGGCCGAATGCACCACCAGGTCGGCGCCGAAACGCAGTGGCTGCTGCAAAACCGGGGTGAGCAGCGTGTTGTCGACCGCCGAGAGAGCGCCCACCGCATGCGCCAGCCGGGTGATGGCCGCGATGTCGGCCACCTGCTGCACGGGGTTGGAGGGCGTTTCAAGAAACACGAGGCGGGTGCGCTCGTCGATGGCCGCCGCCCATTCATCAAGGCAGGTGAGATCGACCACCCGCACCTCGACCGAGAAGCGGCCGAAGTAGTGGCGAAAGGCATGCAGCGTGGTGCCGAACACGTCGCGCGAGCAGACGACGTTGTCGCCGCTCTTGAGCCACGCCTGCCCCAGCGCCACGATGGCCGCCATGCCGGAGGCGAAGGCGACAGCGTCTTCAGCGCCTTCCATGGCCGCCACCCGCTGCTCGAAGGCGCGCACGGTGGGGTTGGTGAAGCGCGAGTAGACGTTGCCCGGCATCGCGCCACTGAAGCGCCCGGCCGCTTCAGCGGCCGAAGCGAAGACGTAGGCGGATGTGAGCGCAATGGGCTCGCCGTGCGCATCGCCAAGGTCCATGTATTGCCCCACCCGAACCGCTTGGGTGATCGCACGGTAGTTCTTCATGTGTCAGCTCCCTGCCGAACAAGCCTCTGGTGGGCCTCTAGCTATGCTCGCTTGACCACCCGCCGAGGCGCTGGCTCGGCCAGGACCATCCAGCTCGCAAACGCCCCCAGCAAGGTGAGCGCGACCAGACACACGATGGCCGGCCGGTAGCTGTGGAAATGATCAAACCCCAAGGCCCCAAGCTGAACCGACACGAAGGCGCCCACCTGGTGAACCATGAACAGCACGCCGAACACCTGGCCCTTGACGGCGGCGCCATAACGCTCGAAACAGTAGGTGGACGTGATGACGACCGTGCCCAGATAGCTGGCGCCAAACACGGCGGCGAACAGCAGCGTGTGGACCTCGCTGGTCGCGCTCAGCAGCATCAGCATGGCGGCCGAGCGCAGTGCATAAAAGACCGCCAACAGCACATGTTTGTCACAGCGTACCGCCAGCCAGCCAGCGGCCAGGCCACTTGCCAGTTCCAGCACGCCAAGCAGGCTCAGGCTCACGGCCATCTGGGTGCGCGGCGTGGCGCTGTCTTGCCAGAACGGCACCAGGTGCACGTCCACAAAAGCCATGGTGGCGCCACAACCGAAGAAGCCGAGCGCGAGCGCATAGAAGCCGAGGTCGGAGCGCACCGCGCGCCAGTCACCTGCGGCGGCGGGTTGGTCTTGTGGCGGCTGCGGTGGCAGCGGCGCGCGGGTGGCAAGCCAGATGACGAACGCCAGCGGGCCAACGAACAGCAGGCCGACGGTCAGGAACACATCGACCCAGCCCACCTGCGGTTGCAGCCAGATCCAGAACGGCGACAACACGATGAAGCCGATGGCGGTGCCGTTGGTGATGACGGCGTAGGCGAGGCCCTTTTTCTTCTGCTCGAACAGCCGATCAACCAAGATGCCCATGGGCACGTAGGTCATGGCGGCCAACGCGAATGCCGCGCCCAGGCCGTACAGCAGCACGAACACCCAGAAATGCGACGGCCACAGCGCCACGCCGGCCATGGTGACGCCAGCCGCCAGGCAGCCCGTGAGCACGGTGCGCAACGGGCCGATGCGGTCGGCAAGCCAACCCACGAAGGGCGACAGCACACCCGTCACCAACACGAACAGCGCCCCCGACCACGCGAACTCGCCCCGGCCTCGGCCGAAGTGCGCGGCCATGTCGCTGAAGTAAACCTGGTACAGCCCCTTGATGCTGCTGGAAACAAACATCACGCCAAAGCCCAGCGCCACCAGCAGGTAGATCTGCCGAAGGTTGTCGCGCGGGGTTGGCGCGGGCGCTGTGGTCATGCCACCGGCTCCAATGCGGCGCGGCCCGCCGTGCAGTATTCGCGGTACATGTTTTCGTACATCGCATAGAACAGCTTGCACGTGTGGTTGACGGCTTCGAGCGCCTCTTGCTGCATGCGTTCGGTGGTGCAGAGTTCGCTGACAAGGTTGAGGCCCTGCTCGACATGGCCCACGTCTTCGGCCTGGTGGACCGAGAAGAACAGCAGGTCGAATTCGCTCAAGCCGTACACCTTGCCCAGCAGTTCATGCCGCGCCTCGCCGGCCTGGGTTTCAAGGTTCTGGCCCTCGCTGCCAATCATCACCGCCGCCGCACCCACGTGGTAGGTGGCCGGGTCACGCACCGCACGCATGCGGTAGTCGATGAGTTCTTGCGTGGCGGGCAAGGGCAGCGCGGCGTCGCGCTCTTCGTCACTGATGCCGAGCGCGTGGATGAAGTTCTGCATCAACGTCACGTGGTTGTCGGTCTTCGACAGCCGGCCGGTTTCTTCTTCGTACACGTTGATCAGCAAGGCCCGCTTGAACTTCGGCATCGGGCAATGGAAAAACAGGTGTTCGACGTAGGTGAGGAAGTTCTTGGTGAGCTGGTAGCCCTGCAAGGTCACACGGCGCATCAGGTCGATGTTGGGCCGGCCCCCATCGAGCAAGCGCTGGAAGATCGGGTGCGACAGCGTCAGGTGCGCATGCAGCGCCCGTTCGAGTTCGTCTTTGAAGACAGCGCGTTCAAGCAGCATGGGCGGTTTCTGGTGAATGGATGATTTCATCGAAGGTGGGGGCGCTGGCGAGCCGTGCCCGCAACACATCGAGCGCTTGCACCATGTAGTGGCCCCGGTGGCGCTGGCCATTGATGCGCGCGTAGTCGTCGAGCACGCCATAGCTGACGAAACCGAAGCGTTGCCACAACAGGTGCGCCCGGCTGCCCTCGCGCACGTCGAGCACAAACTGCTCAACGCCAAGCGCGGCGGCGCGGTCGATCAGCGCGCGCAAACCCCGCTCGACCAGCCGCTGGCCCCGCCACTTCGGGTGCGCCACCGCCTTCGTCAGCTCGGCCGTGTGGCGGCAGTTGGGCATGGTGCTCTGGCTCATCATGACCATGAACGCGGGCTCGCCCTCACAGCGGCCCAGCAGCAGATTCACGTCACCTTCGTCGATGCGCCTTGCCAGCCGGGCGATGAAGTCCGCAGCAACCTGCGGCGACATCGGCTCGGCATGGCCCAAGGTGCCACCGTCCCCTACGGTGGCGTCAACGAGTTGTATGACCGCCCGTGCCGCCTCGGTATCCAGCTGCGGATTCCATTGCAAAAGCAAAGCGGCGGAGTCGGCCATGTTGTTGTGATGACAGCGATTGATTTGCGGCCACTGTAGAAGCACCCCCGCCCGGTGACGAGCAAGTGCCCAGCCACATAAAACAACAAAATAGACATTCAATTTCAACTGCCGAATGCTTTGCATTTGCATGAGAAAACAACAAAATTGCCACCTTCTCGCCGCACGCCACCCCACCAGGGAAGGCATGCCCCACAGGCCCCGACCCCAACCGGGCGGCCTTGCTTTTTTTGTTGTCCCACTTCCATGAAACGTGTTTTCTTTCTGGTGCTGCCGCAGGTGCACATGCTCGATCTGGCCGGCCCGATGCAAATGATCAGCACCCTCGGTGAGCTCAACCTGGCGCAGGTCAGCACCGAATGCATCGGGCCCCAGAGCCGCGTGCGTTCGTTCCAAGGCACCTGGATCGACGACGTGAAGCCGCTGCCACGCGCGCTGTCGAAGAACGACGTGCTGTTCGTCATCGGCAGCAAGATCACCGATGCGCTGACGCAGTCGGCCGCGTGGCTCGACACCGTGGCCTGGCTGCGCACCGTGGTGGACAAAGCGCCCAGTGTGCCGGTCTGCGGCGTGTGCACCGGCAGCTTCGCGCTGGCCCATGCGGGCTTGCTGGACGACCGGGTGTGCACCACCCACCATGTGTTCGCCAAGCGGCTGCAGACCGACTTTCCAAAAGCGCATGTGGTTGAAAACCGGGTGCTGGTGGAAGACGGCCGCTTCATGACATCGGCCGGCGTGGCCTCGGGCATCGACCTCGCGCTGCACCTGATCGCCCACCAGTTCGGCAGCCACGTGGCGGTGCATGTGGCGCGTGAGAACGTGGTGCACTTCCGGCGCTTCGGCAACGACCCGGAACTCAACACCGCGCTGAGGTACCGGGCCCATGGCAACCAGCGCATCCACGCGGTGCAAGACGCGCTGAGCGAGTCGCTTTCCACGGGCACCGGGGTTGAGCAACTGGCCGAGCGATTCGGCCTGAGCTACCGCCACCTGTCGCGCCTGTTCCTCACCGAAACCGGCGTGGGCATCAAGCACTACCAGCTCGAGCTGCGCATGGACCTGGCCCGCCGCCTGGTGGCCGAATCGAACCTGCCGCTCGAACGCCTGGCCGAACGCTGCGGTTTCAGCAGCGTGCAGGCCTTTCGCGCCAACTGGAACAAGCGCGAAAAGATGTCTCCCTCCGCGTTTCGCCGCCAGCGCGAAGCGCAGTTCAGCGAGGCTTGAGCGGCTGAACGGCGAGCGGCCGCCCCTTGCCTTCGTCAGAGGAATTCAGAGGAAGCGCTCCAGCAGGCGGCGTGAATGGCGGTCGAGCCGGGCCATGTCGGGCACGCTGAAATGCAGGCCTTCGCCGCTCGTGATGAGCAAGCGGCCACGCGCCAGAAGGCGGATGTCTTCCTCACCCTTGAGCACGAAGCGGGTGGTGCCCCGGTCGGTGTCCACCTCCCAGGTGCTGGGGGTTGAAAAGCTCGACACGCTGTTCAAGCGCAGCACCTCGGGCGTGAATTCGCGGGTGGCGAGTTCGGCTTCGATGAGGGCGCGCATGGCGGGGTTCAGGTCATCGAGTCGGGGCACCCAGGCCAGCTCGCGCCCTTCGGGGCCGATCAGCGACAAGCCTTCGTTCGGCGCCGCGAGCGGAAACGCGCGCACCGGCACCACGCCCGCCTGAGGCTCGCCGCCGGGGGGGGTAAACACCAGGCGGCCGAAGGCGTTGCGCTCAAGGGTGAAGTCGATCGTGCTCATGTGCGCACCTCATTGGCTTTGGCCACTTCGGCCACGGCCGGTGCGTCGTCGATGTCGTCTTCTTCGACCCGGCGCAACTGAGCTTCATACAGCCGCCAGTAAGCGCCTTGCCGAGCCATCAGTTCGTCGTGCGGGCCCACTTCGACCACCTGCCCCCGGTCCATCACCACCAGCCGGTCGGCCTTGCGCAGGGTGGACAGACGGTGCGCAATCGCAATCGTGGTGCGGCCTTGCACGAGGTTGTCGAGCGCGGTCTGAATCTCTTTCTCGGTTTCGGTGTCAACCGACGAGGTGGCTTCGTCGAGGATCAGGATGCGCGGGTCGATCAGCAGCGCCCGCGCGATGGAAATGCGCTGGCGTTCGCCGCCCGACAAGCCCTGCCCACGCTCGCCCACCAACGAGTCGTACCCCTGTGGCAGCCGCAAGATGAATTCGTGCGCATGGGCCGCGCGGGCCGCCGCCACGATCTCGTCGCGGCTCGCATCAGGCCGGCCGTAGGCGATGTTCTCGGCAATGGTGCCGAAGAACAAAAAGGGCTCTTGCAGCACCAGGCCGATGTGGCGCCGGTAGTCAGACACACCGAAGCGCCGGACGTCCACGCCATCGACCTTGATCGACCCATCGGTCACGTCGTAGAAGCGGCAGATCAGGTTCACCAGCGTGCTTTTGCCCGAGCCGCTGTGGCCCACCAGGCCGATCATCTCGCCAGGCTTGATGGTCAGGTCGAGCCCGCGAATGACGGCGCGGTTGCCGTAGCGAAAGCCGATGTTCCTCATCTCGATGCCACCCTGCATGGCGCCGATCTTCACCGGCTGCACCGGGTCGGGCACGTTCGACACATGGTCCAGGATGTCGAAGATGCGCTTGGCGCCGGCCGCCGCTTTCTGCGTGACCGAGACGATGCGGCTCATCGCATCGAGCCGCGTGTAGAAGCGGCCGATATAGGCCACGAAAGCGGTCAGCACGCCGACGGTGATCTGGCTCTTGGACACCAGCCAGATGCCGAAGGCCCACACCACCAGCAAGCCGATCTCGGTCAGCAGCGACACCGTGGGCGAGAACAGCGCCCAGGTTTTGTTGAGCCGGTCGTTGATGACGAGGTTGTGGTGGTTGGCGTCGCGAAAGCGCCTGGCTTCGCGCGTCTCTTGCGCGAAGGCTTTCACCACGCGGATGCCCGGAATGGTGTCGGCCAGCACGTTGGTCACCTCCGACCACACGCGGTCGATCTTCTCGAAGCCGGTGCGCAGCTTGTCGCGCACCAGGTGGATCATCCAGGCGATGAAGGGCAGCGGCAGCAGCGTGATCAGCGCCAGCCAGGGGTTGATGGCGAACAGGATCGCCGCCGTCATCAGGATCATCAACACGTCGGTGGCGAACTCAAGCGCATAGAGCGACAGGAAGACGCAGATGCGGTCGGTCTCGGACCCGATGCGCGCCATCAGGTCGCCGGTGCGTTTGCCGCTGAAGTAGTCGAGCGACAGCTCCAGCAGGTGCTCGAAAGTGGCGGTGCGCAGGTCGGCGCCGATGCGCTCGGACACGAGCGCCAGCAGGTAGCTGCGCGCCCAGCTCAAACCCCAGGCCGCAACGGCCGCCAGCAGCAACCCGCCCAGTAACCAAGCCACCAGCGATGTGTCGATTTGTTGGCCGTTCTGGAACGGAATCAACACGTCGTCCATCAGCGGAATCGACAAATACGGCGGCACCAGGCTGGCGCCGGTGGAGGCCAGGGTCAGCAGAAAACCGGCCAGCAGCTCTTTGCGGTAGGGCCGTGCGAAACGCCACAAGCGCAGCAGCACCCAGGTGGACGGCGGCACCGGCACGGCGCGGGTGCAAAGCGGGCATTCGTCGCTGTCGGGCGGCAACGGCGCCTTGCACGACGGGCACAGCGCGCCGCTCAGGGCATCTGCCGCCGCGCCGGCGATCTGGCGTTCGACCACCGCCGTCCAGGCCAACGCCTCCGCGTGGTGGGCGAGCGTGAAGCGCCAGGTGGCGAGGCACCGGGTGGCGTCGTGCAGTTCCAGGGTGCCCACGCCGGCGTGGTCGAAATGGCGCAGCGACAAGCCCGGCGCCAGCGGCCAGGCGGCCCAGGCGCCCTCGGCGTCGGCGGCCAGCACGCGACGTTCAGTCACAACCAGCAGGCCGGGCGCGAAGTGCAATTTGGGGTCCAGGTCAACCTCCAGCAGGCCGAGCGCGTTTTCGTCGCTCTGAAGCTGAAACTGGACGGCGGCCCGCAACGGGCTGGCACCGGCCTGAGAAGGACTGACGGGATGTTGATGTTGCATGCTGATGTGGTGCCCCAGGGCTGCCTGACCGAGCCCGAGAGGAAGTCCGACGGACAGAGCAAGGGGGCGGATTTTCGCCCAAGCGCCCGGTGCACGGGACACCCCCATTCCAGCGGCCCGGGCGTCATCGAAGCGCTGTGGCCGGCGCCGCCAGCGGACAATGCGCTTCCGCGCGTCGCCCGCCCGAGCGACTCTTCCCCGCCGACCATGACCGCCACGAAGAACGAGATCCAGTTGCTGCGCATCAATTACTTGCGCGGCCCCAACCTCTGGACCTACCGGCCGGTGCTCGAAGTCTGGCTCGACCTGGGCGAGCTGGAAGAGCTGCCCTCCAACCGAATCCCCGGCTTCACCGACCGGCTGGTTGCGTTGATGCCGGCACTGGTGGAACACCACTGCGGCGTTGGCGAACACGGCGGCTTCATTGAACGCCTGACCGAAGGCACCTGGGCCGGCCACGTGCTTGAACACGTCGTCATTGAACTGCTCAACCTCGCCGGCATGCCCACCGGCTTTGGACAGACGCGCGGCACCTCGCAGCGCGGCATCTACCGCATGGTGTTTCGCGCCCGCGACGAACACGTCGCACGCCAGGCGCTCGCCGCTGGCCACCGGCTGCTCACGGCCATCATCAACAACCAGCCCTTCGACGTGACCTCGGCCGTCGACCAAGTGCGTGAGCAGCTCGACGATTCCTACTTCGGCCCCAGCACCGCCTCGATCGTGGGCGCGGCAACCGACCGGCGCATTCCGCACATCCGGCTGAACGGCGGCAACCTGGTCCAGTTGGGCCATGGTGCGGCGCAGCGCCGCATCTGGACGGCCGAGACTGAAAAAACCAGCGCGATCGCCGAAAACATCGCCCGCGACAAAGACCTCACCAAACGCCTTCTCAGCAGCTGCGGCGTGCCGGTGCCCGAAGGCGAAGTGGTGGACAGCCCCGCCGCCGCCTGGGCCGCCGCACAAGACATCGGCCTGCCGGTGGTGGTGAAGCCGTGTGACGGCAACCATGGCCGGGGCGTCACGCTCGACCTGCGCAACCGCGAAGACGTGGAAGCCGCCTACGCCGTGGCCGAACGCCACGGCAGCGAGGTGCTGGTTGAACGCTTCGTTCGCGGCGAAGAGCACCGCCTGCTGGTGGTGGGTGGCAAGGTGGTGGCGGCCGGCCGGGGCGAAACCGCCTGGGTCTGCGGCGACGGCGCCAGCACGGTGCTGCAACTGGTGGCGTCGCAAATCAACAGCGACCCGCGCCGGGGCGACACCGAAGACTTCCCGCTCAACCGGTTGAAGGCCGGTGAAGACGCGGCCATCTTGTCCGACCTGCAACGCCAGGGCCTGACGCCCGACGCGGTGCCCGCCAAGGGCCGGCGTGTGCTGATCCAGCGCAATGGCAATGTGTCGATCGACTGCACAGACGACGTTCACCCCGAGGTCGAACATGCGGTCGCGCTGGCGGCCCGCGTGGTGGGGCTCGACATCGCGGGTGTCGATGTGGTGGCCGAAGACATCAGCAAGCCGCTGCAGGCACAAGGCGGCGCGGTGGTTGAAGTCAACGCCGGCCCCGGCCTGCTGATGCACCTGAAGCCGGCCGTGGGCACGCCCCGGCCCGTGGGCCGCTCGATCGTCGAACACCTGTTCCGCGAAGGCGAAACCGGGCGCATTCCGATCG
Source organism: Rhizobacter sp. (assembly GCA_043727255.1). GTDB lineage: Bacteria > Pseudomonadota > Gammaproteobacteria > Burkholderiales > Burkholderiaceae_C > Rhizobacter. The sequence goes on along the minus strand of JAYSYW010000022.1, from coordinate 4,590 downwards.
TCGGCATCGCCGGCTCGCAAGGCACCGCCACCACCGCCCGGCTGGTGGCGTGGCTGTTGCACCTGGGCGGGGGCCATGTGGGCCTGGCCTGCCGCGACGGCGTGTTTCTTGACCGCAAGCGCATCGACCACAGCGATGGCACCCGCTTCGAGCCGGCGCACCGCCTGCTGACGAACCGCAACGTGACCAGTGCGGTGTTCGAGAACGGGCCTGAATCCATCTTGCGCGACGGCCTGCCCTACGACCGTTGCCAGGTCGGCGTGGTCACCGACCTCAACGGCGCCGAGAAGCTGTCGCATTACGACGTGCATGAAAGCGACCAACTGGTGAAGGTGCTGCGCACCCAGGTGGACGTGGTGCTGCCCAGCGGCGTGGCGGTGCTCAACGCCAGCGACGAGCGCGTGGCCGAGATGGCCACGCTGTGCGACGGCGAGGTGATTCTTTACGCCGCCGACCCGACGCTCGACGCCATCGTGCGCCACCGCGCCAAGGGCGCACGCGGCGGCCGGGCGGTGTTCGAGCGCGACGGCCGCGTGGTGCTGGCCACCGGCAGCGCCGAAACCCGGCTGGCCGGGCTGAAGCGGCTGGCGCGCCGCCAAGGCCACTCGGGCGGGGTGGTGGACATGGCGGCCCTGCTGCCGGCCATTGCCGCCGCCTGGGCGCTTGATGTGCCGCCTGACCTGATCGTGGCGGGCATTGAAACCTTCAACGCCGAATTGCCGCATCCCCACCTGGTGACGCGCGGCGCCTGAGCGCCGTTCAGCGCACCTTTCAAACCCCTTAGCCGGCCCCTATCCGATGGAAGTTTCTCGCATCCGCGCCCTGCGCGGCCCCAACCTCTGGAGCCGCCACACGGCCATCGAAGCCATCGTGGCCTGCTCAGAGAAAGAACGTTCGATCGAACTGATGCCGGGCTTTGAAGCGCGTGTGCGCAAGCGCTTCCCCGGCCTGGGCGCCTTGCGCACGGCGGTGCCGGTGTCGCTGGCCCATGTGCTTGAAGCGGCGGCGCTGGCCTTGCAAGAAGAAGCCGGCTGCCCGGTGACCTTCAGCCGCACCACTGCCACGGTCGAACCCGGCGTGTACCAGGTGGTTGTTGAATACAGCGAAGAGGCGGTGGGCCGACAAGCGCTGGCGCTGGCCGAGTCGCTGCTGCGTTCGGCGCTGTACACAGGCGACTTCGACGTGGCCGCCGCCATCACCAAACTGCGTGACACCGACGAAAGCGTGCGGCTCGGCCCGAGCACCGGCTGCATCGTCGATGCCGCCGCCGCGCGTGGCATTCCGCACCGCCGCCTGACCGAAGGAAGCCTGGTGCAGTTCGGCTGGGGTTCGCGCCAGCGCCGCATCTGGGCGGCCGAGGTCGATGCCACCAGCGCGGTGTCCGAAGCCATCGCGCAAGACAAAGACCTGAGCAAGCAACTGCTGCTGGCCGCCGGCGTGCCGGTGCCGGTGGGCAAGCCCGTGGGCAGTGCCGATGAAGCCTGGGAAGTCGCTCTGCAAATTGGCCTGCCGGTGGTGGTGAAGCCGCAAGACGGCAACCAGGGCAAGGGCGTCACCGTCAACATCATCAGCCGTGAACACATGGCCGTGGCCTACCGCGCGGCAGAAGAGCACGGTCACGCGATGGTCGAGAAGTACCTGCCGGGCAGTGACTTCCGCCTGCTGGTGGTGGGCGACCGCATGGTGGCCGCGTCACGTCGTGACCCGCCGCACGTCATTGGCGATGCCGTGCACACCGTGCGGCAACTGGTGGACAAGGTCAACGCCGACCCGCGCCGGGGCGACGGCCATGCCACCGCGCTGACCAAGATCCGCTTCGACGACATCGCCGTGGCCCGCCTCAAGGTGCAGGGCCTGGAGCCCGAGTCGGTGCCCGACAAGGGCCGCCGCGTGGTGCTGCGCAACAACGCCAACCTCAGCACCGGCGGCACCGCCACCGACGTCACCGATGACGTGCACCCCGAAGTCGCGGCCAGCGCCGTGGCCGCCGCACAAATGGTGGGCCTGCACATCTGCGGCGTCGATGTGGTGTGCCAGAGCGTGTTGCAGTCGCTGGAAGAACAGCACGGCGGCATCGTCGAGGTGAACGCCGCGCCGGGGCTGCGCATGCACTTGTCGCCGTCGTACGGCAAACCCCGGCCGGTGGGCGAAGCCATCGTGGCCGACCTGTTCCCGTCGGGCGACGACGGCCGCATTCCGGTCGTGGCCGTCACCGGCACCAACGGCAAGACCACCGTGACGCGCCTCATCGCCCACCTGTTCGCCAGCAGCGGCCTGCGTGTCGGCATGACCAACACCGACGGCGTGTACGTGAACGGCCGCCAGATCGACAGCGGCGACTGCAGTGGCCCCAAGAGCGCCCGCAACGTGCTGATGCACCCCGACGTGGACGCCGCGGTGTTCGAAACCGCGCGTGGCGGCGTGCTGCGCGAAGGCCTGGGCTTTGACAAATGCCAGGTCGCCGTGCTCACCAACATCGGCAGCGGCGACCACCTGGGCCTGAACTACATCACCACCGTCGAAGATTTGGCGGTGCTCAAGCAGGTGATCGTGCAGAACGTGGCCCCCAGCGGCTACGCGGTGCTCAACGCGGCCGACCCGATCGTTGCCGCGATGGCGGGGCACAGCCCCGGGCAGGTGATCTTTTTCGCCGCTGACCGCCACCACCCGGTGATGACGACGCACCGCGCGCAAGGCAAGCGCACGGTCTACGTGGACGACGGCAACGTGGTTGCGTCCGAAGGCACCTGGCGTGAAAGCGTGCCGCTGCGCGACATCCCGATCACCCGCAACGGCGCCATCGGTTTCCAGGTTGAAAACGTGCTGGCGTCGGTGGCCGCCGCCTGGGGCGCGGGCCTCGAATGGTCGGCCATTCGCAGCGGCCTGGCGAGCTTCGTCAACGACGCAGACAACGCGCCCGGCCGCTTCAATGTGATGGACTACAAGGGCGCCACGCTGATTGCCGACTACGGCCACAACCCTGACGCGATGCGCGCCTTGGTGGCCGCGGTCGAAGCCATGCCGGCCAAGCGCCGCTCGGTCGTCATCAGCGGCGCCGGCGACCGTCGCGACGACGACATCCGCGAGCAGACCGTGATCTTGGGCGACGCCTTCGACGACGTGCTGCTGTACCAAGACGCCGCCCAGCGCGGCCGTGCCGACGGCGAGGTGATGGCGCTGTTGCGCGAAGGCCTGGCCCGCGCCAGCCGCACCCGCCACATCGAAGAAATTCGGGGCGAGTTCATCGCCATCGACACCGCGCTCGAACGCCTGAACCCAGGCGACCTGTGCCTGGTGCTGGTCGATCAGGTGGAAGAAGCGCTGGCCCACCTGGCCCGGCGCGTGGCCGAGGCACAAGCCGGCGTGAACTGAAGCAAAACGGGGCTCGCGGAGCGCGAGCCCCCGGTGGGTTACCTGCCGCGGCCGTCGAGCGCGATGCGCTTGACGGTGTCTCGAAAGGGGCCGGGTAATGCCACGCCAATCACTGAGCCTGCTGCTGACGACGCTCCTGATGGGCATGCTGCTGTCCGCCTGTGGGCAACCCATGGGCACACGGCAGGCGCGTCAAGATTCTGCTGAGGCAGCACCCCAGGAAAAGCAGTGCATGGCGAAAGGCTGGCAGCGCGTCGCCGTTCAAATCAGCGGGGTACCGCGCGAACTGCTCTGGAAAGCACCGTCCGGCCCGTGGCTCAAGGGCACGATCATCGTCTTGCACGGCGGTGGTGGTCAGCACTTTCAATGGTGCGTGGCCAATGCGCCGTTGGTCGCGCCGCAGGTGAGGTTCAGCGAGTCGGCTGTGGCCGAAGGTTTCGCCGTGTTCCTGCTCAACTCTTCAGACCTCGTGACAGACAACGAGGGGCGGGTATGCGGGAAAGTGTGGGACGACGAGGTGAGAAACCGCCCGAATCTCGATCTTCCGTTCATCGGCACGGTTGTTCACGAGTTGCTCCCCCAACTGCGCCCCTCGAACAGCCGAGGGGCGGTGTTCATCACCGGGCTGTCGTCGGGTGGGTACATGACCGTGCGGGCGGCCACCCACTTCAACAACCTGTTGGCAGCTTTTGCGCCTGCTTCAAGCGGCGACCCCTATGGCTGGCACCGGGTGTGCGAAGCGGGTGCGACGCCTCGAACCTCAGTGCATGGTGCGGGCTTCGACAACGAAACCGGCAAGCAAATCACCGAGCCCGATGCCTGCCGATCTGAAGCCTATTCCCACGGGAAACCCTGGGGCGGCGCAACACCGAACAACAAGCCAGCGTTCAGAATTTTCGGCACGAAGAGGACGGGATCAACGATCAATCTTGCGGCCAAAAGGTCAGCAAGCTCCTGCGCCAGCACGGATACCGTGGCGTGCCGGACTTCGTGCTGCGGGGTGGACAAAGGAGCCTCGCCAATCATCTCTGGCTCGACGCATACAGCCGCCCCATCCTGGACTTCTTTTCCAGTGAACTGAACGCGAGAAGCAAGTGACGGCCCACGCTTCAACCGAGAGGCCGCGCCACGGAAAGGCGGGTCACGCCTCTCATCTCAAACGTTGATGGCAGCTTCCTGAAACCGCGGAGCCCCTTTTCAGCTGACCGTCTGCGGGCC
>JAYSYW010000021.1:0-15954 GCA_043727255.1 Rhizobacter sp. | reverse complement strand
AAGGGCGCCGCCGGCTCAACGCCAAGCTCGACCAGCTGCGTGCCTTCGGCGATGAAGCCCCCCGCCGCCACCCGTTCGAGTTCTTCGACTTCGGCGTGCGCCGCCGCTTCGCGGGCGACTGGCAGCGCGAGGTTGTCACCACGCTGCGCAACGAGGTGCCGCGGTTCTTCAAGGGCACGTCCAACGTGCTGCTGGCGCGCGACCTGAACCTTGTGCCCATCGGCACCATGGCGCATGAATACCTGCAGACGTACCAAGCGCTGGGCGTGCGCCTGCGCGACTTCCAAAAGGCCAGCCTCGAAGACTGGGTGCAGGAATACCGGGGTGACCTGGGCGTGGCGCTCACCGACGTGGTCGGCATGGACGCCTTTCTGGCCGACTTCGACCTGTACTTCGCCAAGCTCTTCGATGGCCTGCGCCACGACTCGGGCGACCCGGCCGTGTGGGCCGACAAGGCGCTGGCGCATTACCAGCAACTGCGCATCGACGCGCACACCAAGCGGCTCGTCTTCTCTGACGGGCTCGACCTGTCGCGCTCTTTCGCGCTGTACCGGCAGTTCGCCGACCGCACGCAGTTGGGCTTCGGCATCGGCACGAACCTCAGCAACGATGTGGGGCTGACGCCGCTCAACATCGTGATGAAGCTGACGCACTGCAACGGCCAGCCCGTCGCCAAGCTGTCCGACAGCCCCGGCAAGACGCTGTGTGACGACGAGACCTTCCTGGCGTACCTGCGCCAGGTCTTCAACGTAGCCCACTGAGGAGATGACGATGCTCAAGCTCACCGTCGCGCAACTGAACTACACCGTGGGCGACATCGAAGGCAATGTGCTGAAGATGATTGAAGCCGCCCGGGCGGCGAACAACCAGGGTGCGGAGCTGGTCGTTTTCTCCGAGCTGTCGCTCACCGCCTACTACCCCGCCGACATGCTGGAAGAAGCGGCCTTCATGCAGCGGGTGGACGCCGGCATCGGCACCCTGCTGAGCGCCTCTTGCCAGTGGCCTGAACTGCATTGGGTGGTGGGCGCGCCGCAGGGCCGTGAAGGTTCGGGCAAGCGCCTGCACAACATGCTGCTGGTGCTGAAAGATGGCGAGGTGGTGCTGCGCTACTCGAAGCAGCTGCTGCCCACCTACAACGTGTTCGACGAACGCCGCCACTTCGAGCCCGGCCCCGACGTGGCCAAGGTGCTGCGCATCGGCCATGCGCAGGTCGGCCTGATGATTTGTGAAGACGGCTGGAACGATGCCGGCACCGACTACGCCATCAACCCATTCCAGCGCATGCGCGATGCGTCGCCCGACCTCGTGGTGTCGATCAACGCCAGCCCGTCGAACATCGGCAAGCGCGAACAGCGCCACCAGGTGTTTGGCGACGCCAGCCGGCGCCATGGCCTGCCCATCCTCTACGTCAACCAGATCGGTGGGCACGACCAGGTTGTCTACGACGGCGCCTCGTTCGCCGTTGAGCCCGAAGGCGGTGTGGTGTACGAAGCGGCGCGCTTCGTGGAAGACCTGACGACGCTCGGCTTCGAGAACGGCCACTTCTTTTCGCTCGATGGGCAGGCGCTGCCCAAGGTGTCGGCAGCGGGCCTTTCAACGCCCGCCTTCTACCGCGCGCAGACCGTGCTGGGGCTGCGCGACTACGCGCGCCGCTGCGGCTTCAAGCAGGTGGTGGTGGGTTCGTCCGGCGGCATCGACAGTGCCTTGACCCTGGCCTTGGCGGTGGAAGCGCTGGGGCCTGAAAACGTGGTCGGCGTGACGATGCCATCGCGCGTGTCATCGGCCGGCTCGGTGGGCGATTCGGTGGCCCTGTGCCGCAACCTGGGCATCACCCTGCACACCCACCCGATCGCCGACTTGGTGACGGCGTATGCGGCGGGCTTCGAGCAAAGCTTCGGCACACCGCTGAAGGGCTTGCCGCTCGAAAACCTGCAGGCGCGCATTCGCGGCACGATCCTGATGGAGCACTCGAACAGCTTCGGCCACCTGCTGCTGACCACCGGCAACAAGTCGGAGATTTCGGTGGGTTACTGCACCTTGTATGGCGACACCAACGGTGGCCTCGGGCTGCTGGGTGACCTGTACAAGACCGAGGTGTTCGCGCTCTCGCGGCACCTCAACGAAGCGGCGGGGCGCGAGCTGATCCCGCAGGCCGTCATCGACAAACCGCCCTCGGCCGAGCTGTCAGCCGACCAGAAAGACACCGACAGCCTGCCGCCGTACGACGTGCTCGACGAGGTGCTGAAGCTGTTGATCGAAGGCGACCGTTTGGCCAAGTGGGAATACGACGAAGCCACGGCCTTCGTGGCCAAGCTGCGTGCAAGCGACGACGGCCGTGCCTTGATCGAGCGGGTGCGCGGCATGATTGCGCGCAACGAATACAAACGCCGCCAGGCGCCGCCCATCATCCGCGTGCGGGCACGGGCGTTCGGCGTGGGACGGCAGATGCCGATCGCGGCCAGGTATGTGTGAATGATCACCCAATCCGTTGGTCATGAGCTTGTTGAAGGGCCTTGTGAACCACCACCCATTCCGTTCGGGTTGAGCCTGTCGAAGGGATGGTGAACCACCACCCACCCGTTCGGGTTGAGCTTGTCGAAGGGCATGGTGAACGACCACCTGTCCCGTTCGGGTTGAGCCTGTCGAAGCCCTGCAGCCATGCCGGCAAGTCCTTCGACAGGCTCAGGACGAACGGGAGGGTGAGAGCCGGAAAGTCCTTTGACAGGCTCAGGACGAACGGGGTGCAGAGCCGGCCCTTCCTTCGACAAGGCGAAGCCTTGCCTTCAGTCCTGAGCCTGTCGAAGGATCAGGACAGTCGGGAGTACAGCCTCAGGGCGAACCGGGATGTACCCAGGCAACCAGACACAGAGAGCCCCGCAGAAAGAAAACGCATGACATCCACACAGACCACCGCCGCCGTCGCTCTCTACATCGGCCGCTTCCAACCTTTCCACAACGGCCATGCCGCGTTGCTGGCCCATGCCTTGTCGGTCGCGCCGATCGCCATCGTCGTGATCGGCTCGGCCCACCAGGCCCGCACGCCGAAGAACCCGTTCACCTGGGAAGAACGCGCCGAGATGATCCGCCTCGCGCTGCCTGAACCCGACCGCGCGCGCGTGCGCTTCCTGCCGGTGCGCGACCACTACAACGAAGCCCGCTGGGTTGCCGCCGTGCAGCAAGGCGTCAACGACTTGTTGGCAGCGCAAGGCCTGCCTGCCACGGCGCCCGTCACCCTCGTTGGCCACTTCAAAGACGCCACCAGCGACTACCTGCACCACTTTCCGGGCTGGACGCTCAGCAGCGTCGAGCGCATGGGCCGCTTCGACGGGACCGGTTTGCGCGACGCCTTCTTCGGCGCCCAAGGCCACGGCCTCGACGCCGCGCTCGGCGCCCTGGTCAGCGAAGCGCCGGCCACCACCATTGGCTTTTTGAAGGCATGGTCGGCACTGCCTCACTACGCCTACATCGCCGAAGAGTGGCTGCAATTGAAGCGCTACCAGGAGGCCTGGGCCAGCGCCCCCTACCCGCCGGTGTTTGTGACGGTGGATGCGGTGCTGCGTTGCGCCGGCCACGTGCTGCTGATTCGCCGCGCCCACGCCCCCGGCAAGGGCTTGTTTGCCGTGCCCGGCGGCTTCATCGAAGCGCGCGAAACGGTCTACCAATCGGCCCTGCGCGAGCTGGAAGAAGAAACCCACCTCGTGCTGCTGCCCAGCACCATGCGGCATTGCCTGAAAGAAGTGGCCGTCTTCGACCACCCCGACCGCAGCCAACGCGGCCGCACGATCACCCATGCGCACTTCTTCGACCTGGGCGAGCGCGAACTGCCCGAGGTGCGCGCCGACGACGACGCGCAGGCGGTGGAATGGGTGCCGGTGGGCCAGCTCATCGCCCGCGAAGACCAGTTCCTCGACGACCACTTCCACATGCTCGACCACTTCCTCGGGCTGACCCGCTGACCTGTGCCCCACAAGGCGATCGACCCCCGGGCATCATGGCCGCATGCGGCATTTCGCTCAGTTGTTTTCGGCGCTCGACGCCACCACGGCCACCGCTGCGAAGGTGGCCGCTTTGCGGGCTTACTTCGAGCGCGCCGAACCGCGTGACGCCGCCTGGGCGGTCTACTTTCTGGCTGGGGGCAAGCCGCGCCAGGCCGTGCCCACCGCCGTGCTGCGCGCCACCGCCACGCGGTTGGCCGGCATTTCCGACTGGCTGTTCGACGAGAGTTACCAGGCCGTGGGCGACCTGGCCGAAACCATTGCACTGGTGTTGCCGCGTGGTGAAGCGGTCAGCAGCTTGGGGCTGGCCGACTGGGTGGAGCAGCGCCTGTTGCCGTTGCGCGGCCAAACGCCCGAGGCGCAGGCTGCGCTGCTGGTGCCGTGGTGGATGGAACTCGACACCGCTGGCCGCTTTTTGCTCACCAAGCTGATTGGTGGTGGCTTCCGGGTGGGCGTCAGCAAGCTCTTGGTGCAGCGGGCGCTGGCTGAACACGCGGGCATCGACGCCAAGCTGGTGGCGCAACGCATGATGGGCTACACCGACGCCAAGGCACGGCCTGATGCCGAGGCCTTTGCAGGCTTGGTGGCCGCGGCCGACGTGACGGTGCAGCAAGACGGTCAGCCGTACCCCTTCTTCCTGTCGCATCAGCTCGATGTGCCGACCCCGCAGCTTGACCTGGCCCTCGGCCCACCGAGCGACTGGCTGGTGGAATGGAAGTACGACGGCATCCGCGCGCAGATCGTGCGTCGGGCGGGTGGTTGCTGGGTCTGGTCGCGCGGTGAAGAGCTGGTGACTGAACGCTTCCCTGAGGTCGTGGCACTGGCCGAAGGGCTGCCCGATGGCACGGTGCTCGACGGCGAAATTTTGGTGTGGCGTCATGACGAGCCCCGCTTGGGGCCACCGAGCGCTGCGCTGGGCAAGCCCGCGCCCTTCAACCTGCTGCAACAGCGCATCGGCCGCAAGACGCTGACGAAGAAGGTGTTGGCCGAGGCGCCGGTGAACTTCATCGCCTACGACCTGCTGGAATGGCTGGGTGCCGATGTGCGCAGCCTGCCGCAGCGCGAGCGGCGGGCCTTGCTGGAACAGGCCTTGGCCGACCACAAGCTGATGCTGTCGCCCCTTGTTGCGAGCCCCCACGCCGATTCGCCGTTGCCCGCTGGGGATGCGCAGCCCCGCTCGGGGCGGCCTGCAGCGGAGCCTGAGATTTCGTCATGGGACGGGTTGGATGCGCTGCGTCAGCAGGCGCGCGCCCGGGGCGTGGAAGGCTTCATGCTCAAGCACCGCAGCGCGCGCTATGGCACCGGCCGCACCAAGGCCGAAGGCACGTGGTGGAAGTGGAAGGTGGCGCCGTTCAGCGTGGATGCGGTGTTGATCTACGCGCAAGCCGGGCATGGCCGCCGCGCCAGCGTCTACACCGACTACACCTTCGCGGTGTGGAACCGCCAGCCGGCCGATGCGGCCGAGGCGCTGGCGGTGGTGGACGCGATCGCGCGGCGCGAGCCGGCGCGGCCCGATGCGCTGCAGCTCGTGGCCTTCGCCAAGGCCTACTCGGGCTTGAGCGACGAAGAGTTTCGCGCGGTGGACCAGGTGATCCGCGCGAACACACTCGAAAAATTTGGCCCTGTGCGCAGCGTCAAGCCCACGCTGGTGTTCGAGCTGGGCTTCGAGGGCATCAACCGCAGCACGCGGCACAAAAGCGGCATTGCGGTGCGCTTTCCGCGCATGCTGCGCATTCGGAACGACAAGTCGCTGCACGAAGCCGATACTTTGGCCAGCCTGCAAGCCCTCATGAACCTCAGCCCTGAACCGGAGCGCGTCGATGTCGATGCCTGACACCTCTTTCGATTGCGACCTCTTCGTCATTGGCGCCGGCAGCGGCGGCGTGCGCGCCAGCCGCATGGCGGCGCAACGTGGCGCGAAGGTCATCGTGGCCGAAGGTTCTGCGCTGGGGGGCACTTGCGTGAACCTGGGCTGCATTCCAAAAAAGCTGTACAGCTTCGCGGCGCATTTCCAAGACCACTTCCACGATGCGCGTGGCTTTGGCTGGAAGGTGGCCGAACCGGTGTTCGACTGGGCCTTGCTGAAGTCGCGCCGCGCCGATGAGATCACGCGGCTGAACGGCATCTACGCCTCGCTGTTGTCGAACGCCGGTGTGACGCTGGTGCGCGGCTGGGCCCGCCTGCTGAACGCGCACACCGTGAGCGTGCACACGGCCGATGGCGAACAGCGTTTCACCGCCCGCCACGTGGTGCTGGCCACGGGCGGCAAGGCGCGCCGCGCGTCGGTGCCCGGCCACGAATGGGCGCTGACTTCCGACGACGTGTTCGACCTTCATCCCTTCCCCAGGCGGTTGGTGGTGCTGGGGGCTGGCTACATCGCCTGTGAGTTCGCGTCGATCTTTCAAGGGCTGGGCGCACAGGTCACGCTGGTGCACCGCCGCGCCACGCTGCTGGCGGGCTTTGACGCCGAGGTGGCCTCGTTCACCGCCGCCGAGATGCGCAAGAAGGGCGTCACGCTGCGCCTGGGTGTCACGGTGACCGATGCCCAGCGCAACGAAGCCGGCACGCAACGCCTCACGCTCAGCACAGGCGATGTGGTCGAAGCCGATGCCGTGTTGCACGCCACCGGCCGGGTGGCGGTGAGCGACGGGCTGGGGCTGGTGGAGAGCGGCATCGCCGTCAACGCCGACGGCACGGTGCCGGTCAACGACCGCTTCCAGACGAACGTGCCCTCGGTGTTTGCCATTGGCGACCTGGTGGGCCGCAAGGCGCTCACCCCGGTGGCGCTGGCCGAGGCCATGGTGCTGGTCGATCAGTTGTTTGGCGACGGCCGTCGCGCAGGCATCAACTACGACCTCGTGCCCACCGCCGTGTTCACCCACCCGAACATCGGCACGGTGGGTTTGAGTGAAGAAGCCGCACGCGAGCGCTTCACCGACGTGCGTGTCTTCCGCAGCGAGTTCAAGCCGCTGCTGCACACGCTCAGCGACAGCAGCGAACGCGCGCTGATGAAGATCGTGGTCGATGGCCTGACCGACCGCGTGCTGGGCATGCACATGGTGGGCGCCGAGGCCGGCGAGGTGATTCAAGGCTTCGCTGTCGCGCTGCAGGCCGGCATCACCAAGGCGCAGCTCGACCGCACCGTCGGCATCCACCCCACGGCGGCGGAAGAGTTCGTGACCATGCGCGAGCCGTGGCCGTCGGCGCCGTGAACCCTCAAACACATTCCTCGCCGTTCGGGTTGAGCCTGTCGAAACCCCCGCTCGCGCCGACGCAACTTGCCGGCATCGACTTCACCAGCCGCCCGACCCCACGCAAGCCGATCACCGTGGCGCTGGGCCATGCGGCGGTGAATGTGCTCAAGCTCGACCGCATCGACACGCACCCACGCTTCGACGGCTTTGCACAGTGGTTGAAGCAACCCGGCCCGTGGCTCGGGGCGTTTGACTTCCCCTTCGGCCTGCCGCGTGAACTGGTCTTGGCGCTCGGCTGGCCCACCGAGTGGCTGCCCCTGATGCGGCACTACGCGTCGATGAGCCGGGAAGACATCCGCAGCACCTTCGCCGCCTTCTGCGACGCCCGCCCGGTGGGAGGCAAGTTTGCGCACCGCGCCAGCGACAGGCCGGCCGGCGCATCGCCCTCGATGAAGTGGGTGAACCCGCCGGTGGCGTACATGCTGCATGCGGGCGTTCCTTTGCTCATCGACGCGGGTGTGCACCTGCCGGGCCTGCATGCAGGCGACCCGCATCGCGTGGCGCTTGAGGGCTACCCCGGCTTGCTGGCGCGCGAGGTGCTGGGCGGCCGTTCGTACAAGAGCGATGACAAGCTGAAGCAGTCACCCGAGCGGCTGATTGCGCGCAAGGACCTGGTCGAGGCGCTGGAGCAAGGCCGCACCCGGCTCGGCCTTCGTTTGCGGCTGACCCACGCGCAACGCGATGCACTGGTGGCCGATGCCTCGGGCGACCGACTCGATGCGGTGTTGTGCCTGATGCAGGCGGGCTGGGCCCACGGGCAACCGGGTTACGGGCTGCCCGACGGCATGGACCCGCTGGAAGGCTGGATCGTCTCAGCATCCGCGTGATGCGGGCGACACATGCGGAGCCCGTTCGGGCTGACCCTTCGACAGGCTCAGGACTGAAGGCAAGGTTGGGCCTTGTCGAAGCCACGCGCAGGCCCTTCGACAGGCTCAGGGCGAACGGAGCGGGGGTGCAGGCCCTTCGACAGGCTCAGGGCGAACGGAGCGGGGGTGCAGGCCCTTCGACAGGCTCAGGGCGAACGGAGCGGGGGGTGCAGGCCCTTCGACAGGCTCAGGGCGAACGGAGCGGGGGGTGCAGGCCCTTCGACAGGCTCAGGGCGAACGGAGCGGGGGTGCAGGCCCTTCGACAGGCTCAGGGCGAACGGAGCGGGGGGTGCAGACCCTTCGACAGGCTCAGGGCGAACCGAACGGGGGCACTGACCCTTCGACAAGCTCAGGGCGAACGGGGGATTTGTCTCAGCCCAGCTTCAACACCTTCTGTATGCCCTTGAGCAGCATCTCGTCCTTGTGCGGCTTGATGATCCAGGCGACGACGCCGACGTCCTTGGCCTTGGCCTTGAGTTCGACGCTGGTCTGCGTGGTGAGCATGAAGATGGGCAGGTTGTATCCCTGCGCCTTGATGTGGGTGCACAGCGTCAGGCCGTCCATGCCGGGCATGTTCAGGTCCGAGATCGCCAGGTCGATGGGCATCTGGCCCAGCCGCTCCAGCGCCTGCTCGCCGCAGTCGGCCTCGACCACGTCGAAGCCGTGCCCCGTGAGCAGTTGGCGCAGTGAGTCACGGATCGTGGAGGCATCGTCGATTACCAGGATGCGTGGCATGTCAGGCACTCTCTTTCGGTTCAACGCAGACGCGATTCTTGCCGCTGTGTTTGGCGGCGTAAAGGTAGTGGTCGGCGCGTTGCGCCAATGTTTGAAGCGTGTCGTCCTTGCGGCAATACGCTACGCCGCAGCTGGTGGTGACGCGCAGTGTGGAGCCCGTCCCGATGTCCACGTCAGTGGTGGCCAGCAGGGCTCGTATGCGCTCGGCCACGGCCGCCCCGCCTTGTACATCCGGGTCGTGGCACGGCAGCGCCAGCAAAAATTCCTCTCCGCCGTAGCGCACCGCGATGTCGGTGTCGCGGATGCACGACTTGATGATCTGGCCGATGGCCTTGATCACCCGGTCGCCCGCATCGTGGCCGTAGGTGTCGTTGACGCTTTTGAAGTTGTCGATGTCGAACATCACCACGGCAAGTTCGGTGAAGTTGCCGCGCTTGGCCGAGGCGATCAGCGGGTTGATGCTGTCGTTCATGAACAGCCGCGTGTACAGGCCCGACAAGGGGTCGCGAATGGCGCAGTCGTACAGCGCTTGCGCCTGCTGCCCCAGCAGGTCCGCCTTCTCGATCTGGCGCTGTGCGATGTGCGTGGCGGTTATGTCTTCCAGGATGACGAGGTAGCGGTCCACGACCTCGTTCTTGGCGATGGGTTGGAAGCGCGGTTTGATCCAGCGCTCTTGGCCAGCATCCTGGTTGTCGCCCTGATCGACACGCACGCGGTCGAGCCGGCTCAGCGGGCCCTCGGCGGCGTTGAATTGCGAAACGGCCCTGCCGGCGCAATTGCGCAGTGCGTGAAAGGCCTGGTCGAGCCGTGGGTGCAGTTCGGGGTTGCCTTGGCCCAGCGTGGTCAGCAACGATTCACCGAGCAGCGTGACCCGGTTGAGCATCACATGGCAATACTCCGACAGCACCTCGGTGATCACGCCGTTGCGGTCGAGCACCATCAGCCCGAGCGGGATGCTCGAGAAGATGCTCGTCAGCTTGAGCTCGGACTGGTAAAGCGCCGAGAGGTCATCGCCCAGCACCGAAATCACCTGGCCTTCGGCGTCGCTCAGGTACTCGGGCCGGAAGATGCGCCAGAAAAAAGGTTTGGCCGTGAGCCCTTCGGTCGGCGGCGCCAGTTCGAGCTTGACGCTCGACTTGGCCTCGGCTGGCGGGCTCTCGCGCACTTGCTGAAAGTGGCGCAGCAACAGTTCGCGGTGCTCGCTGGTGAAGAACGAGGTGAAGTCGAGGTGAAGCGCGTCTTCCATCGCCACGCCCGCGGCTTGGCAGAAGGCGGTGTTGGCGCGAATGATGCGGTTCTCTTGGTTGAGAACCACGAACACGCTCGGCACGTTGTCGAGCACGCGCTCGCTTGATTCGCAGGCGCTCTCCAGCATCGACAGCACCCGTTGGGATGCCAGCAATTCGTTGTGGTTGCTCATAGGAAGTCCAGCTCTCCTTCGTCGTCCTGCTCGTCCGGGCAGCTGATCTGGGAGAAATCTTTCTTTGAAGTCAGTTCGACGTAGCTGCTGCAGTACAGCGAACCAATGGCACCGTCCAGGCGCCACAGGTCGCCGAACTTCACCACCGCGCCGGTCTTGGTCTTGTAGTCGGCATAGAGCTCATAGAGGCCGCGCGTGCACAGCGGAACGCTCATGCCCATGGCGATCTGGTGGGTGTCGAAGACGCGGCAGACGCGACCGCCCATCTGGTTGGTCAGCTCTTTCATGAAGTCCACCAACTGCCTGTCGGCCAGGTCGCGCTCCGGGTGGTTCATCGACTTCCGGTAGCTGCGCACCTGCTCAGGGTTGAAGTGGATCTTGAAGACGATCTGGATCTCTTCGCTGTTGAGGATCACGAGCGCCATGTAGCGCTTGAGCACCTGACCCAGATGAAAGTCGCCGGGGACGTCGGCCAGCTGCACGTTCTCACCACCAAAGTACTGGCGGGCCTGAACCGCGGAGGCGTCGCGCAGCAGGCTGCGCAGGCCGTCCATGGATGCTTGAACGAGGGGATCGATTTCCATTCGGCCAGTTGAGGGGAGTTGGGTGGGTGCTTCCTACCTTGCCATCGGCAGGCTTCAATAGCATTAACGACTTAAACCCCCGGGTCTTGAGGAATTAATTGCACCTTTGTGCACCAAAAATTTGGTCGGGCGGGACAGGGAATGGTTTCGAGAACCGGTCGATGCCAGCGGCAGTCTCCTTGTTAAGTCTGTAATTTCTGTATTGACAGAAATAACAGACAGCCCTAGATTGAGGCCCATGGACCTCTCACCGACTCTTTCACGCTTCGTCCTGCACTGGGGCGAAATGGGCACCCGCTGGGGTGTCAACCGCACCGTGGCGCAGATTCATGCGCTGCTCTACATCACCGGCCGGCCCATGCACGCCGAAGAAATCACCGAGACGCTGCAAGTGGCCCGCTCGAACGTCAGCAACAGCCTGCGCGAATTGCAAGGCTGGAACCTCGTGAAGATGGTGCATGTGGCCGACGACCGCCGCGACCACTTCGCCACCTCCACCGAGGTGTGGGAGTTGATGCGCACCGTTGTGCGCGAGCGCCAGCGCCGCGAGATCGCGCCCACCATCGACGTGCTGCGCGAACTGCTTGCCGACCCCGCCACCAACAGCGACCCCGCCGACGCCAGGCTGCGCATGCGTCAGACGCTGGAGCTGATGGAAACGCTGACTGCATGGAGCGACGAGATGCTGCGGCTCGACACCGGCACGCTCACCCAAGTGCTGAAGGTGGGCGCGCGCATCAAGAAACTGCTGGGCCGCAGCGCAGCAACAACCGAGTGACTTGAATCGAGACGACATGGACGCACAAGCCCTCTATCCGCTGACCTACCCGCTGACCTTGTTCTACGACGCCGCCTGCCCGGTGTGTGCGCTCGAAATGGACCACCTGCGCGAGCGCAACCGCGATGGCCGGCTGGTCTTCATCGACATCGGCACGCCCGGGTTCGACCCGTCGGTCTACGGCGTCACCCTGGCCGACATGAACGCCGAGATCCACGCGCAGCGGGCTGACGGCACGGTGATTCGCGGCGTGGGCGTGCTGCGGTTGGCCTACCAGGCGGTTGGGTTGGGCTGGTTGTGGGCACCCACGGAATGGCCGCTGATGCGTCCGCTGGTCGATGCCGCCTACCGCGTCTTTGCACGCCACCGCCAGCCGATCTCGCGTGCCACGGCGCCGCTGATCAACAGCCTGCGGGGCTGGCGGGCGCGGCGTGTTTTGCACCGCATGCGCGATTGCACCAATGGTGCTTGCGGGCTCGATGTCCACACACCGCGTGGCGAGGGCTGAGCGAGCGCTGGGACGCACTGGCGGTTCCAACAACAAGGGGAGAACAAGCATGAAGACGAGGGTGTTGGTGTGCGGGGCCACCGGAAGCGTGGGCCGCGCGGTGGTGAATGCCTTGCGGGCGCGCGGTCACCACGTGGTGACGGGCGCGCGCGCGGCCGATGACACGCGGCACAGCCTGCGGGTCGATTTCAGCCAGCCTGTGGCCAGCGCCGAATGGGCGCGGCGGCTGCGCGAAGTGCAGGTCGATGCGGTGGTCAACTGCGTCGGCATCCTCATGCCTTCAGCCGGCCAGAGCTTCGAGCGTGTCCACACGCAGGGGCCGATCGAGCTGTTTCGCGGGGCTGCGCTGGCGGGGGTGAAGCGCATCGTTCAGGTGTCGGCCCTGGGTGTGGGGCACGACGCTCAGGCTCTGGCCACGCCCTACCTGTGCAGCAAGTTGCGGGCAGACGACGCCCTGGCGGCGCTGCCGGTCGAATGGGCGGTGCTGCGGCCGTCGCTCATCTACGGCCCGCACAGCCAAAGCGCGCGCCTCTTCGCCACGCTGGCCAGCTTGCCCGTCATCAGCTTGCCGGGGCGTGGCTTGCAGCCGGTGCAGCCGATCCATGTGTTCGAGGTGGCCGAAGCCGTGGTGCGGGTGCTTGAAGACGCTGCCCCCGCGAACCAGGTGCTGGAACTGGGTGGCCCGCAGGTGTTGACCTACCGCCAGATGCTGGCCGCCTATCGCCACGCGCTGGGCCTGGGTGACGCGCTGTGGCTGCCCCTTCCCATGCCTTTGATGCGCGCCACCGCGTGGCTGGCCGAGGCCGTGCCGCAGAAGGTGTTTTGCCGCGACACCATCGGCATGCTTGAACGCGGCAGCGTGCCGACCCTCAACGCCACCGCCGGCCTGCTGGGCCGCGAGCCCACACCGATGGCGCAAGGCCTGGTCATCACCGTGCCCGAAGCGCTGGTTGACTTGCGCGTGCAGCTCAGCCTCGGCGTGTCGATGGTCATGCGCGCCGCGCTCGCCTTCATGTGGGCCTACACCGCGTTCATCAGCCTGCTGCTGCCCCAAGCCTCGGGCGTGCTGGCCTTGCTGGCGCGTTGTGGCTTGCATGGCCAGGCGGGCGTGGCGGCGCTGGTGTTCTCGTGCGGGCTCAACCTCGTGCTCGCCGTGTGGGTGCTGCGCAGGCCCGGGCCCTGGGTGTATGCGCTGCAGTTCGGCGCGGTGATGGGCTACACGTTGACGGCGGTGGCGTTCATGCCCGAACTCACGCTCGACCACTGCGGGCCTTTGGTGAAGAACCTGCCCGTGCTGGGTTTGATCGGGCTGCTGTGGCTGGCGCATGCACCCAGGCCGGCAGGCGTGGCCCATCGGGTGCCGGCGCGGCTGCACGCGGGCGTGCCCATCGAAGCCGGCATGTATTGACGCCCGCGCGGCGCCTTGGGCTTCAGTCGGCCGGCGCCAGCCGCGTCAATGACCGCGCCAGGGTGCGAACGCGTTGCCACAGCAGCGCTTTGGGCAGCTGCACCTGCGTCGCCGCCATGCAGCGTTCCAGCCGGCCATCGCGTGTTTTCAGGTGTTCGATGGCTTTGCCCAGCGCCTCGCGCACCGACCGGCCATAGGCGGTTTCGGCCTTGGCCACGGCTTGCCTGAACAAGCCCAGAGAGGGCGCCATCATCGCGAGGTCGATCAGGTCGCGGCTGAACACGCCGTCGTCGGCCCAGTGGTCGGCATTGGCCAGCAGTTTGGTGGTGGCCATGTCGAGCGGTGTCAGCGTGGGTACGCCGCAGATCGCGTCGGCAGGCGAGGGCGCTTCGAGCGCGATGCGCGCCTCACGCACCACCTCAAACTTGATGTCGGTGCCGGCCACGTTGAGCAGGGTGCGCAGGCCGTACTGGTCGGCGCGAAGTTCGCGCACCTGGGTGAAGGCCAGGGGCGTGCGGGTGATGGCGGCCAGGCCGGTGGGGCCGGTCAAGCGCTGGCGCAGGTCGCGATAGCCGGCCGGGTCTGACACCATGAAATCGATGTCCACCGATTCACGGTATTCGCCATGGCGCAATGCGATCGCCGTGCCGCCGCCGAACAGGCAACCTTGCTGTGCCAACAGCGTGCCGTCCAGCGCTTCCAGCACGGTCGCAATGCGCTGGTGGTGCAGCCGCTCAAACATCACGGCCGCCTGGGTGGGCCTGGCGCATGCGGCGCAGCGCGTCGATCAATGCGCGTTCGCGCGGGTCAAGCGATGCGGCATCAAGGTGGCGCTGGTTGCGCTCGTAAATGTCGAGTGCTTCGGTTGGCGTCAGCTCTTCGGTGCCTTGAATCTGCCAGGCCAATTGCTTGAGCTGCGGGTAGTCGGCCAAGCGAATGCGCGCCGGGGGTTCGGGCGAGGCCGGGGTGGTTTCGACTAAAAGACGCGGGGTTGTCCAAGCAAAGCCTGCAAACCCGTCGGGCAAGCCTCCCCTCTCTATGATCCCCAGCGCCCATGTCAGCCCCACCCCAGCTCCCAGACCCTGCCGACTGGTTTGCGGCGCGCGGCTGGCAGCCGTTCGCCTTCCAGCGCGAGGTGTGGGCCGCCATGGCGCAGGGCGACAGCGGTTTGTTGCATGCCACCACCGGGTCTGGCAAGACGTATGCGGTGTGGTTCGGCGCCTTGCTGCGCGGCTTGGCCCAACAGCAGCAACAGCAGCCGGCGAAGGGCGCGCCGCCGCTGGGGGTGCTGTGGATCACGCCCATGCGTGCGCTGTCGGCCGACACCACGCGCGCCCTGCAACAACCGCTGCCCGATCTGGCGCCGCAGTGGGCGGTTGGCCAGCGCACGGGTGACACGCCCTCGGCCGAACGCGCGCGGCAAGACCGGCGCTTCCCCACGGCGCTTGTCACCACGCCCGAATCACTGAGCCTGATGCTGACGCGCGACAACGCGAAGGACGAGTTGAGCGGCGTGCACACCGTCATCGTTGACGAATGGCACGAGCTGATGGGCAACAAGCGCGGCGTGCAGGTGCAGTTGGCACTGGCCCGCTTGCGGCGCTGGAACCCGCAGCTTGCGGTGTGGGGCTTGAGCGCAACCCTTGGCAACCTCGAAGAAGCCATGCACGTGCTGCTGGGCCACGAAGGTGGCCGGCTCGTGCAGGGCAAGGTGGACAAGACGCTGATCATCGACACGCTGCTGCCCGACCACCCCGGGCGCTTCTCGTGGGGTGGCCACCTGGGCAAGCAGATGCAGTTGCCGGTGGTGGCCGAGATCGAGAAGTCGCAGACCACGCTGGTGTTCGTCAACATGCGCTCGCAGGCCGAGATCTGGTACCAACTGCTGTTGCAGGAACGGCCCGACTGGGCGGGTGTGGTGGCCTTGCACCATGGCTCGTTGGACAAGGCCGTGCGCGAATGGGTCGAGCTGGGCTTGAAGGAGGGGCGGCTCAAGGCCGTCGTGGCCACCTCGTCACTCGACCTGGGCGTCGACTTTCTGCCGGTCGAGCGTGTGCTGCAGATCGGCTCGGCCAAGGGCATTGCGCGGCTGCTGCAGCGCGCCGGCCGCAGCGGCCACGCGCCGGGCCGGCCGAGCCGCATCACGCTTGTGCCCACCAACACGCTCGAACTGGTCGAAGCCGCCGCCGCGCGGCGTGCCGCGCAACGCGGCCAGATTGAAAAGCGCGCCACGCCCGACAAGCCCTTCGACGTGCTGGTGCAGCACCTCGTCACCGTGGCGCTGGGCGGCGGCTTCAAGCAGACCGAGATGTTCAATGAAGTGCGCACCGCCTATGCCTACCGCACGCTGAAGAAAGCCGAATTCAAGTGGGCGCTCGACTTCGTCGAAAAAGGCGGCGCAAGCCT
>JAYSYW010000020.1:0-6474 GCA_043727255.1 Rhizobacter sp. | reverse complement strand
CGCAACAGCTGGGCGACTTCCGCCCGCGCGCCAACTTCCAGTTCCAGGTGCTCAGTTCGCTGTTCTTCCGCAACAAGGGCGCCTACATCGTCGGCAAGATCATCAACGGCTTCAAGGAAGTGCCGTTCGCGCTGCCCATCTTGCATGCCCCCAGTGGCTTGCTGGTGGTCGACACCGTGCTGTTCGGCGAAGGCGACCTGCAGATGCTGTTCAGCTTTGCGCGGGCGTACTTCCTGGTGAACATGGAAATACCGTCGGCCTACGTGCAGTTTTTGCGTTCGATGATGCCGAGGAAGCCGCGCACCGAGCTGTACAACACGCTCGGCCTGCAAAAGCACGGCAAGAACCTTTTCTACCGCGACTTCCTGGCCCACCTGCGCCACAGCGGCGACCAGTTTCGCATCGCGCCCGGCATCAAGGGCATGGTGATGCTGGTGTTCGACCTGCCCTCGTTCCCGTATGTGTTCAAGGTCATCAAAGACTTCTATCCGGCGGCCAAAGACACGACCCGCGAGCAGATCAAGAGCAAGTACCTGCTGGTCAAGCAGCACGACCGCGTGGGCCGCATGGCCGACACGCTGGAGTTTTCGAACGTGGCCTTTCCGCTGACCCGTTTTGAAGACGAGCTGCTGGCCGAGCTGAAGCACTTCTGCCCCAGCCTGCTTGAAGACGACGGCAACGACCTGATCATTCGCCACGTCTACATCGAGCGCCGCATGATCCCGCTCAACATCTTTTTGCAAGAGGCCACGCCGACCCAGATGGAGCACGCCGTCGTCGAGTACGGCAACGCCATCAAAGACCTTGTCTCGGCCAACATCTTCCCCGGCGACATGCTGTGGAAGAACTTCGGCGTCACCCGCGACGGCAAGGTGGTGTTCTACGACTACGACGAGATCGAATACCTGACCGACTGCAACTTCCGCAAGGTGCCCGAGCCGCGCAACGAGGAAGAAGAAATGTCGGGTGAAATTTGGTACCACGTGGGCAAACACGATGTGTTCCCCGAGACTTTCGAGCCCTTCTTGCTGGGCAACCCGGCGGTGCGCAAGGTGTTCATGGCCCACCACGCCAACCTGCTCGACCCGGCCTTCTGGCAGGGCCACAAAGACCGCATCCTGGCGGGCTATGTGCACGACGTGTTCCCTTACGAAACCAGCCGGCGCTTCAAGAACATCCGCCGCGCGCGCAACGCGGCGAAGCTTGCCGCAGCCCAGGCACAAACCGCCAAGTGAACTGTCAACTGAACGGTCAAGTGAGCTGCAAAGTGAACTGCAAAACGAGCCGCGCATGACGGGTGTGGAGTTGCTCGAAGCCGCCAGCTACGTGGTCACCGTGGTCGGCCTGCCGTTCGCTATTGGCGCGTTCTTGTTCGAGCAGCGCCGCGAGCGCGACAACGAAGACGAAGAGGCGTACCAGCTGCTGTCGAACGCCTACATCGACTTCCTCAAGATCGTGCTCGGCAACGCCGACCTGCAATTGCGCAGCACCACCGCGCTGCGCGACCCCACACCGGAACAAAACGAACGCCGGCTGGTCATCTTCGACATGCTGGTTTCGCTGTTCGAGCGCGCTTACCTGGTGGCCCACAAAGACACGATGACGGCGACCGAACAGCGGCGCTGGAATTCGTGGGACGACTACATGCGCGAATGGTGCCGCCGCGACGATTTCTTCAATGCCTTGCCGCTGTTGCTGCGTGGCGAAGACCCGGCTTTCCAGGCCTACATCAAGGCGGTGGCGCAAGACGAGCGTGGCCCGGCCGTGTTCGGTGCCGCTGGCTGAACGTTGAACCCTGAACCTGTGATTTCTTTGTGCTGCCTCTGTTGAATTTCGAGTGGGTAAATGCCACCCAAACCTTGGCACCAAACCCCGTTCGGGCTGAGCCTGTATTTCCGATCGTCCTGAGTCTGTCGAAGGAAGCCCTGCTCGCACCGTGACTTCGCTCACCAACCCTTCGACGGTCGGGCCTTCGACAGGCTCAGTCCCTGCTCAGGGCGAACGGGCGGAGGCGGAGGGTGGAGGCTGGAGGCTGGAGGCTGGAGGGTGGAGGGTGGAGGGTGGAGGGTGGAGGTGGAGGTGGAGGTGGAGGTGGAGGTGGAGGTGGAGGTGGAGGGCGGGGGCGAAGGGCACCGTACCCACTGAAAATCAACAGAGCCTTTTTTTCTGAACCTTGTTCTCAACGGAGACCACCATGCGTGATTCCATCGTCATCGTGTCCGCCGCCCGCACCCCCATTGGCGGCCTGCTGGGCGAGCTGAGCGGCTTGGCGGCACACCAACTCGGCGCGGTCGCCATTCAAGCGGCGGTGGCGCGGGCGGGCATTGCGGGCGAGGCCGTCAACGAGGTGCTGATGGGCAACTGCCTGATGGCCGGCCAGGGCCAGGCGCCGGCCCGCCAGGCCGCGTTGGGCGCGGGCTTGCCGCAGTCGGCGGGCGCCGTCACGCTGTCGAAGATGTGCGGCTCGGGCATGCGCGCCATGATGTTTGCGCACGACATGCTGACGGCCGAAAGCGCCGACGTGGTGGTGGCTGGCGGCATGGAAAGCATGAGCAACGCGCCGCACCTCACGTTCGCGCGCAAGGGCGTCAAGTACGGCTCGACGATGCTGTTCGACCACATGGCCATCGACGGCCTGGAAGACGCCTACACCCGCAGCGCCACCGGCGGCCAGGCGATGGGTGTGTTCGCCGAAGCCTGTGTGGCCAAGTACCAGTTCAGCCGCGAAATTCAAGACGCCTTCGCCATCACGTCCACCGAACGCAGCCTGCGCGCCAACCAAGACGGCAGCTTCGACTGGGAGATGGCCCCCGTCACGCTGCCCGCGAAAGGTTCAGGGTCGAGCGGCGCCACCGTGGTCAGCCGCGACGAGCAGCCCTTCAAGGCCAAGCTCGACAAGGTGCCGACGCTCAAGCCCGCGTTCAAGAAAGACGGCAGCATCACCGCCGCCAATTCGTCCAGCATTTCCGACGGGGCCGCCGCGCTGGTGCTGATGCGTGAAAGCACGGCTGCCCAGCTGGGCCTGGTGCCGCTGGCGCGCATTCGTGGGCATGTGGTGCATGCGCAGGCACCCGAGTGGTTCACCACCGCGCCGGTTGGCGCGATCACCAAGCTGCTGAAGAAAACCGGCTGGTCGGCTGCGGAGGTTGATTTGTGGGAGGTCAACGAAGCCTTTGCCGCCGTCACCCTGGCCGCGATGCATGAATTCAAGCTGCCGCACGAGGTGGTCAACGTGAATGGGGGGGCCTGTGCCCTAGGTCACCCGATTGGCGCCAGCGGTGCGCGTATCGTTGCCACCCTGCTTGGCGCCTTGCGCCAGCACAACAAGAAAAAAGGCGTCGCCGCTCTGTGCATTGGCGGCGGCGAGGCCACGGCGATGGCCATCGAGAGGCTCTGACGCCCCAGCCGGGTGGCATCGAGGGTCAATGCTGTTTGGGGGCGGCCCGGCGCCGACGATTTGAGGGGAAGAAGTGAAACTGTTGAACGACAACGTGGTGGCGGTGGGCGAGGCGATCACCAAGACTCTTCGCTACACACGCGAAGACATCGCGAAGTTCGCGCGCATGACCTACGACGAGAACCCGCTGCACCACGACGTGCAAGCGGCTGAGCGGGCCCGCTTCGGCGAGATCATCGCCGCCGGCCAGCACACCTCGGCCATCATGATGGGCCTGATGGCGACCTACTTCTCGCGCAGCGACGACGGCGTGCGCCGCGAGATGCTGTGCCTGAACTTCAACTTCTCTTACAAGCAGCCGGTGTTCGCCGACCAAGACCTCGACATCGTCTGGCGCGTCACCTCGACGCAATACAACAGCAAGCTCGGCGGCATGCTGGTTCACATCGACGGCACGGCGACGGCCACACCCCACAAGCCCTCGGTGATTGGGCGCGGCACCATCCTCGTCAAGCAGGTGGTGTAAGCCAGCACCGGCCTGGCGGGCCGGGCAGGGGGTAGCGGACAAAGTACGAGGGCGGACAACCGACGAGGCAAGGCAAGGCATTCGCCGATACCGCCTGTCGGTCCCGCATTCAAGTTGCCGCTCCCGGCGCCGAAATCTCCCTCGCTGGCTGCGATGGTCGTGGCGAGCTCAACAACAGGGAGCCGCCATGTCCATGTCCGCCCGTTCGACCCGTTCTTCGCACGCCACCGCATTCCGCCGCACACCACTTTCGCTGGCCTTGTTGGCCGCGCTCGGGCTTGGCGCGTGCGGCGGCGGGGGCAGCGGTGGCGAGGCGCCACCGGCCGGGTCCAGCGAAAGCGCGGCCAATGTGGCGGTTTCCTTCCCTTCCGGCCTGTCGGTGGGTTCGCCCGCCGCGCTGAGCACCAGCACCAGCACCGTGGCCGCCGCCCCCGCGTTTGACGGCCTTCGCTACGCCGCCGACTGGGCCCGTGCCGCACGCACCGCCTGGCAGTTGGGTGACACCCGCACGCTGGCCCGCCTGGCGACCGGCCTGGTGCCGGCCCCCACGGCACAGGCCGCCCCGGCCGTCGAGCCCGACTTGAAGGCCGGTGCCGCCACCCTCGACAAGGTGCTCACCGGCGACACCACCGTGCCGCTGGCCAGCGTGCTCGACATGGCCAAGCTGTTTTCCGCCAGCAACAACGCCAACTGCTACGGCCCGAGCGTGGCCTACAGCAGCCACCAAGACGGCAGCCCCGCCGCTGGCACCTTGCCCGGCGGCGACCTCGGCCTGTGGACGGCCACCGAAGGCGCCAGCCAACCGTGCATCGCCGCGCAGATCAACGCCCGCGTGTCCGGCGTGAAAGCGCGCACCCGCCAAGGCCTGCTGCTGGCCGCCGTGATGCGCGCCACCGTGGCACGCAACAGCCTCACGCTGCCAAGCGCCGGCGCCAGCCTCGACATCCAGACGCAACTGCAGACGGCGCTGGCCGCGGTGCCGGCGATGTCGGGCCTGACGGTGGGAGCGGCCACCGTGGCGCTCAACGGCGCGGGCACTGAATACACCTACCGCCTGGTGGTCAACCACGGCAGCGGCGCCAGCGCCAAGACCGGCGAAGTGGTGCTGCGCCACACCCCCGGCGCCAGCGCCTCCGCCTACACAGGCGTGATGCAGGTGGCGGGCTTCGAGCTGAACAACGACGCCGCCTTCGGCTGCTCGGACCAGATCGACAGCACCACCAGCCGCTACAAGGTTGCCCGCGTCAGCAGCCTCAAGTACAGCCGCAGCGGAACGGCCGTCGCCTTCAGCAGCCGTGACGGCCAGTACTGCGGCCACGCGGCCAGCACGGCCTCGGCCCACTACGCGGCCGACGTGGCCAGCTTCGCAAGCGACGGCCAGCTCAACGCCGCCGTCAAGATCACCGGCAGCACCCGTGGTGGCACGCTGGGCTGGCGCGGCAGCTTCACCCGCTTCGCGGGCGACTTCGACCGTGTCACCGTGGCGGGCAACTTCTTGTCGGTCTGGCAAGCCGGCACTGGCGACGACCGCGCCCGTGCGCTGGCCGCCCATGCCGACTACAACACCGCCTCAGAGGTGCGCACGCTGACAGGCCACTTCGCGTTCACCAACGAGATTTCCACCACCGACGGCAGCCTGCTCGGCATGGTCTGCAACTGGGCCGGCCCCGGCAACAACCACACGCCGGGCGCACGCTTCCAGACGCAGACCGCCACGCTCGCGCCAAGCGCCACCGAGTACACGCTCGGCACCAGCCTCATCACCTACGCACCCACCACCAGCTGCACTTCCACCACCACCGCCTACGACGTGAACGTGGACGCCACCATCGCCAGCGGCGAGGGCGTGGGCACCGCCGTGGCGCTTGACGTGCCAACCGGCACAAACACCGTGCAGCAAGAGATCAACGCGCGCGGTTACGCCAAGCCCAGCTTGTTCTGAGGCATGGCGCGCAGGGGGCCGCTTCAAGGCGGCCCCCATGAACATCCTGATCGTCGGGGCGGGTTGCGTGGGCGAAAGCATGGCGGAAGCGCTGGAGTCCGAGAAGAGCGACACCGCCGACACCAACACCGACCGCGAATGTTTGGCCCTGCTGCAAAACCGCTTCGACCTGCGCGGCGTGGCGGGCAACGGCATCTTGCCGTCCACCCTGCGCGAAGCCGGGGGCCGCCGACTGGGCACATGCTGATCGCATGTGCCCAGTCGGACGAAACCAACCTCGTGGCCTGCAAGCTGGCGCACGACCTGTTCAACGTGCCCACCACCGTCGCCCGGTTGCGGTCGTCCGAGTTCGAGGACAACCCCGCGTTGCTCAGCAAAAAGCGGCAGCTTCGCGGTCGATGAGGTGATCTGCCCCGAGGCGTCGGTCACCCGCTATGTGCGCGAGCTGGTCGAATACCCCGAGGCATTGCAGGTGCTCGAATTCGCACGCGGGCTGGTCAGCCTGATCGCGGTGCGGGCGGTGGCCGGTGGGCCACTGGTGCTGCGCCACTTGACCGAGATACCGAAGCTGGTGCCCGGCTGACGGCCACACGGAAGATCCACACCGTG
>JAYSYW010000019.1:0-6474 GCA_043727255.1 Rhizobacter sp. | reverse complement strand
CGTCCAGGCCACGGGTGTCGCCGGAAGCCAGGCGCGGCAGCAGGTCGTTGCACAGCGCCTTGCCGAGTTCAACGCCCCATTGGTCGAAGCTGTTGATGCCCCACAGCGCACCGCTCACGAACACCCGGTGCTCGTACATCGCAATCAGTGCGCCCAGGCTGCGCGGGGTGAGCTGATCGAGCAGCAGCGTGGTGCTGGGCCGGTTGCCGGGGAAGCTGCGGTGCTTGGCCAAGGTCTGCGGGTCGATGTCTTTCGACGCGGTGGGCGCGCTCTCGGTGAGCGCCTGCGCCGTGTGCTTGCCCAGCATCAGCGCCTGGCTTTGCGCGAGGCCGTTGGCCAGCAGCTTGGGGTGCATCTCGGGCCAGGGGTGGGTGGGCGTCTTCACGAGGATGAATTCGACCGGCACGACGTCGGTGCCCTGGTGCAGCATCTGGAAGTAGGCATGCTGGCCGTTGGTGCCGGGCTCGCCCCACACGACCGGGCTGGTGGCATACGGCAACAGCGCACCTTCGGTGTCCACCCGCTTGCCGTTGCTTTCCATTTCCAACTGCTGCAGATAAGCGGGCAGGCGCTTCAAGCCCTGGTGGTAAGGCGCCACGCTGCGGCTGGAAAAGCCGTGGAAATTGCGGTACCACACGTCGATCAGCCCCAGCAGCACGGGCAGGTTGGCTTGCAACGGCGCCTCAGCGAAGTGGCGGTCCATGGCATGCGCACCATCGAGCAAGGCGCGGAAGTTGTTCGCGCCGATGGCCAGGGCGATCGACAGGCCGATGCCTGACCACAGCGAATATCGCCCTCCCACCCAGTCCCAGAAGCCGAAGGTGGTGGTGATGCCAAATTCGGCCGCGCCTTTCACGTTGGTGGTGGCGGCGACGAAGTGCTTGGCGATGTCGGTGCCGCCGTTCGCCAGGAACCACGCCTTGGCGATCTGCGCGTTGGCCATCGTCTCTTGCGTGGTGAAGGTTTTGCTGGCGACGATGACCAGGGTTTCGGCCGGGTTCAAGCGGCGCAGCACCGGGGCCAGGTCGTGCCCATCGACGTTCGAGACGAAGTGAAAGCGGATGCCCGGGTGCACGAAGGCGTCGAGCGCAGGCACCACCATCTGGGGCCCCAGGTCGCTGCCGCCGATGCCGATGTTGACGACGTGACGGATGCCGCTGGCGGCGGTGTCGCGCACGGTTTCAACGTAGGCCAGCATGCGACCCAGCACCTCGTGCACCTCGGCGCTGAAGGGCCCCTGGCCGCGCGGCGCGCGCAGCGCGGTGTGCAACACGGCACGGCCTTCGGTGGTGTTGATCGGCTCGCCGGCCAGCATGGCGCCGCGCCGGGCTTCAAGCTGGCATTCACGCGCCAGATCAACGAGGAAGTGCAAGGTCGCGGTGTCGATGCGGTTCTTCGACAGATCGGCAAAGACCTCGGGCGCTTCGACGCTGAAGGCCGCAAAGCGGCCCGGGTCGCGCTCGAAGGCGTCGCGCAGGTCGAAGTCACGGCCATGCGCTTCGAAGTGGCCTTGCAAAGCGGCCCAGGCCTCGGTGCGGTCACATCGCGGTGTCATGACAACCCCTTGGTCGATGAGTACGGCCCCCGATCCCCCAGGGGGATGCAGGCCGGCTTGGGAGCGGCCCGGCGCGCGGCCTGCTGCTGCATCGTCATTTCTTCAGGTCCGTGATGAGCTGATCAAGCTTGGCGGCATCGGCCGCGAAGGCGCGAATGCCCTCGGCCAGCTTCTCGGTGGCCATGGCGTCGGCGTTCAGGGCATAGCGGAAGCTGGGCTCGTTGTAGGTGATGGCATGCACCGCGTCGTGCTTGGCCGCCTGCGGGTCGAGCCAGCGCGGCACGGGTGCGTCACCGGCCTGCAACTGGGCCAACAGCTCGGGGCTGATGGTCAGCAGGTCGCAACCCGCCAACGCAACGATCTGGCCGATGTTGCGGAAGCTGGCGCCCATCACCTCGGTGGCGATGTCGAACTTCTTGTAGTACGCATAGATCTGGGCCACCGACTTCACGCCGGGGTCGTTGAGGCCGGCGTTGGTGGCTTCGTCCCATGTGGCGCCGGCCGACTTTTTGTACCAGTCATAGATGCGCCCAACAAAGGGTGAGATGAGCCGCACGCCGGCATCACCACAGGCCACGGCCTGGCAGAACGAGAACAGCAGCGTGAGGTTGCAGCGGATGCCTTCGCGTTCCAGCACGCGGGCGGCTTGAATGCCTTCCCAGGTGGCCGCCACCTTGATCAACACCCGCTCGCGGCCGATGCCCCGTTCTTCGTACAAGGCCATGATGCGGCGCGCGCGGGCCACGGTGCAGGCGGTGTCGAAGCTCAAGCGCGCATCGACCTCGGTGGACACGCGCCCCGGCACCACCTTCAATATCTCGGTGCCGAAGCGCACCAGCACCTGGTCCACCACTTCTTCCAGCGGCAGGCCACGGTGCGCGGCCACGGTCTCGGCCAGCAGCGGCGCGTAGTCGGGCTGCTGCACGGCCTTGAGGATCAACGAAGGGTTGGTGGTGGCGTCGCGCGGCGCGAAGGCGGCGAGCTGTTTGAAGTTGCCGGTGTCGGCAACGACGGTGGTGTACTGCTTGAGCTGGTCGAGCTGGTTCATCGAAAGTCACTCCTCACAAGTCATTGGCATGGGGCTGACCCAAGCCAATGACCCCCCGTGGGGGCCGGTGCCCGCAGCGGCCGGGGCATGTCGAACACAGGCCACATTAGAACCCGGTTGATGGGTCCGGTTCAGAATACGGGCTCCCCCGCTCCCTGGCGCACCATGTCCTTTGACCTCGTCTTTTTCGGCGGCACCGGCGACCTCTCTTGGCGCAAGCTGATGCCTGCTTTGTTCCAGGCGTTTCGCCACGGCAAGCTGCCCGAAGGCGGGCGCATTCTGGCGGTGGCGCGCGATGAGCAGAACGACGAGCAATACCGCACC
The DNA here is from genome assembly GCA_043727255.1 of Rhizobacter sp. Lineage (GTDB taxonomy): Bacteria > Pseudomonadota > Gammaproteobacteria > Burkholderiales > Burkholderiaceae_C > Rhizobacter. The sequence goes on along the minus strand of JAYSYW010000019.1, from coordinate 3,547 downwards.
TGGCTGAAGGCCCGCTTTCAAGACGTGGAAGGCGCCAAGCGCCCCACCGACGACGAGTTCGCCCGTTTCGCCGAGTTGCTGCACTACCGCCGCATGGACCTGTCGCAACCCAGCGATTACGCCAAGCTCAAGCGCTGGCTCGAAGAGCGCAATGCCGACACGGCCGTGCTGTACCTCGCCACCAGCCCGCACCTGTTCCCGGTGATCTGCGAACAGCTCGGCGCAGCCGGTTTGAACGGGCCTCAGGTTCGTGTGGTGCTCGAAAAGCCGCTCGGCCATGACCTGAAGAGCGCGCAAGAAATCAACCGCGTGGTGCGTTCGGTGTTCAGCGAAACGCAGGCCTTCCGGATCGACCACTACCTGGGCAAGCCCTCGGTGCAGAACCTGATGGCGCTGCGCTTCGGCAATGCGCTGTTCGAGCCGCTGTGGCGCCGCGAGAGCATCGCCAACATCCAGATCACATTGGCCGAAGGCCTTGGCGTGGGCACGCGCGGCGACTTTTACGACCGCACCGGCGCGCTGCGCGACATGGTGCAAAACCATGCGCTGCAACTGCTGACGATGGTGGCAATGGAGCCGCCACCCGCCAATGACGCCGATGCCATCCGCGACGAAAAACTGAAGGTGCTGCGCTCGCTGAAGCCCTTCACCGACGAGAGCGTGGCGCGCGACGTGGTGCGCGGCCAATACCGCGCTGGCAATGCGGCGGGCGGCCATGCGGTCGGGTACCTGCAAGAGGCCAAGGTGCCCCCAGGCAGCACCTGCGAAACCTTCGTGGCGCTGCGCACCGAGGTGCAGAACTGGCGCTGGGCAGGTGTGCCCTTCTACCTGCGCACCGGCAAGCGATTGGCCGAGCGCAACGCCGAGATCGTGGTGAACTTCAGGCCCACGCCGCACAGCATCTTCCCGGGCGTTCAGCAGTCGAACAAGCTCGTCATCAAGCTGCAGCCGGAAGACGGCCTTGAGCTGCACCTGCTGGCCGCCAAGGGCACCAGCCAAGGTGAGGCGCTTTCGCCGGTGTTTCTTGACCTCGACTTCGACAAGGCCTTCGCTGAAAACCGCGTGGGCGCTTACGAGCGGCTGTTGCTGGAAGCGATAGCCGGCCGCTTGAACCTGTTCGTGCGCAGCGACGAACAAGAGCAAGCCTGGCGCTGGGTCGAACCGATCTTGCGAGCCTGGGCCAAAGACACCAACGGCCCCCGCCCCTATGCCGCCGGCACCTGGGGCCCAGCCGCCGCCAGCGCGCTGGTGGCGCGTGACGGCTTTGCCTGGTCAGAGGAACAGTAGCCAGCAGCCCACGCAGGTATAGCACCCGCTGGGCGGGTGCGCAGTTCAGGCGGCGGTTGACTCGTCGGGCATCAACAGAGCGTCAATGCCGTACAGCTTGGCCAGAGACACCAGCTTGTCAGGCGCCTGCTTGACCACAAACCCCTTGCCAAAGGCTTGGGCCTTGCGTTGGCATTCAAGCAGCACTGCCAGCGCGGCCGAGTCGAACTGCTGAAGGCCCGATGCGTTCACCGTCACCACCGGCCCGGCGTCGCTGCGTACAGCTTGCTGCAAAGCCTGCGACAGCATGCGCTGAGTGTCGCGAGCTTCGCGGGTGGTGAGGGTGGTGGGCAGGATCAGCATCACGCGGCGGCTCAGTTCCGGGTGACCGACGTCTTGTTGCGCTCGACCAGCTTGGTGATCAGACCATCGATGCCACCGGCGGTGATCTCTTGCTGGAAGGTGTTGCGGTAGTTCTCGACCAACCACACACCCAGCACGTTCACGTCGTAGATCTTCCAGCCGCCGTCGCCCTTTTCAAGCCGGTAGTCGAGCTGGATCGGGTCGCCCTTACCGCGCACTTCGGTGCGCACCAGCACTTCGTCGGGCTTGGCCGAGGGCCGCACCGGCTTGAGCTGCACGGTTTGGTCTTTCACCTGGGCCAACGCGCCGGCATAGGTGCGCACCAGCAAGGTCTTGAACTCGTTCTGCAAACGCGTTTTTTGCTCGGGCGTGGCTTGGCGCCAGTGGCGACCAACGGCGGATGCCGTCATGCGCTGGAAGTTCACGTGCGGCATGACCTTCGCTTCAACCAGCGCCATGACCTTGTTGACGTCGCCCGACTGGATTGACTTGTCAGCCTTGGCGGCGTCGAGCACTTCGGTCGAAACCTGCTTGATCAACTCTTCGGGTGCCTGCTGAGCCAGGGCGGCACCCGCAAAAGCCAGCAGCAGGACGGCGGAAAACCATGAAACAACACGTTGGCGAAACATCAGAGTCCTTTTTAAATGCACAGGCCCACAGACCAGAGCTTGGAACCATCCGCAGGCGAAGAGTTCGCACTGTGATTCATGGCCCGCAGTGTCAACGCAGCCGCCCTGCCTCTGGTTGTCAACGGGCGAAAACCCGCTCGGCCCCGAGGGTCACCGCGAACCGGCCGCCGAAGCGGGCGTGGCGGCCGGCTCAGGGGCCGAGGCGCCTGACGCCCCCTGTGGGGCGGACGATTGTGGTTCGGGTTGGTCGTACCGTTCGTCGTCGTCTTGTGGCAAATCGGGCACGTCGCCGTCGTACACCAAGCTCTGGCGCCGCTGCAAGAAGGCATCGCGGGCGAACACGTATTTGTCGAGCGCAATGTCATCGAGCATGCGCGTGGCGCCCAACAGGCCCACGCGTTCGTCGATCACGCTGATGCCAAACACGGCGGCGCGCGCGAAATCAGTTCGAAACACCAGCGCCGGCGACACCGCGCGGTCGAGCGGCAACGCCATCGAGTCGCGCAAGGTCGAAGGCCCGAACAACGGCCAAACGATGTAAGGCCCGGGCGCCATGCCCCAGCGGCCGAGTGTTTGGCCGAGGTCTTCGCTCTGGCGATCGAGGCCGAATTCGGAGGCCACGTCGAACAGCCCGCCGAGGCCGAACACGGTGTTGGTGCCGACACGGATCACGTCTTGAAAACCGTTCGTGACCTTGCCCTGCATGAAGTTGTTGACGGCCGACCAGGCGTCGCCGAAGTTGCCGAGGAAGTTGCTGACCCCTCGGCGCACCGGCTGCGGCACGACGTTCGTGTAGGCCGTGGCCACAGGCTTGAGCACGGCCGTGTCGATGGTCTCGTTGAACGAATAGACCTTGCGATTCAAGCCCTCCCACGGGTCGGCGCGCTGGCCGGCGGTTTTTTTCTCGCCACCACCGCCGAGCGTGGCGCAGGCGCCGCACGCCAATGCCAGCAGCACGATGGCCAAGCGGTGGAACATGCGCAAGCGTGTCACCTGCGTCATTTCGCTGGCGCTCCCGGCGCGGCCGTGGCCGGGGGCTCGGCCGCCTTGTTGAACAGGAACTGGCTGATCAGGTTCTCCAGCACCACGGCCGACTGCGTCAGGCGCAGCCGATCGCCGGTTTTCAGCATCACGCCGTCGCCTCCCGCCTCGAGCCCGATGTACTGCTCGCCAAGAATACCGGAGGTGAGGATCTTGGCGGTGGTGTCGCGCGGAAACTGATACCCGGCGTCGATGTTCATTGCGACGAGCGCTTCATAGCTCTCGTTGTCGAATCGAATGTCCGAAAC
>JAYSYW010000018.1:0-15958 GCA_043727255.1 Rhizobacter sp. | reverse complement strand
TTCCTGCTGCGCGCGCTCTGCTTCACGGTGCTGACGCTCCTCCTGCGCACGGCGAGCGACCTCGGCGTCACGCTGCTGCCTTTGCCCCATCTCTGCCTCACGCTGACGCTGCTCCGCGAGCCGGCGGTTCAGCTCGGCCTGGCGCTGCGCTTCGACCTGGCGGGTGACGTGAAGTTGAGCGAGGACGAAAAGATCGGCCGCCACATCAACTACGGCGTGCGCGAGTTCGGCATGGCGGCCATCATGAACGGCGTGGCGCTGCACGGCGGCTTCATCCCCTACGGCGGCACCTTCCTGACCTTCAGCGACTACAGCCGCAACGCGATCCGCATGGCGGCGCTGATGAAGCAGCGTGTGATCCACGTGTTCACGCACGACAGCATCGGGCTTGGTGAAGACGGCCCCACGCACCAGTCGATCGAACACGCCGCGTCGCTGCGCCTGATTCCGGGCCTCGATGTCTGGCGCCCGGCCGACACCGCCGAAACCGTGGTGGCCTGGGCCTGCGCGATCGAGAACAAGAACCGCCCGAGCGCGCTGTTGTTGTCGCGCCAGAACTTGGCTTATGCACCCAAGGGCGACCTGGGCGACATCAGCAAGGGCGCCTACGTGCTGGCCGAACCGGCCGAGGTCGGCCTGAAGAAGAAGGCGCAGGCGGTGATCATCGCCACCGGCTCCGAGGTGCAACTCGCGCTTCACGCACAGCAGCAACTGGCCGTGGCCGGCATTGCGGTGCGCGTGGTCAGCATGCCCAGCACGTCGGTGTTCGACCGCCAGAGCGTGGCCTACAAATCGGAGGTGCTCCCGCCCAAGCTGCCGCGCATCGCGGTTGAAATGGGCTCGACCGATGGCTGGTGGAAGTACGGTGTATCGGCCGTCGTCGGCATCGACACCTACGGCGAATCGGCCCCTGCCAACGTGCTGTTCAAACACTTCGGCTTCACGGCCGAAAACGTGGCCGACACCGTGAAGGTGGTGCTGGGCAAGACACGTTGAAGTTGTTCTGAGGCACGCGAGCAGGTTTCACCGCAAAGACGCAAAGCACAAACAGCCAAGAACGCAAAGAACGCAAAGAACGCAAAGAACAGCCCGAATCCTTTGCGACCTTGGCTGTTCCTCTTGGCCTCTTTTGCGTTGATAAAAACTCCGCACAGCGCCGCATCCGCTCAATCCCTCTCTTCGATTTCTGTCTTAACTTTCCAAGGAGATCCACATGACCATCAAGATCGGCATCAACGGCTTCGGCCGCATCGGGCGCATGGTGTTCCGCGCAGCGGTGCAGAACTTCAACGACATTGAAATCGTTGGCATCAACGACCTTCTTGAGCCCGACTACCTGGCCTACATGCTGCAGTACGACTCGGTGCACGGCCGCTTCAAGGGCGACGTGTCGGTCGAGGGCAACACGCTGGTCGTCAATGGCAAGAAGATCCGCCTGACCGCCGAGCGTGACCCCGCCGCGCTGAAGTGGAATGAAGTCGGCGCCGACATCGTGGTCGAATCGACTGGCCTGTTCCTCGACAAGGCCACTGCCGAGAAGCACCTCGCCGCTGGCGCCAAGAAGGTCATCCTGTCGGCCCCCAGCAAGGACGACACGCCGATGTTCGTCTACGGCGTGAACCATGAGACGTACGCCGGCCAGGCCATCATCTCGAACGCTTCGTGCACCACCAACTGCCTGGCCCCGCTGGCCAAGGTGCTGAACGACAAGTGGGGCATCAAGCGCGGCCTGATGACGACTGTGCACGCCACCACCGCCACGCAAAAGACGGTGGACGGCCCGAGCAACAAAGACTGGCGCGGCGGCCGCGGCATCCTGGAAAACATCATCCCGTCGAGCACGGGCGCGGCCAAGGCCGTGGGCGTTGTGATCCCTGAGTTGAACAAGAAGCTGACCGGCATGTCGTTCCGCGTGCCCACGTCCGACGTGTCGGTGGTCGACCTGACCGTCGAGCTGAACAAGGAAGCGTCGTACAAAGAAATCTGCGCCGAGTTCAAGGCCCAGTCCGAAGGCGCGCTGAAGGGCGTGCTGGGCTACACCGAAGACAAGGTCGTCGCGACCGACTTCCGGGGCGACGCCCGCACCTCCATCTTCGATGCCGACGCCGGCATTGCGCTCGACAGCACCTTCGTCAAGCTGGTGGCCTGGTACGACAACGAATGGGGCTACTCGAACAAGGTGCTGGAAATGGCACGCGTTGTTGCCAACGCGGCTTCCAAGTAAGCATGAAAGCGTCACCCACCCGGAGTGACGCGTTTCCAACTCTCTGAGAAGAGCCCCGCCAGGGGCTCTTCGTCCATTCCGCTGTGAACCCCATTGGACCGGCGCTGACTTTGCTTTCGGGCGGGTGGGCCTCGTTTTCCTACACTGCGCCCACGATGATGAAACCCAGCCCTGCTTTGCCCTTTCGATGCGTCCGCCCCCACGGCCCCAACCTGGCCGGCTTGGAGGCCAGCGGATGCTGATGACCCGCGTGAGGCGGGCGGTCGCAGGGTGGGCATGGCTGGTGGTTCTGGGGGTGGGGCCGGCGTTCGGCATATCCACCGGCTTGGTGGTGGCCCATGAGGCACCGCCCCCTGCGCTTGGCCTGATCGTCAAGCTCAAAGACCCTGCGTCGACCCCGGCCCAACCCACGGGCGGGCGCGAGAAGGCCGCCTCTGTGCGACCCGAACCGCTGGAACGCCTGCAGCGCGTGCTGGCCGAGGCTCGGCTCAAACCCATGCGCCTGCGGCCCAGCGGGCGCAGCGGGCAGCACCTCGATTTCGGCCGCCTGTTGCCCGGCGCCGAAGCCGAGCAGCTGGCGGCACAACTGCGCGCGCGGCCCGATGTGGAATGGGTGGTGCCGAACGTGCGTGAAAAGCGCCTACAAGTCGTGCAACCGCAAGACCCGCACTTTCCGGCCGGTGCCTTCACGACCGGCCAGTGGTGGCTGCACCCGGTGGCGGGCAGCAGCCAGAACGCCGTGCGCGACCGCCTCCGGGGCGTGCCCGGCATCCAGACCGCCTGGAGCACCCACCGGGGCGCCAACACGGCGGTGGTGGCTGTGCTCGACACCGGCATCACCCCCCACCCCGACCTCGTGGGCCGGCTGCTGCCGGGCTACGACTTCGTTTCCGAGGTGGCGCATGCCGGCGACGGCCATGGGCGCGACGACGATCCGGCCGACCCCGGTGACGGCCTGAACGCCGAAGAGGCCGCCCTGCCCATCTTCGGCAACTGCGGCACCTCGCAGAGTTCGTGGCACGGCACAGTGATTGCGGGCCTGCTGGCGGCACTGACCGACAACAACGCAGGCGTGGCCGGCATCAACTGGAACGGGCGCGTGCTCCCGGTGCGGGTGGCCGGCAAATGCGGTGCGGTGGTGAGCGACATCATCGACGGCATGCGCTGGGCGGCCGGCCTGCGCGTGACCGGCGTGCCAGACAACCCCAACCCGGCGCGCATCGTGAACATCAGCTTCGGCGGCAATGCGGCCTGCAACCAGGCCTACCAGGACGCGATCAACGAACTGGCGGGGCACGGCGTGGTGGTGGTAGCGGCGGCGGGCAACGAGCACGGCGCGGTGTCGCGGCCGGCCAGTTGCACGGGCGTGATCGGCGTGGCGGCGCTCAACCGCGACGGCTTCAAGGCCACCTATTCCAGCTTCGGGCCGCAACTGGTGATCGCCACCGTTGGCGGCGACCCGCAGAACGGCGGCGCCTGGGGTGCCTTCGGGCCCGGCAACACCTTGTCGTTGGCCGACGAGGGCCTGCTGACCCTGTCAAACGATGGCCTGCAAGGCCCCGGCCAGCCGAGCTACGCGCGCGTGTCGGGCACCAGCTTCGCCACGCCGGTGACGGCCGGCGTGCTGAGCCTGATGCTGAGCGTGCGCCCCAACCTCACGCTCAATGAGATGCGGGCCGGCCTTCAGGCCAGCGCCCGGCCGCACGTGGTGTCCACACAAATTGGCGCCTGCTCCAACGCGAACCCGGGCCGCTGCCTCTGCACGCACACCACCTGCGGCGCGGGCATCCTGGATGCACCCGAGGCCTTGCGATACGCCCAGTCGCCAGCGAGCTACCAGCCACTCAACCTGAGCCCGGCTTCAGTGGACAGCGAGGAGCTGGGCATTGCCGCCAGCAGTGGCCTCGACTTGCCGGCCAACCTGGAACCGGCGCCCTCAGGAGGCGGCAGGAGTGGCGGGGGTGGCGCCTTGGGCTTTGGTTGGCTGCTCGCACTGGGCGCCGTGGTGGTGGCGCTGAGACAGCGCGGTACCCGGGCCGGCTGAGCGGGCGGAACGGCGGCACGGCCGCCGGCAGCGCCGGAGGCCCCTCAACAACTCAGCGACTCAACAACTCAGCGTGGCGATGTGCCCGCCGCGCAAGCCACGAAGGTCTTGCCCAGCAGGGCGTCGTCACGCAGGCTGGCGAGGCGGCCTTGCAGGGCCGGGTCGGCTTGATCGACACGCAACTGCACTTCGGTGCGCGCGGGCGCCAGTTCCGCCACCCGGGCGGTGCGCACACCCCGCTGGGTAAATTCGGCCAGCGCCTTGTCGGCGGCGGCCCGGTCGGCAAAGCGCCCGAGTGACACGCCCGGCGCCAACTCATCCGGGCTGCTGACTTCCTGGAACGGCAGCTTGAGGCGATCCAGTTCCTCCAGCTTCTTCAGCAGTGCTTCGCGGTTGGCAAAGCGCCCCATGTAGACCGTCCACACCGCCGGCAACTCGTTGCTGACGACCGCCCAGGCGCCAGCCGGCAGCGCGGCGCTCAGCACGGCCTCAGCGGCCGGCACCTGGGCCGGCGCGAAGGGCCCGGCTTCCAGGCAGGCCGGGCGATCGGCACTGGCTGCCATGGGCTGCGGCGGCAAGATGCGGATGAGTTCGGGGCTGACCTGGCGCGCCAGCCGCTCGGGCTCGCGGTCGCCCAGGGCCGACACGCCGATCACCGGGTCGAGCCAGCCTTGCGTCCAGGCATAGAAGCCCAGGTTGGCCAGCAGCAGCACCAGGATCAACACACGCATCACGGCTGCACCGCCTTGATGTGAATCACAGGGCGCCCGCAGCGGTGTCGGGCGGGCTGCCTTCCAGCCGCACGCTCACTTCGCCGCTGCTGACTTCACGCGGGCCGGTGGCCGTGTCTAGGCGCAGTGCACCGCTCGCTGAGACACCCCGCGCCACGCCTTCGGGCAGGTCGGCCTGGGTGGTGACGACCGCGTGGCCGTTCAACAGGTCGCGGCGCGCGAAGCCGGCCGCGAACGGGGCGAAGCCCTCGCGGTTGAAGCGCAGCAGCGCCTGCACCAGCGGTTCGGCCACGGCACGCAGCACCGAGGGCGTGCTGCTGGCTGCGTTCAGCTCTTGCAGGCAGCCGTAGCCGCTGCGCAGATCGCTCATTTGCAGCGGCTGCACATTCAAGCCCACGCCCACCACCGCGAGGCGCTGTGCGCCAGCATTCACGGTTTCGATCAACACGCCGCCAAGCTTGCGGCCAGCGCCCGGGTGATCGGCATCGGCGTCCACCAGCCACAGGTCGTTCGGCCACTTGAGATCGATGCGCAGCGGCCGCAATGGCCCGCCGGGCGGGTCGAGTGCGTCGGCCAGCGCCACGCCGACGGCGAGCGACAGGCCCGACCAGTCGGGCGGGTCGAGCGGCAGCGAGAGAGAGAACGTGAGCGATGCACCCGGCACGGCCTTCCAGGCGCGGCCCATGCGGCCCCGCCCGCCGGTCTGGTGTTCGGCCACCAGCAGACAAGGCAGCACGTCGGCGGCACGGCGACCAAAGGCGGCGCTCTCGACACTGGGGCGCACCTGCACGCCGCCCGGCCCGACGCTGACGCGGGCACGTTCGAGCAGCGCGCTGTTGGTGGACGGGCAACGCGCCACCACCTCGACGCTGATGCCGGGCAGCAGCGGTTCGAGTTGTTCCCACAGGGCTTCTGCGCCCCAGAGCGTTGGCGTGTCGGTCATGTCGGGTGGTCTCGGGTCAGCGCTTTTTCGGTGCAAGCATGGTGCCCCGACACATCGAGCTGCCGCAACGGCATTCGAACTCTTTCTTCAGCTTTGCGGTGTAACGGGCCTCGATGACGAGGCCGTAGTCGAACGACAGTTCCTCACCGGGTTCGATGTCGCGCAGGGCTTTGAGGAACACGCGGCCATCGGCTGCATCGGCTTCGCAGTTGGGTTCGCACGAGTGGTTGATCCAGCGTGCGTCGTTGCCGTTGCGTGCGCCATCAATGACGTGCTTGTCGTCGATGTGGAAATAGAAGGTGTGGTTGGGCTGGTTGGGGTCGTGCGGGTGGCGGCGCAGCGCCTCTTTCCACGTGATCACTTCACCGGTGTATTCAATGATCCGCTTGTCGGCGGGCAAAGGCCGCAACGCGAACACGCCCTTGCCATGGACACCCGATTCCCGCACCTTCAAACGCCGCCCGCCCTTCGCAGCCGGTGCCTCGGCACCGGGGGAAGAAGTGGTCTTGGCGGCCTTGGCTTGCGTCATCGGATTCTTTGGGTACATTGAATTCATGGGTGCGCGCGTAGGCGTGTGTATGCATGTGCGTGCGCGCGAGAAGCCCGGATTGTAGAGAGAGCAAGGCCCAGCCCCGGGCCATGGAAACGAAAACACGCATGAGCAAAACTCTGATCATTGCCGAGAAGCCGTCGGTCGCACAGGACATCGTGCGGGCGCTGACGCCTGTCGCAGGCAAGTTCGACAAGCACGACGATTACTTCGAGAGCGACAACCACATCGTCACCTCGGCGGTGGGCCACCTGCTGGAAATCAAAGCACCGGAAGAGTTCGATGTGAAGCGGGGCAAATGGAGCTTCGCCAACCTGCCGGTCATTCCGCCGCACTTCGACCTGAACCCGATCGACAAGAGCAAATCGCGGCTCAACGCCATCGTCAAGCTCGTCAAGCGCAAGGACGTGAGCGAACTCATCAACGCCTGTGACGCGGGCCGCGAAGGTGAGTTGATCTTTCGTTTGATCCAGCAACACAGCAAGAGCAAACACCCCGTGAAGCGGCTGTGGCTGCAGAGCATGACGCCCGCCGCCATTCGCGACGGCTTCGAACACCTGCGCAGCGACAGCCAGATGCTGCCGCTGGCCGATGCCGCGCGTTGCCGCTCGGAAGCCGACTGGCTGGTGGGCATCAACGGCACACGCGCCATGACGGCGTTCAACTCGCGCGATGGCGGCTTCTTTCTCACCACCGTGGGCCGGGTGCAAACGCCCACGCTCAGCATCGTGGTCGAGCGTGAAGAGAAGATCCGCAAGCACATCTTCCGCGACTACTGGGAAATCAAGGCGACCTTCGCCGCGGAGGCCGGCGAATACGACGGCAAGTGGTTCGACCCCAAGTGGAAGAAGAACCCCGACGACGCCGAACTGCGCGCCGACCGCCTGTGGAACGTTGCCGATGCGCAAACCATTGCCGACGCGGTGCGTGGCCAGCCGGCCACCGTCACCGAAGAGTCCAAGCCCAGCAGCCAGAGCAGCCCGCAACTCTACGACCTGACCAGCCTGCAACGCGAAGCCAACTCGCGTTTCGGCTTTTCGGCCAAGACCACGCTGAGCCTGGCGCAGGCGCTGTATGAAAAGCACAAGGTGCTGACTTACCCGCGTACCGACAGCAAGGCATTGCCCGAGGACTACGTCGCCGTCGTGAAAGACACGATGGCGATGATCGCCAGCGAAGACCTGCCCGGCCCGCTGCGGGCGTTGGCGCCACATGCGGCCAAGGCCATCAAAGAGGGTTACGTCAAACCCAACAAGCGCATCTTCGACAACGCCAAGGTCTCAGACCACTTCGCCATCATCCCGACGCTTCAGGCCCCGAAGAGCCTGACCGAGATTGAAGCCAAGCTGTACGACATGGTCGTCAAGCGCTTCCTCGCGGTGTTCTACCCGCCGGCCGAGTTCATGGTCACCACGCGCATTTCCACCGCCGCCGGCCACAGCTTCCAGACCAACGGCAAGGTGATGGTCAAGCCGGGCTGGCTGGCCGTGTATGGCCGCGAGGCGCAGGAAGACGACGCCAACCTGGTGGCGGTGCAAAAGGGTGAACAGGTGCGCACCGAAAACGTGGACGTGAACCCGCACAAGACCAAGCCGCCAGCGCGCTTCACGGAAGCCACGCTGCTGAGCGCGATGGAGGGCGCGGGCAAGCTGATCGACGACGACGAGCTGCGTGAAGCGATGTCAGACAAAGGCCTCGGCACACCAGCCACCCGCGCGGCCATCATCGAAGGCCTGATTCTTGAGAAGTACATGCTGCGCGACGGCCGCGAGCTGGTGCCCACCGCCAAGGCCTTCCAGTTGGCCACGCTGCTGCGCGGCCTGGGGGTTGAAGACCTGACCAAGCCCGAACTCACCGGCAACTGGGAGCACCAGTTGGCCGAGATGGAAAAGGGCAAGCTGAGCCGCGAGACCTTCATGGCCGAGATCGCCGCGATGACGCAGCGCATCGTGGCCAAGGCCAAGGAATACGACCGCGACACCATCCCGGGCGACTACGCCACCTTGAAGACCCCGTGCCCCAACTGCGGCGGCGTGGTGAAAGAAAACTACCGCCGCTTCACCTGCATCGGCCATGAAGGCGCCGTGCCACCGGTGGGCACGACCGAAGGCACGGGCTGCGGCTTTTCGATTGGCAAGATCCCGGGTGGGCGCAGCTTCGAGCTGCACGAGGTCGAAGAGTTTTTGGCGAACAAGAAGATCGGGCCGCTGGAGGGCTTCCGCTCGAAAGCGGGTTGGCCGTTCACCGCCGAGTTGAAGCTGAGCTTCGACGAAGAGATCAAGAACTGGAAGCTCGAATTCGACTTCGGCGAAGACGCGAAGAAAGAAGGTGAGTCGGGCGAGCCGGTTGACTTCTCGGACCAGCAAACATTGGGCAAGTGCCCGAAGTGCCAAGGCGACGTGTTCGAGCACGGCAGCTCCTACGTCTGCCAGCACGCGGTGGGTGCGCCTGTCACGTGCGACTTCAAGAGCGGCAAGATCATCTTGCAGCAGCCGGTGACACGCGACGAGATGAGCAAGCTGCTCGGCACCGGCAAGACCTCGTTGCTCGAGAACTTCGTGTCCAACAAGACCCGCCGCAAGTTCAAGGCCTTCCTGTCCTTCGACAAGAAGGAAGGCAAGGTGAGCTTCGAATTCGAGCCTCGCGCAGCGAAGAAGGTGCCGGCCAAGAAGGCTGCGAAGAAGGCCGAGGCCTGACGCCTCCGGGGCGGTGGCGATGCGCCCTTGGGCTCATCCGCAGGCGCATCACCACCCCCCAGAATTGGTGCCTCTTTGGCGCAACACCGCTGCCCGCGCCGTCATTCCCCCCGATGAAAATCTGCCCCGCCTCGCGCCTGCATCAGGCCGACGCGGGGCATCCAACAACATCGGGGAAATTTCCAAATGAAGAAGAACCTTGCCGGCTTCGCCGTCGCGTTGCTGTCGATGGCCGCAGGCGCGGCCCATGCAGTTGAAGTCCGACCCTTGATCGGCTTCGGCTTGACCTTCGGCGGCGACAAACTCGGCTCCGCCACCTACAACAACGGCGACACCGTCGATATCTCCAGCGGCGGGTTGATCGCTTTCAACGCCGGCCTCGAATTGCAGTTCACGCCTGAGGTGTCGGGCCAACTGGTCCTGGGTTACCACGTCGATCGCGCCAATGCCCAAAACGGCAGCATGCGTTTTGAACGCACCCCCGTGGAGCTGCTGGGCCACTACCGCATCAATGACAGCTGGCGCTTGGGCGGTGGCCTGCGCTACATCAACGAGGCGAAGGTGCGTGCCTCAGGTGCCGGGCTCAGCTTTGCATCCAACCAAAACTTCAAGCCCTCGACCGGCTTCGTGATCGAAGGCGAATACCTGCCGACGCAAAGCCGTATTGGCTTCAAGGTGCGGGTGGTGTCCGAGACCTTCAAGTCCAAAGACTTCCGGTCCGCACCCGACGTGGATGGCACCCACGTGGGCGGCTTCATGACCTACTACTTCAAGTAAGTCGCATACCCCGGCGCGCAATGTGCCGGGGCTGCTCGACGGCTACGTCGGGCTTGCCGCACGCGAATGAATGGCCGAGGCCTGACGCGCAGATGCGGCACGGTGGCGCACGGTGGGGTGGCCTCAACCCCTTCAGCGTTTTGACTTCCCCGCCTCAGCCAAGGCCTCCATGCGCTGGCCGAGGCCAGCCATCGTGTCGGCCACCGCCGTGAAGTCTTGCCCCGGCACGCCGGCCCGTGACGCGGCGATGCGGACGTTCATGCTGGCGCTGCGCAGCTCGCACGCCATGCGTTCCATCTCTTCCAGCACCTCGGCCTGCCGCATGCGTTGCCGTACGGCGTGGCGGCGGGCCTGCATCTCGTAGCTGAGGGTCAAGGTGTTGAGTTGCCCCAGCAGCGGTGTGGCGCACTCCACCAGCCCGGGCAGCCCGCTTGGCTGACCTGCCCTGACCGCACACAGCGCAGTGCGTGTTGCACCAAGGCGATGAATTCATGCACCGGGCGGTCAATGCCGCGTGGGCCAAAGAAGGCGTCGTGCAGCGCTTCGGTGAACGGTGCGGGCAGGCCGTCGCCACCGAGTGACAGCGCTTCGTGGCTGCCGCGAAACAGCGTCAACGACTGCTGCACGGTGGTCAGGGCCGACGCGTCCCCGCTCGCCACCAGCACGGTGAACAGCACGATGCGCTGCGACAGCATGCGCTGGCGGCCAGCAACGTTGATGAGCGCGGCGTGGGTGTCGTCGCTCACCTCATCGGCGGGCGGGGGCTGAACGAGCATGAGCACGGCGTTTCTCCCGGCAAGTCAAACCGCCCGGAGCCGGTGCGGCTTGGCGAAGGATCAGCAAGCGCCATGCCGCAGACGCGCCGGGCCGGGCCGGGCCGGGCCGGGCATTGGTTTGCAGGGTGCGCGGTGGGCGCCGCGTGAAGGCCGTCGCCGATACTCCCGGCCCATGTTTGCCCTCATTGCCCTCAAGCTGCTGACGCTGGTGCTGGTCATCGTGATCGGCTTCGTGGCCGGCCGCATGCGCTGGCTCGGCGACACCGATGCGTCGCGTGTGCTCAGCCACGCCGCCTTCTACATCTTCGTGCCGGCGCTGCTGTTTCGCACCACCTCGCGCATCGACTTCGCCACCATGCCCTGGGGCACGATCGCGGCGTTCTTCGTTCCGGTGAACCTGCTGCTGGTGGCGGTGTACGCCTGGCAGCGGCGGCGCGCGCAGCGCCACCCGCTGCCCACCGCCGCGCCGGGTGTGCGCGCCATCTCGGCCACCTTCGGCAACACGGTGCAGATGGGCCTGCCCATGGCGACGGCGATGTTCGGCGAGGCCGGGTTGCCGGTGCACGTGGCCATCGTCAGCCTGCATGCGCTCACCTTGCTGACGCTGACCACCGCCTTCGTCGAACTCGACCTCGCACGCGAACGCGCCCGGCAGGCCGACACCCAGGCGCACATCGGCCGCATGCTGTGGACGACCGCGCGCAACACCCTCATTCACCCGGTGGTGCTGCCCATCCTGGCCGGCTTGGCGTGGAACGCGCTGCACCTGCCGTTGCCTGGCGTGGCGGACGAACTGCTCGCGCTGCTGAGCCAGGCGGTGGTGCCGCTGTGCCTGGTGCTGATCGGCTTGTCGCTGGCCCACTACGGGCTGAAGGGTTCGGTGAAGGGCGCGTTGGTGCTGTCGGTGATCAAGCTCATCGTGTTGCCCGCGCTGGTGTTCGTGGCCGGCCATTGGGGGTTCGGAATGGCGGGCCTGCCGCTGGCGGTGGCGGTGATGTGCGCGGCGCTGCCGATCGGCAACAACGCGCTGATCTTCGCGCAGCGCTACCAGGCGCAGGAGGCTGAAACCACCTCGGCGATCGTCGTCTCGACCTTCGCCTTCGCGCTGACCGCGCCGCTGTGGCTGGCGGTGTTGCAGTGGCTGGCGCCTTGAGGCATGCGTGAATGAACGGCGGAAGTCAGCGACGGGGCTTGCCACACCGCCCTCAGCGGAAACCGCTTTTGCGACAATCGCGCCCATGAATTCCACCGACCTCCAGGCCCAGATCGCGCACATGGGCAGCGCCGCACGGGCCGCAGCCACCTTGATGGCCGCCGCGCCCACCGCCGCCAAAAACAACGCGCTCACGGCGCTGGCCCGGCTGCTGCGCGGCGACACCAGCGCCTTGCAGGCGGCCAACGCCCGGGACATCGCGGCCGCCCAGGTGGCCGGCCTGGCCGCACCGATGGTTGATCGGCTGCGCCTGACCGACAAGGTGCTGGCGACGGTGGCCGAAGGCTGCGACCAGATCGCCGCCATGCCCGACCCGATCGGCGAGATCACCAACCTGCGGCGGCGCCCATCGGGCATCAGCGTGGGCCATATGCGCGTGCCGCTGGGGGTGTTCGGCATGATCTACGAGAGCCGGCCCAACGTGACCATCGAGGCCGCGTCGCTTGCCATCAAGAGCGGCAACGCCTGCATCCTGCGTGGCGGCTCGGAAGCCATTCACTCCAACCTCGCGCTGTGGCAACTGGTGCGTGAGGCGCTCACCGAAGCCGGCCTGCCGGCCGATGCGGTGCAACTGGTGCAGACCACCGACCGCGCCGCCGTGGGTTACCTCATCGCCTCGCCCGAGGCGGTGGACGTGATCATTCCGCGCGGCGGCAAGGGGCTGATCGAACGCATCAGCAAAGAGGCCAAGGTGCCGGTCATCAAGCACCTCGACGGCAACTGCCATGTGTACGTGGACGCCAGCGCCGAGATGGAGCTGGCCTTGCGTGTGACCGACAACGCCAAGACCCAGAAATACAGCCCCTGCAACGCAGCCGAATCGCTGCTGGTGCACGAGGCCATCGCCCCGGCCTTCTTGCCCAGGATCGGCGCGCTGTTCGCGGCCAAGGGCGTTGAGATGCGCGGCGACGCGAAGGCCCTGGCGCTGCTGAAGGCCGTGCCCGAAGCCAAGCTGGCTGAAGCCACCGAACAAGACTGGGCCGAGGAGTACCTCGCGCCCATCATCAGCGTGAAGGTGGTGGCCAGCCTGGATGAAGCCATTGCCCACATCAACCGCCACGGCTCGCACCACACCGAAGCCATCCTGACCGAAAACCACCCGAACGCGATGCGCTTCCTGCGCGAGGTCGATTCGTCGAGCGTGATGGTCAACGCCAGCACGCGTTTCGCTGATGGCTTTGAGTACGGCCTGGGCGCCGAAATCGGCATCAGCACCGACAAGTTCCATGCGCGCGGCCCGGTCGGCCTGGAAGGGCTCACGTCCATGAAGTGGATCGTGCTCGGCCAAGGCGAAGTCAGGAGTTGAGCATGACGACCCAAGAGTCAAGCGCGGAGCGGGCCGAGCGCCGGGCCGCTCCCAAGCCGGCCCGCGCCAGTTGCGAGACGCAACTGGCGCTCATGGCGTCCAAGCCGGCGCAGGTCGGCTTGGAGCCGCGCCACTCTCTCCCCTCGGGGGATCGGGCGATGTACCCATCGCCCGAGGGGCTGCAATGACCCCTCGCATGTTCCACACCGGTTCACGGGCGTGGCAAGACGAATTCCAGACCCGCGCCCTGGCCGACAAGGTGGTTGAAGTGCTGGCCCGGGGCCGCTTCACCGAAGAAGACCGCGCCTTCATCGAAAGCCGCCAGATGTTCTTCCTGGCCACGGCCGACGCCGAAGGCCGGCCCGAGTGTTCATTCAAAGGCGGTGCGCCGGGTTTCGTGCGCGTGCTCGATGACAACACCCTGGCCTTCCCCAGCTACGACGGCAACGGCATGTTCATGAGCCTGGGCAATGTGCGCGTGAACCCGTCGGTGGGCCTGCTGTTCATGGACTTCGAGCGGCCACGCCGCCTGCGCGTGAACGGCCAGGCCTGCGTCGATGCGGCCGACCCGCTGTTGGCCAGCTTCCCCGGCGCGCAGGTCATCGTGCGGGTGCGGGCCGAGGCGGTGTTTCCGAACTGTTCGCGCTACCTGCCGCGCATGAGCCAGGCCGAGCCGTCGCGCTACACGCCGTGCGAGGGCCACACCCCGCCCGAACCCAAGTGGAAGCAGTTGCCCGAGTTCCGCGACCTGCTGCCCGGCGCCCCAGGCGCCCCGGGAACCGAGTGAGCGACCAGTGAGCGACCCGCGCCACGCGCTGGTGCTGTTTTCGGGCGGACAAGACTCCACCGCCTGCCTGGCCTGGGCGCTCGACCGTTACGCGCACGTTGAAACCATCGGCTTCGACTACGGCCAGCGCCATGCCGTCGAGCTTGAATGCCGCGTCGAGGTGCGTGCGCAATTGCGGCGCCAGTTCCCGCACTGGGCCGCGCGGCTGGGTGACGACCACCTGATCGACATGTCGCTGCTGGGCCAGATTTCCGACACCGCGTTGACCAGCGAACGCGCCATCGAGATGTCGCGCAGCGGTCTGCCCAACACCTTCGTGCCCGGCCGCAACCTGTTGTTCTTCAACTTCGCCGCCGCCGTGGCCTACCGGCGTTCGTTGAGCGTGTTGGTGGGCGGCATGTGCGAGACCGACTTCTCGGGCTACCCCGACTGCCGCGACAACACGCTCAAGGCCCTGCAGGTGGCGTTGAGCCTGGGGCTCGATGCGCCGATGACGATCGAGACACCGCTGATGTGGCTGGACAAGGCGCAGACCTGGGCGCTGAGTGACGCGCTCGGTGGCGCGCCGCTGAACGCGCTGATCGTCGAACACACCCACACCTGCTACCTCGGGGTGCGCGACACGCGCCACGCCTGGGGTTATGGCTGCGGGCAGTGCCCGGCGTGTTCACTGAGGGCGCGTGGCCACCGCGCCTGGGTCGGCCAGCCGGCTGAAGGCTTCCCCGACACGCAATTCGACGCGCCGGCTTGAGGCGCCTCGCCAGCACAGCCCCTCACTTGCAGTGCGCGTCTGGGCTTGCAGGCCCAGACCGCTCCTCGGGCTCGCCGCATGCGGCTCGAAAGCCCCGAGTCGCCCCCTGCCCTCTCCCCAATGGGGCGAGGGAGCCCATGCGCAGCAGCAAACCCCACAGCTCGCTCAGAGCCAGTGGTCGCTGCCGATGCCGGGCGGGCTGCCGTCGAAGTCGAAGCGCGGCCCCATGCGGGCGATGGCCAGGCTGATGGTGAAGGTGGCTTCGCGCAGGGCCGACTGCTCTTGCGCGGTCCAGTCGCGTGTTTTCCCGATTTCTTCGAGGCACACCACGCCGAAGGCTTCGCCGTTGATCTGGAACGCGGTGTCCATCAGCGAGCGCACGCCGGTGGCTTCGAAGTAGGGGCCCAACTCGCGCAGATGGGGGTCGGCCATCACGTCGGGCGACGCAAGGGTGCCGCGTGTGAGCAGTTGGTCGAGGTAGGCGCCGTAGTCTTCGGCCAGCAACACGGTGCCGGGCTGCAAAAAGCCGGCTTCGGCGGTGAACAAACCCACGCAGCGCAAGCTCCGTGTGGGCGCTTCACCGACAAAACGCCACAGGCTGGCGCGTGAGCAGTTGAAGTGCGTTCGGAACGCCTCGCAAACGGCCGCCCGAAAGTCGTTCAAGGGTATTTCGCCGGCCGTGAGCCGGCCACCCAGGTGGCGCAGCGAGCCGGTGAGGGCGCGTTCTCTGGCGGGGGGGGTCGAGTTCACGGTGTGACCGCCTCGGGCAAGATTTCGCCAGACACATGCACCCGGCGCCGCGCAGGCATCGCCATCGCATAGCTGAGCTTGCCGTTGCGCTTGACGGCATACAGCGCCTCGTCAGCGCATTCCTCAAGGGCATTCCGGGTGGCGCCATGCAGCGGGTAGCAGGCCATGCCGATGCTGGCGCCCACGCCCACCCGCCGCCCATCCGACAACACCATCGGCTGGTTCAGCGTCTGCGTCAGCGCCTCGGCCACCTGGGTGCCCAACGGGTCGCCCGGGCCGATGCGCGGCAGCACGACGATGAACTCGTCGCCGCCGAAACGCCCCACCACGTCGCTGGACCTGCGGGCCACCCGCTTCATGCGTTCGGCGCACAGGCGCAGCACCTCATCGCCGGCCTGGTGGCCGAAGTT
>JAYSYW010000017.1:0-16047 GCA_043727255.1 Rhizobacter sp. | reverse complement strand
CCTTGGGCATCGCCATGCTGCTGTTCATCCTCGGGTACACGCTGACCGAGGCGAAGATCGACTTTGTGCTGCTGCTGGCACTGGCTTTTGTGCTAGGCGTGCTGATCATCATCCCGATCGGCGGGGCCGACATGCCGGTGGTGGTGTCGATGCTCAACAGCTATTCGGGCTGGGCGGCCGCCGGCATCGGCTTCTCGCTGAACAACTCGATGCTGATCATCGCCGGTTCACTGGTGGGCTCTTCGGGCGCCATCCTCAGCTACATCATGTGCAAGGCGATGAACCGCTCGTTCTTCAACGTGATCCTGGGCGGCTACGGCGGCGATGCCGCCACCGCGGCGTCGGGCACGGCGGTGCAGCGCAATGTCAAGAGCGGCAGCGCCATCGACGCGGCCTTCGTGCTGTCCAACGCCGAGACCGTGGTGATCGTGCCGGGCTACGGCCTGGCCGTGGCCCGCGCGCAACACGCAGTGAAGGAGCTGGCGGCCAAGCTCACCGAAAAGGGCATCACCGTCAAGTACGCCATCCACCCGGTGGCCGGCCGCATGCCGGGCCACATGAACGTGCTGCTGGCCGAGGCCGAAGTGCCTTACGACCAGGTGTTCGAGATGGAAGACATCAACGGCGAGTTCGGCCAGGCCGACGTGGCGATCATCCTGGGCGCCAACGACGTGGTGAACCCCGCCGCGCACATCAAGGGCAGCCCGATCTACGGCATGCCGATTCTTGAGGCCTACAAGGCCAAGACCATCATCGTGAACAAGCGCTCGATGGCGGCGGGTTATGCCGGCCTCGACAACGAACTCTTCTACATGGACAAGACCATGATGGTGTTCGGCGACGCGAAGAAGGTGGTCGAAGACATGGTCAAGGCGATCGAATAAGTCGCAACGCCTTTGCACGACCCCCAAGCCGCGCAGGTCACTGATCTGCGCGGCTTTTTCGTTTGGGACGCAGGCCCCTGGGGCACGGGAAATGATCTCCACCCAATTCGTTCAGCACCTCGCGCTGCGCCGCGACATCGTCGAGTCGTTCGAGGCTTACCCCTTTGCCTTGCCGGCGGTGCGTGCGCTCGACAAGCTGGAGCTGCATCCCAAGGCCACCTTCTTCATCGGCGAGAACGGGTCGGGAAAATCGACGCTGCTGGAAGCGCTGGCGGTGTCGCTGGGCTTCAACGCGGAGGGCGGCAGTGGGAGCTTCACCTTCGGCACGCGGGCATCGCATTCCGAGCTTCACCGTTATTTGCGCGTGGCCAAGGGCGTCAAGACGCCTCGCACCCGCTTCTTCCTGCGCGCCGAAAGCTTCTTCAATGTCGCGACGGAAATCGAGCGGCTGGACGAAGACCCCACGGCCGGCCCGCCAATCATCGGCGCCTACGGAGGCGTTTCGCTGCATGAACAATCGCATGGCGAATCGTTCATGGCGTTGGTGATGAACCGCTTTGGCCCGAATGGCCTGTACCTGCTGGATGAACCCGAGGCGGCTTTGTCGCCGCAGCGCCAATTGGCCGTGCTGTCGCGCCTGCACGACCTGGTGCAGGAAGGCTCGCAGTTCATCATCGCCACACACTCGCCGATCTTGATGGCGTATCCAGACGCCTGGATCTACGCGTTCTCGAAGAACGGCATCGAGCGTGTGGCTTACACCGACACCGAGCACTACCAAGTCACGCGCGACTTCCTGATGAACCCGGAGCGCATGCTTCGCACCTTGATGCAGCGGTGATTTCGGCAATGGCGTCGCGTTCGGGATCCGTCAGTCGTCGGCAGGGCGCAATGCCTGTTCGCTTTGCTGAACGCATGAGATTCAGGCCGCGACCTCTCACTCGACGCCACAGCTTAAGCATTGCTTGAGCTGTGGCACCCATTCGGGCGACGTATCGAAAGACCTGAGCGCCCGGGCGTCAGCGATCCGTCAGAATCGCGCGGTTACCAAATAAGAGGTTCTTCTCGATGGAAAAGACTTGGCTCAAGCACTACCCGGCAGAGGTTGTGGAGCATGTGGACGCGAGTCAGTTCGCGTCGCTCAACGCCCTGCTCGATGAGAGCTTCCGTAAATACGCGAATCGCCCCGCATATCGCTTCATGGGCAAGGCCATCAGCTACGCGCAGGTCGATGAACTGTCGCGTGCTTTTGCCGCCTATCTGCAATCGCAAGGCTTCGTGAAGGGCGACCGGGTCGCGCTGATGATGCCCAACGTGCCGCAGTACCCGGTGGCCGTGGCGGGCGTTCTGCGCGCCGGCTGCGTGGTGGTGAACGTCAACCCGCTCTACACCCCGCGTGAACTGGAACACCAGCTCAAGGACTCGGGCGCCAAGGGCATCGTGATCCTTGAGAACTTCGCCCACACGCTGCAGCAGTGCCTGCAGGCCGTGCCCACGAAGAAGATCATCATCACCGGCATGGGCGACCTGCTGGGCTTCCCGAAGGCCGCCATCGTCAACTACGTGGTGCGCAAGGTGAAGAAGATGGTGCCGGCTTTCAGCTTGCCCAACGCCGTGAACCTGCGCGACGCGCTGGCGCAAGGCCGATCGTCCACGCTGCGTTCGCCGCAGATTGCCGCCGACGACATCGCCGTGCTGCAGTACACCGGCGGCACCACCGGCGTCAGCAAGGGCGCCGTGCTCTTGCACCGCAACCTGGTGGCCAACGTGCTGCAGTCCGAAGCCTGGTACCAGCCGGCGCTGAAGAGGCTGCCAGCCAACGATCAACTGGTGACGGTGTGCGCGCTGCCGATCTATCACATCTTCGGTTTCAACACGAACATGATGCTGGGCCTGCGCACGGGCGGCTGCAACATCCTGATCCCCAACCCGCGTGACATTCCGGCGGTGTTCAAGGAACTGAAAGGCCAGAAGTTCCAGAGCTTCCCGGCCGTCAGCACCTTGTTCAACGCGCTGGTGCACCACCCACAGTTCAACACCGTCGATTGGAGCCACCTGCTGATCTCGGTGGGCGGCGGCATGGCGGTGCAAAGCGCCACGGCCAAGGCCTGGCTTGAGAAGACGGGCTGCCCGATCGTTGAGGGCTACGGCATGTCGGAGACCTCACCCACCATCACCTGCAACCCGGTCAACAGCAACTCGTTCAGCGGCAACATCGGCATGCCGCTGCCCGGCACCGAGGTGAAGCTGATCGACGACGACGGCAACGAGGTGGCGCTGGGCATGCCGGGCGAGATCGCCGTGCGTGGCCCGCAGGTGATGGCCGGTTATTGGCAGCGCCCCGATGAAACCGCCAAGGCCATGACGCCCGACGGCTTCTTGCGCACGGGCGACATCGGCACCGTGGACCCGCGTGGCTACTTCAAGATCGTCGATCGCAAGAAAGACATGATTCTTGTGAGTGGTTTCAACGTCTACCCCAACGAGGTGGAAGACGTGATTGGCCAGATGCCCGGCATCTTGGAATGCGCGGCGGTGGGCGTGCCCGACGCGAAGGCCGGCGAGGCGGTCAAGCTCGTCATCGTGCGCAGTGACCCGAACGTCAGCGAAGCCGATGTGCGGGCCTTTTGCGAGGCCAACCTCACCGGCTACAAGCGGCCCAAGCTGGTGGAGTTCCGCAAGGAATTGCCGAAGACCAACGTCGGCAAGATCCTGCGCCGCGAGCTGCGCGACAAGGTTTGAGGGTCGGGTAACGGGAAGGTCCGCCCCGGCGGGAATGGCCGCATGGCGCCCGGCCCGCTTCGCGAGGTGATTCGTGAGCTGATGCGCGGTCTGCGCCGCGTGTTCCGTGGGGTGCTCTCACGCTGGCGGCGCTCAGCCTCTTCGTCGAGGAATGGGGCTGGGGGCCGCTGTCCAATGTGCTCGGCCGCATCGCCCGCTGGCCGCCACTGGCGCGGCTCAAGGCGGCCATCCGCCGCTGGCCGCCACGCTGGGCGCTGATGCTCTTCCTGGTGCCGGCGGTGGCGCTGTTCCCCGTCAAGCTGGGCGCGTTGTGGCTCATCCACGAAGGCTGGGCCACGCTGGGTGTCACGTTGATCGTGGGGGCCAAGTTGCTGGGCACCGCGCTGGTGGGGCGGCTGTTCGTGCTGACCGAACCGCAGCTGGCGCAGTTCGCGTGGTTTGCACGGGTGCTGGCTGGTGGCGGATCACCAAGGCGCGGGTGAAGGCTGCCGTGCTTCGCTCTGCGGCCTGGCGTGGCGCGCAGGTGTTGCGTCGCCGTTTGCGCATCGTGCTGAGGCGCTTCGGCGGCCAGAAGCCTGTGGGGCTTTGGGAGCGTCGGCTGCTTCGACGCCCCAAGCCCGACAGGTTCCTGGCCGATGGCAAACTCGCCGCATGCCCGCACGCCTGTACCTCGACCAGCCCCTTCAACCCCACACCGCCCTCACCTTGCCGCCCGGCGTCTCGCGCCACGTGCAGGTGCTGCGCCTGCAGCCGGGTGACGCGCTGACGCTCTTCAACGGCAAAGGCGGCGAGTGGTCGGCCACCATCACCGACATCGGCCGCAAGGACGTGACCATCGACGTCGGCACCCACAACCCCGTGGACCGTGAGCTGTCGCAGCAGGTGACGCTGGTGCTTGGCATGCCTGCCAACGACCGCATGGACGCGTTGGTCGAGAAGGCCACCGAGCTGGGTGTGGGCAGGGTCCAGCCGCTGGTCACCGAACGTTCGGTGCTGCGCCTGAGCGGCGAACGCGCCGAACGCCGCTGCGAGCACTGGCAGGGCGTGGCGGTGGCTGCGGCCGAACAGAGTGGCCGCACGCGCGTGCCGGTCATCGAACCGGTGCGCACGCTGCGCGCCTGGCTTGATGGGCTGGTGGTTGATGGCACCGAGTGCTGGATGCTGAGCTTCGGCGACGACGCCGTGGCCCTGTCGGCTCGGGCGGCCCGGGGAGCGGCCCTCTCTCGCGTGTGCGTGCTGAGCGGCCCCGAAGGCGGCCTCGCCCCTGCCGAGGAAGCTTCGGCGTTGCAAGCCGGCTTCCAGCGGGTCAGCCTTGGCCCGCGCGTGCTGCGTGCCGATACCGCGCCACTGGCCGTGCTGGCTCACTTGGCTGCGTTGGCGCTCGGCTAGGAGCCTGTCGGGCTTGGGGCGTCGAAGCGAAATTTGGGCTCAGCGAGGACAGTTTTGGCCGGGTTCGCAGGCCCATAGCCGTAGCTATGGGACAAGAAGCCGGTGAAAAATGGACCGCTGCGGCCAAATTGCAGCCGACGCTCCTCCAGCCCGACAGGCTCCTAGTGAATCCACCAGCGGACGGCCGCCACCATCACGGCCACACCCAGCACAAAGCCTGTGAGCCCAGCCAGCAAAGCTTGCAGGCGAACACGCGCCTGGCGTTCCACGGCGAGCATCTGCTGCCACGGCGGCAGCGCGTCGTTGCCCCGGGCCTGATGGCGCAAGGCGTCGTGCAGCAAACGGGGCAGCTCGGGCAACAACTGCACGTAGCGCGGCCCTTCTTTCTTCAGCCGCTCGACGAGGCCGCGCCAGCCCACCTGCTCGTTCATCCAACGCTCCAGGAAGGGCTTGGCGGTGTTCCAGAGGTCGAGCTCGGGGTCGAGCTGGCGACCCAGGCCTTCGACGTTCAGCAAGGTCTTTTGCAGCAACACGAGCTGCGGCTGGATCTCGACGTTGAAACGGCGCGATGTCTGGAACAGGCGCAACAACACCTGGCCGAGCGAGATGTCTTTCAGCGGCCGGTCGAAGTGCGGCTCACACACGGCGCGGATCGCACCTTCAAGCTCATCGACGCGTGTGCCCGGTGGCACCCAGCCGCTCTCCAGGTGGAGCTCGGCCACGCGCTTGTAGTCGCGCCGGAAGAAGGCGATGAAGTTCTGCGCCAAGTACTCTTTGTCGTGCTCGGTGAGCGTGCCGACGATGCCGAAGTCGAGCGCGATGTAGCGGCCGAAGGTGGCGGGTGCGATGCTGACCTGGATGTTGCCCGGGTGCATGTCAGCATGGAAGAAACCGTCACGGAACACCTGGGTGAAGAAGATCGTGACGCCGTCGCGCGCCAGCTTCGGGATGTCCACGCCCGCGTCGCGCAGGCGCTGCGTCTGGCTGATGGGCACGCCCTTCATGCGCTCCATCACGATGACGGTGGTGGTGCACAAGTCCCACACCATCTCGGGAATCATCACCAGGTTGAGCCCAGCCATGTTGCGCCGAAGTTGGGCGGCGTTGGCGGCTTCGCGCACCAGGTCAAGTTCGTCGTGCAGGTACTTGTCGAACTCGGCGACCACCTCGCGTGGCTTGAGGCGCTTGCCGTCGGCCGACACCCGCTCAACCCAGCGCGCCAGGGTGCGCATCAGCGAGAGGTCGTCGTCGATCACCGCCAGCATGCCCGGCCGCAGCACCTTCACGGCCACTTCGCGACCGTCTTGGAGCGTGGCGAAGTGGACCTGCGCAATCGAGGCGCTGGCCACCGGCTCGGCCTCGAAGGTGGCAAACAGTTGCTCGATGGACTGGCCGTAAGCGCTTTCGATCAGTTGCCGCGCCTCGGCGGCCGGAAACGGCGGCACCCGGTCTTGCAGGCGGGCAAGCTCATCGGCCACATCGGCGGGCAGCAGGTCGCGCCGGGTGGACAGCACCTGGCCGAACTTGACGAAGATCGGCCCCAACCGCTCAAGCGCCATGCGCAAACGCGCACCACGCGGCGCATCGAGTCGACGGCCGACGGTCATCACCTGCACCAGCACACGAACCCACCGCTGGCGAAAACCCGACAGCGCCAGCTCGTCCAGGCCGAAGCGCAGGACAGTGCAGGTGATAAGGAACAGGCGCGCGATGTGCCGCATCGTGCCGGGCTCAGCCCGCGCCGGAGGCCCGGCCGCCCGCGCGCTTGGCAAGCGAGCCAAGGCGCAGAGCGACGTCGCGCAGGCCGGCTGACAAGAAGCGGCCGATGCGCGCCAGCTCGCGGGCCGGCAATTGCCCCACCACGCGCGCCAGGTCGTCTTCGATGTCCCAACGCAGGTTGTCGATCAGCCAGCTCACGTCGGCAGCCAGTTGGGCGTCACCCGTGATGTCGATTGCCGGTTTGGCGCCGGTCAAACGCTGCAGCAGCGCCAGCGCGGGGTTCGATGCATCGAGCGCGATATGCAGGTCGGCTTCGACCGGCGGCTCGGCGTCACCGCGCCATTCCAGCAGGCCGGCCGGCGTGATGTCGAATGCAAGGGTCGGCGGCAGCGGCAACACCGAAGGCCAACCCACCAGCTCAAAGCGGATGTGGCGGCCGGCATGCGGGCGCAGACGGTCGGTGGCGGCGGCCTCGGAGGCCAGCACATGGTTGACGAGCAACAGCACACGCTGCATCACGGCGTTGCTGGCAAGCGTCTTGTAGGTGTGAAACATCAACGGATTGTAGGCACGGAGACGGAGTCCCCCCTCACACAGGCGATACTTCCGGCGGCCTGTTTTCAAGGAAACTCGCCAAGTGGCCGGCTAACATCGCGGCCTTCAATCTCAGAGGGATTGGGCGCGTGAAACCCGGGGCCAGCCCCGGTGCACGCCACCACGGCGTCGTCCCTCAATGCCCTGGCACCGCACGCCCTCGCTCGACCACCCTGGCTTCCCCGACCATGTTCGAAGACCGCAGCAAAAGAACGTTCTACAGTGCGCCGCAATCGGTCACGTCGTTCATTGCCGCGCTGCTGGAACCCTCGGTCACGGTGCTGGTTTTCTTGCTGGCCAATGTGTTCGTCGACGAACACGTCGACCGCCCCGAGTTGATGCTGTGCGTGCTGGTGTTCGCCATCACCCTGCCCGGGCGCAACCGCTTCCGCGACAACCTGCTCTCGGCCGCCACCGACATCGTGATGTCATGGATGGGCCTGCTGGGGATCCTGGCTCTGTGCGGCTACGCGACCCGCAGCTTCTATCTTTTCGAGATGAACGCCCTGCTGGCCTGGGCTGCGGTGACGCCCATGGTGCAGTGGCTGGCCGTGGTGGCGGGCCAGGCCATCTTGCGGCGCCAACGCGCCAAACCCGAAGGTCGCCGCACAGCCATCATCGTGGGCGCGGGGCCCGTGGGCATGAAGGTGGCCCGCGTGATCACGGGCCGCGACGACCAGGGCATCGACTTCGCCGGCTGCTTTGACGACCGCAGCGACGAACGTGTGCTGGAAGCGGCGTCGCTCAAGCGCCTGGGTGGCCTGAAGGACGTGGCGAACTACGTGCGCAAGCACGGCATTCAAGAGGTCTACATCACGCTGCCGCTGGGCTCGCAGCCCCGCATCGTCGAACTGCTGGAGCAGGTGCAGGGCACCACCGCCTCGCTGTATTTCGTGCCCGATGTGTTCGGCATCAGCATCATTCAGGGCCGGCTGCAAGACATCAACGGCGTGCCGGTGGTGGGCATCTGCGAAACACCGTTCACCGGCATCAACGAGTTGACCAAGCGCATCAGCGACATCGTCATCGCCAGCATCATCCTGGTGTTGATATCACCCGTGCTGGCTGCGGTGGCGCTGGGCGTGAAGCTGTCTTCCCCCGGCCCGGTGATCTTCAGGCAGAAGCGCAACGGGCTCGATGGCGACGAGATCACGGTCTACAAGTTCCGCTCGATGACCTCGCAAGACAACGGCGCGGTGGTCAAACAAGCCACCAAGGGCGACGCGCGCATCACGCCCTTCGGCGCCTTTCTGCGCAAGACCTCCCTCGATGAACTGCCGCAGTTCGTGAACGTGCTGCAAGGCCGCATGAGCATCGTCGGCCCGCGCCCGCACGCGGTGGCTCACAACGAGGAATACCGCCAGCTCATCAAGGCCTACATGGTTCGCCACAAGGTGCGGCCGGGCATCACCGGCTGGGCGCAGGTGAACGGCCATCGCGGCGAAACCGACACCATCGAGAAGATGCAGGCACGGGTCGAATACGACCTCGAATACCTGCGCAACTGGTCGCTCGGGCTCGATTTACAGATCATTGTGAGGACAATTCGCCTGGTGTTTTTTGATCGACACGCGTACTGAGATACTGCCGGCCAGACACCCCCGCCCTTGCCCAGGAGGAAACGCCGCATGCCCGCTTCCATCGATATCTCGCCCGCTGTCTCAACCGTTCTCTCGCGCCGATTCATTCTTCGCCCGTTGAGCTTGATCATTGCTTCGCTCGTGGCCCCGGCCGCCTGGGCGCAAAGCAGTCCCTACAACATCGGTGTGAGCCAGGGCTTCACCCACCAGACCAACCTCTTTGGCGCCACCCGAAGCAGCGGCGCGCGCGTGGCCGACAAGTACTCGTCCACTGGGCTGTTCGGCGGCGTTGACCTGAAGCTCAGCCGTCAACGAGTTTTCGCCAATGCGGTGGTTCGCGCGAACCGCTACGAAGACGTCAAGTTGCTCAACAACGACTCGCACGGATTGAACGCTGGGCTCGACTGGGAAACCATCGGCAACTTGAGCGGTGGCCTGCGTGTCGCCGCCAACCGCAGCCTGGCCAGCTACACAACGGCGGGCGCTCCGCCACTCACCAACGAGAAGAACATCGAGTCCAGCCACCAGACCGGGGCGACGGTGCGCAAGGGCTTCACCTCGCGGGTGGCGCTCACTGCGGGCTTGCAACGGCGTGAGGTCGAGTTTTCGGCTCCCTCGTTCTCTTCCGGAGAGTTGAAGGAAAGTGAAGCGAGCATCGGCCTTCGCTACGGCCTGCCCGGTCAATTGGTGTTCGGGGTCGGCCTGCGCAAGACGCAGACCGATCGCCCCCGCGCCCTGCAGT
Source organism: Rhizobacter sp. (assembly GCA_043727255.1). GTDB lineage: Bacteria > Pseudomonadota > Gammaproteobacteria > Burkholderiales > Burkholderiaceae_C > Rhizobacter. The sequence goes on along the minus strand of JAYSYW010000017.1, from coordinate 6,397 downwards.
CGCCGCCGGGAAGCGGCATCTACATCGCCGACGAGGCCGATCGCGACGACCTCGACTTGACCGCCGAATGGTCGCCCAGCGGGCTGAGCACGCTGAGCGCACGGCTCAGCTTCGGGCGCGAAGAGCATTCGCTGGCCTCGTTGGCAGGTTTCGAGGGCACGACCGGTGCGGTGAGCTGGGTCTACCGCCCGAGCGACAAGACCACTTTCAACGCCTCGTTCACCCGCGACACCGGCACCGCGTCGTCGTTTGCCACTTATGAAGGCACGGCTGAGCCGCTCGAGGTCTACAGCAACACGCTGACCAACGTCCTGCAGGCCGGCATGAACTACGCCGCCACGGCGAAGATCCGGCTCAACGGCAACCTCCGGCACTCAAAGGGCAAGACCAGCAGCCTCACCACCGTCACCAGCGCCGACGACACCGTCAACGCGGTTTCGCTGGGCGCGACTTATGCGTTTTCGCGCAGCGTGTCGTTCAACTGCGGGGTCTCGCACGAAAAACGGGAAACCGGCACCGACGAGATTTCCGCTCGCACCGTCACCTGTGCCGGCCAACTGACACTTCGTTGACTCCCATGACGGCCCCCACCATCTTGCTCACCGGCGCCACCGGCTACATCGCCTCCCACACCTGGCTGGCCCTGCGGGCGGCCGGCTTCGAGGTGCTGGGGCTCGACAACTTCTCGAACAGCTCGCCCGAGGTGCTGAACCGGATCAAGGCGTTGAGCGGTGACACCCCACGTTTCGAGCAAGCCGATGTGCGAGATGCCGCCGCGTTGGACAGCGTGTTCAGCCGCCACCGCATCGATGCCGTGGTTCACTTCGCCGCGTTCAAGGCGGTGGGTGAAAGCGTGCAGAAGGCGTTGGCTTATTACGCCAACAACATCGGCGGGCTGTTGAACCTGTGCCAGACCATGGATCGCCACGGTTGCAAGTCGCTGGTGTTCAGTTCCAGCGCCACGGTGTATGGCAAACCCGAGCGGCTGCCGATCCGCGAAGACTCGCCGCTGTCCACCACCAACCCGTACGGCGCCACCAAGCTGATGGGCGAGAACATCCTGCGCGACGTCGAGGTTGCCGATCCTTCATGGCACATCGCATTGCTGCGCTACTTCAACCCGGTGGGGGCGCACGAAAGCGGCCTGATCGGGGAAGACCCACGCGGCATTCCGAACAACCTGATGCCCTACGTGACCCAGGTGGCCGTGGGCAAACGCGAGCGCCTGCAGGTGTTCGGCAATGACTACAACACGCCCGACGGCACCGGCGTGCGCGACTACATCCATGTGCTCGATCTGGCCGAAGGCCACGTGGCCGCGCTGCGCCACCTGCTCGACCAGAAGCGCTCGATCACGGCCAACCTAGGCACCGGACGCGGCTACAGCGTGCTCGAACTGGTGCGTGCGTTCGAGAAAGCCAGCGCCCGCCCCGTGCCCTACGACATCGTGGCGCGACGCCCCGGCGACATCGACGCCTGCTACGCCGACCCTGCCCATGCCAAGCAGCAACTCGGCTGGGAGGCGCTGCGCGACATCGACGCGATGTGCGCCGACAGTTGGCGCTGGCAACGCATGAACCCGGCCGGTTTCACCGCCGCGCCCTGACCCCTTTCCGACTCTCGTCCACGGCGTTTCCATGACCACTTTGCAAGTCCAACCCGTCATCATGGCCGGCGGCAGCGGCACCCGGCTGTGGCCGCTGTCGCGTGCGCAGCACCCGAAGCAATTCCTCGTGCTGCATGGCAACACCAGCCTGTTCCAGCAGGCGGCGAAACGCATGGCGGCCTTGTCCAGCGGCGAGTTGTCGGTGGCCGCGCCTTGCGTGGTCGGCAATGAAGAGCACCGCTTTCTGGTGCTCGACCAGTTGCGTGAACTGAAACTGCCACCCGCCACCGTGCTGCTCGAACCCACCGGCCGCAACACCGCGCCCGCGATGACGCTGGCCGCGCTGTTTGCGCTGCAGGGCGACCACGACCCGGTGCTGGTCGTCACCCCCGCTGACCAGACCGTCACCAACGAAGCCGCGTTCACCGCGGCCTTGCAGCAGGCCGTGCGCGTGGCCGCCAGCGGCAGCATCGTCATCCTGGGTGTCGCGCCCAACCTGCCAGAAACCGGCTACGGCTACATCCGTTCATCGGCCAGTGATGGGCAGTCGCTGGGCGTTGCCGAGTTCGTCGAGAAACCCGACCTGGCCACCGCGCAGCGCTACCTGAGCGAAGGCGGTTACTACTGGAACAGCGGCATGTTCGTGGTGCGCGCGTCGGTGTGGCTGAAGGCGCTGGCGCAGTTCAGGCCCGACATCGCCGATGCCACGCGCAGCGCATGGGCCGCCCAGTCGGTAGATGCCAGTTTCGTGCGCCCCGGTAAAGCCGAATTCGCAGCCATTCCCAGCGAGTCAGTGGACTATGCGGTGATGGAAAAATGCCCAGGATCGAAGTCGGGGTTCGACATCCGCATGGTGCCGCTCGACGCCGGCTGGTCCGACCTCGGCGCCTGGGAAGCCGTGTGGCAGGTCAGCGAGAAAGACGCCTCAGGCAACGCCTCGGTTGGTGACACCGTCGTGCGCGACAGCCACAACACGCTGGTGCACGCCAGCAGCCGACTGGTGGGCGTGGTGGGGCTCGACAACGTCATCGTGGTCGAAACCCCCGACGCCGTGCTGGTGGTCGATCGCAGCCGCAGCCAAGAGGTCAAGCACATCGTCGGCGCGCTGCAAAGCTCGGGTCGCAGTGAGCAGACCTTGCACCGGCAAGTGCACCGCCCCTGGGGCTGGTACGACAGCATCGACTCCGGCCCGCGCTTCCAGGTCAAACGCATCCTGGTCAAGCCGGGCGCGTCGCTCAGCCTGCAAAAGCACCACCACCGCGCGGAACACTGGATCGTCGTCACGGGCACAGCCGAAGTGACGGTGGGCGAGAAGGTGATCTTGCTGACCGAAAACCAGAGCACCTACATCCCGTTGGGCGAGGTTCACCGTCTGTCGAACCCCGGCAAGGTGCCACTGGAAATCATTGAGGTGCAGTCGGGCAGCTACCTCGGCGAAGACGACATCGTGCGCTTTGAAGACACCTACGGGCGCGTGAAGTAAGGCTTGAGGCGGCCCTTCACGGGTCACCTTGAGCTGGGGCCTTGTCGTGGGTCGCCTCGCGTCCAGCGTGGCGACCGGGGCGCTTTCAGCCGGGCAAGCCGCTGAGCCGTGCGCGGTCTTGCGGCGGCACCGCCTTCAGCAGGTCGGTGACAAACCCATCGTGGGCCCGGTAGGCCCTGGCAGGCGTGTCGTCGAGCGATGAGATGCGGAACAGCAGACCATCAGGCAATTGCCCGGTCAGGCCCAAACGGATTTGCACCATGCGCTGCTGCAGCTTGTTTTGCACCGCCGTGTCGCCCACTGTGAACCAATAGGTGACGGGTTCCTTGCGAGTGCCCAGGCTGGTGTCGAGCCGGCGCGCGGCGATGCTGCCGAAGGGCGTGCTCAGCACGTCAGCCACGTTGCCGTTGAGCTTGAAGCCTTGCGCCGGGTAGCAGACCTCTGGCTTGTGGGCCTGCAGGTCGCCGCTCTGGTCGTCGCCATAAGCCAGCGACAGCATGATGCGGTAGCCCTGCGAGTTGACGTAGACCCGGCTGAGCAGTTGGCTGTACAGCTTGTCCAGCAGTTCTTTGGTTTGCGGGTTCACCACCTGCACCTGCTGCTGAGGCAGCTCACGCCAGTCCCCAAACTGCTTCGGCACCACCTGCTCCAGCACGTAGCGTGGAGCACCCGCATGGGCTTTGGGGGCCGGGCGCGCGGCGATGCCACCCACTGCGGCAAGCCCCATCAGGCAGGCCAGGACGATGGGCGTGCGCAGCGAAGCCATGGTCGGCCTCAGGCTGCCCGCGCGGCAACGTTGGGGCGGCCGATGCAGTGGTACTCGAAGCCGAACTCGCTCATCAGCGGCGGCTCGTACAGGTTGCGGCCGTCGAAGATGAGCGGCGAGCGCAAGGCGGCCTTGATGGCATCGAAGTCAGGCGTGCGGAATTCTTTCCACTCGGTCACGATGGCCAGCGCGTCGGCGCCCTTCAATGCCGCTTCGGCGGAATCGAAAAAGCTCAGGCCCGCCACATCACCCATCACCCGCTCGGCTTCTTTGCGTGCCACGGGGTCGTAAGCCTGGACACGCGCGCCGCGCTTCGTCAACTCGTCCACCAGCACACGGCTCGGAGCGTCGCGCATGTCGTCGGTGTTGGGCTTGAAGGCCAAGCCCCACAACGCGAAGGTCTTGCCATCGAGCTGTTCGCCGAGCCGCGCCACGATCTTGTCCACCAGCACGAGCTTCTGCCGGTCGTTGACCGCTTCCACGGCGCCCAGCAGTTGCAGCGGCACGCCCACATCGCTGGCGGTGCGCACCAGGGCCTTCACGTCTTTGGGGAAGCACGAGCCGCCATAACCGCAGCCAGCGTAAAGAAACTGCGAGCCCACGCGCGGGTCAGAGCCGATGCCTTGACGCACGAGCTCGATGTCGGCGCCCAGCTTGTCGGCCACGCGGGACAACTCATTCATGAAGCTGATGCGGGTGGCGAGCATGGCGTTCGCCGCGTACTTGGTGAACTCGGCACTGCGGATGTCCATCACGAACAGGCGGTCGCGGTTGCGGATGAACGGCGCGTACAGCGAACGCATCAGCAGGATCGCACGCTCATCTTCGGCGCCCACCACGACACGGTCCGGCCGCAGGAAGTCAGCCACAGCCGCGCCTTCTTTCAAGAACTCGGGGTTCGACACCACCGCGAACTCCATCGTGACGCCGCGCTTCTTCAGCTCTTCATCGATCGCTGCCCGGACCTTGTCGCCGGTGCCCACGGGCACGGTGCTCTTGTCGATGATGACTTTGTAGTCGGTCATCAGGCGGCCGATGTTGCGGGCCGCCGCCAGCACGTACTGCAGGTCGGCCGAACCGTCTTCATCGGGTGGTGTGCCGACCGCGATGAACTGCAGCGTGCCATGGGCCACTGCGCGTTCGATGTCGGTGGTGAACTGCAGCCGGCCGCCCGCCACATTGCGCTGCACGATCTCAAGCAGGCCCGGTTCGTGAATAGGAATGCCGCCCTCGTTGAGGATGCGGATCTTGTCGGGGTTCACGTCGAGGCAAACCACATGGTTGCCCATCTCCGCAAGACATGCGCCTGTGACCAATCCGACATAGCCGGTGCCAACGATGGTGACCTTCATGGGTGAGCTTTTCTCATGCGAAAAATCATGGGGTAAGCGGCACTGTTGCCGACTCGACGGGCATGCTATCAGGCGAAGTCCGCCCTCGTGACGGCAGGGCCGGCCATCACGCACGCGAGCCCCTCACATGAAGGCCCGTGGAAAGGGGATTCGCACAGCAGGGGCGACCAACGGCTCGCGTAAAGTACGAAAGCTGATGTCTTCAAAGGTGTGGTCAATGGTGCAGGTGTGGGCGAAACAGCGCCGCGCCAAGCAGCCCGGCGCCACACCCGATGCAGCCCAGGTGAATGCCCTTTCATCACACCCGCCGGTCGATCCCTCCATGTCCTTCTCTCTTGTGGTGCAGCGCGCCCCGGATCAGCCCCGGCTTGATCTCGGCCGCAACGTCCATTGCCTGTTCGGGCTGGTTTTCGACGCCATCACCCTCGATGAAGCAACTGAGCAGTTGCGGCGCGATGTTCGCGCGCAGCGCCCCTGCTTCTTCTCCACCCCCAACGTCAATTTCGTCGCGGGTGCCCAGATCGATGAAGCATTTCGCAATTCGGTGCTGCGCAGTGATCTGAGCGTGGTTGATGGCATGCCCATCGTGTGGGCTGCGCGCTTGATGGGGATCCCGATCCGCGAGCGCATCGCCGGGTCTGACGTGTTTGAGCGCCTGCGCCACGCCGGAAGCTCGCCACTGAAGGTGTTCTTCTTCGGCGGACCTGATGGCGTGGCCGAGCGCGCGGTAGCTGCTCTGAATGCACAGCAAGGTGCAATGCAAGGCGTGGGTTTCGAGTCGCCGGGCTTCGGCTCTGTCGCCGAGCTCAGCAGCCCCGAACAGATCGATCGGATCAATGCCAGTGGGGCGGATCTGGTGGTGGTGTCGCTCGGTGCCAAAAAGGGCCAGACGTGGATCGAACACAACCGCCACCTGTTGAAGCCCCCGCTGATCAGCGCTCTGGGAGCAGTCGTGAATTTCGTGGCGGGTTCGGTGCACCGCGCGCCGCTGTTGTGGCGGCAAATGGGTTTGGAATGGCTCTGGCGCATCAAAGAAGAACCATCTCTTTGGCGCCGGTATGCGCACGATGGTCGCGCACTGGCGAGACTGGGCCTGACAGAAGCGCTCCCGTGTGCGGTCGCGGTGGGCTTGCATAAAGTTCTCGGGAGCCGCGTACCCGCTCGCCACACCGTCACCCGTGCCGATGGCC
>JAYSYW010000016.1:0-16068 GCA_043727255.1 Rhizobacter sp. | reverse complement strand
CGCCCCTTGGGGGCAGGAGCGAAGCGACTGGGGGGGCTCAGTTTCCTTCGTTCTTTTGCATCGCCCTTTGGTGGCGCTCAATGAACTCGCGGTAGGTGTCGATGCCGCGCAGTTGCAGGATGGTGCTGCGCACGGCGGCTTCAACCAGCACGGCCAGGTTGCGGCCTGCGTCCACGGCGATCACGACCTTGTGGATGGGGATGCCGAGCACGTCTTCGTTCAAGGGCTCGTAGGGCAGGCGCTCGAAATCACGTTCCATGATTTCCTTGCGCACCAGGTGCACGATCAGCTTGAGCCTCATCTTGCGGCGCACCGCCGTCTCGCCAAAGATCGACTTGATGTCGAGCAGGCCGATACCACGCACTTCCAGCAGGTTCATCAGCAACTCGGGGCAGCGGCCTTCGATGGAGGTTTGCGACACCCGGTACAGGTCCACCGCATCGTCGGCCACCAAGCCGTGGCCGCGTGAAATCAGTTCCAGCCCGAGTTCGCTCTTGCCCAGCCCCGACTCGCCGGTCAGCAGCACGCCCAGCCCCAGGATGTCCATGAAGACGCCGTGGCGAGTGTTGCGTTCGGCGAAAAGCTGGCCAAGGTATCCGCGCACCACGTCGATCACCTGGCCGGCTGATTCGGCGGTGACGAACAGCGGAATGTCGGCGCGGTCGCACATCGCCACCAGCCGGTCGGGCGGTGTTTGCCCGTCGGCCACGATGACCACCGGCGGCTCCAGCGTCACGATGCGTGAGATGCGCCGTTCCTGGTCTTCAGGCGCTGAATTCAGCAGGTAGGCCACTTCACGGCGGCCCACCAACTGAACGCGGTATGGGTGGATGTAGTTGAGGTAGCCGATCAAATCGGCGGCTGACTGCGCACTGCGCACGGCGGCTTCATCGAAGCGGCGTTCCGGGTGGGCATGGCCCGCCACCCATTCCCAGTGCAGCGCCGCGCGGTGTTCTTCGAACAGCGCTTCGGCGCTGATGACGGTCGGTTTCACGCGACCGACTTCAAGGGTTCCCAGTTCGAGATGAGCTCGTGCACCTTGGCTGCGCTGTCTTCGGTTTTGAGCCGTTCGCGCAACTCACGGTCGCTCAACATCTCGGCGATCTCGGAGAGGATTTCGAGGTGCCGTTGCGTGGCGGCTTCCGGTACCAGCAGGAAGATCAGCAGGCTCACCGACGCGTCATCGGGCGCATCGAAGGGAATGGGTTGCTGAACGCGGATCACCGAAGCCAGCGGGTTTTTCAACCCCTTGATGCGGCCATGGGGAATCGCCACGCCGTGGCCAAGCCCGGTGGAGCCCAGGCGTTCGCGGGCGAAAAGGTTGTCCGTCACCGTGGCACGGGCAATCGCATGCTGGTTTTCAAACAGCAGGCCAGCGTGCTCAAACGCGCGCTTCTTGCTGGTGGCGTCCACGTCCACCAGCACGTTGCTGATGGGCAGAATGGCAGCGAGTCGATTCATCGGCGGATCACAGTTCCTGCCCCGAAAGAGGCCTTGCCTGCAGAGTGACGAAACCGGCGATTATAGGAAGGGGTCGATTCATCGCCGGCGCGCTGAACGTGCGTTGAATTGTGCACCTGCTGCTGCGATGCAGCAATGTGCCTTGCCCCGCAGATGTGGGGTGCATTGCGCCAAAGCGCACAGGCAAATGTCACGCCACCCGCCCCGAGTGCGGCGTGCACAAAAAAACGGCCCGAAGGCCGTTTTTTTGCTGGTGGGATGGCCGACGCTCAAATCGTGGCGTCCAGCCGCTTGGCTGAGGCATGGTGGTGGTCTTGCACTTTGTCCTTGTAGCGGCAGACCTGGCGATCGAGCTTGTCCATCAACTGGTCGACGGCGGCGTAGAGGTCTTCGTGGCTTTGCTCAACGAAGATGTCTTTGCCCTTGACTCGGACGGTGACTTCCGCCTTCTGCCTGCGTTCTTTCTCCTTCAGGTTTTCAACCGACAGCAAGACATTGATGTCGACCACCTGGTCGAAATGCCGCGTGACTCGGTCCAGCTTCGTCAGCACGTACTCGCGCAATGCCGGTGTCACGTCGAGGTGATGGCCGCTGATCGTCAAGTTCATGAGGACTCCTTTTCAAGGGGTGAGGGGGGCAATGAAAGCAGGACGAGAGAGGTGGGGAAGGGTGGGAAGAGGGGTGGACCGCGAGGCCGTTTGATTCAGTGTGCACGTGAACCCGGGGCGTGACAAGGGTTTGGCGGCTCGACTTCTGATGCAACACGAAGAGGTGTTTCGCAGCGTGCAAAAGTGCTTACTTGAGCGGTATTTCATGCGTTCCCGGCATGCCTGGGGGGACCCCCGCGCACCGTCATGGTGATGCGGTGAAAAAGGCCGATGACATAATTTGGCGTTCCATTTGATGGAGTGCATTTTGGACAGCTCTCACCCTCGGTGACCGTCCGCTCCGACACCGCAGCGCCCCGAGCGCGCCAGGCCCGGAGTGAGACGGTTTCCCCTCCCATCCGTTGAGATTCCAGGCCTTCGGCAGCGCGCCCGCCGCTGGCCGGCCCTGTTGGAGCTTTTGCATGCTGAATGTGTTCACGCTGGCGAACGGCCGGCTGTTTCAGGAAGAAATTGAAAGCCCCGAGGCCCTGTCGGGCGTGCATCCGGTCTGGGTTGATCTCGAATCGCCGACGCCGGAAGAAAAGGGCTGGATCGCACAGCGTTTCGGCGTCAGCATCCCCGAAGACATCGTTGATGACGACTTGGAAGAGTCGGCGCGCTTCTATGAAGAAGACAACGGCGAACTGCACATCCGCTCCGACTTTTTGATCGACGACGATGAAACCCCGCGCAACGTGCGGGTGGCCTTCATCCTGCACAACAAGGTGCTGTTTTCGATCCACGGCGAAGACCTGCCGGTGTTTCGTTTGTTGCGGTTGCGGGCACGCCGCATCCCGGCGCTGATTGACGACGCGAAAGACGTGCTGCTCAAGCTGTACGACGCCGATGCCGAGTACAGCGCCGATGCGCTGGAAGGCATTTACGACAGCCTTGAAAAAGTCAGCGCCCGGGTCTTGAAGCAAGACGTGAACGACCAGGCCGCCGGTGAGGCGCTGTCGGCCATCGCGCGTGAGGAAGACTTGAACGGCCGCATTCGCCGCAATGTGATGGACACCCGCCGTGCCATCAGTTTCATGATGCGCAGCCGCATGCTCAACGCCGAGCAGTTTGAAGAGGCGCGGCAGATCCTGCGCGACATTGACTCGCTCGACAGCCACACCGCGTTCCTGTTCGACAAGATCAACTTCTTGCTCGACGCGACGGTCGGCTTCATCAACATCAACCAGAACAAGATCATCAAGATCTTCTCGGTGGCCAGCGTGGCGCTGCTGCCGCCTACGCTGATCGCCAGCATCTACGGCATGAACTTCCGCGCCATGCCTGAGCTTGACTGGGGCTTCGGCTACCCGTTCGCACTCGGCCTGATGCTGGTCAGCATCATTTCGCCGTTCTGGTACTTCCATCGCAAGGGCTGGCTCAAGTAGCGTGGCGGTGGTGATGGCTGCAACGTCGCCTCTTCGCGCGCTCACGCGGGTGGCCGCTTCCACCACGCTGGTGGTGTTGTCGTTCTCGATGCTCAACCCGGTGCTGGCGGTGCGCTTGCAGGCGCTCGGGGTGTCGGCCACGGCGATCGGCATGTTCGCGATGCTGCCTTTCCTGAGCGTGGCCCTGATGGTGCCGCTGATGCCTTGGGTGTTCGACCGCATCGGCGTGGCGCGTGCTTATCGGCTGGGGCTGGCGCTGCAGGCGCTGGCAACGCTGGGGTATGCCAGCGTTGAGCATTACGGCCTGTGGTGTGTGCTGTCCGCGCTGGGTGGGCTGGGTTCGGCGGCGGCCTGGAATGGCACCGAAGCACTGATCGCACACAACGCGCCGCTGGAACGGCGCGGCCGGTTGACGGGGCTGTACCAGACGGCCCTTGGCGCCGCGTTGGCCGTGGGCCCGTTCCTGCCCGGGCTGTTGCCCTGGTCATCCCGCGGCCTCACGGTGCTGGCGGTGCTGTTCCTCTTGGGTGCGATCGCCTTGACGTGGTCGCGGTCCATCAGCCGCTTGAAGGCAGGTCATGCAGATGCGCCCGCCATCGGTTTGTGGGCCGCTTTCGGGGCCGTGCCGGGCTTGGTCTGGGTTGCCTTCGCCGGGGGCGTGTTTGAAGCCGGGCTGTCGTCGATGACCAGCGCGCATGGCGCGCAGACCGGCTTGTCGCTCGCCGCCGCCGCGTCGATTGCCGGCGTGCTGGGGGTTGGCAGCTTCCTGGTGCAGTACCCCAGCGGTTGGGTGGCCGACCACGTGGCGCCGCGCCCTGTGTTTGTGGTGGCGGGCGCGCTGCTGTTGATGGCGTCGGCGGCCTTTGTGGGCTCGACCCAGGCGCCGTGGCTGCTGTGGTTCAGCGCCTTCGTATGGGGCGCGGTGGGCGGCGCGCTGTACACGCTGACGATGGTGCGGGTGGCGCATGTGTTCGCGCACACCTCGACCGTGGCGGGGGCCGCCGCCATGATCACCGGCTACACGGCGGGCGGCGCTTTCGGGCCGGCCGTGAGCGGTGTCATGTTCGACGGCTTTGGCGTGCCGGGGCAGTCGGCCTGGTTGTCGCTGCTGGCGTTCAGCGTGGTGGTGGTCGCTTGGCGCATGGCGGCACGGCCGAGGTGAATCAGGTTCGCGCCCGGCGCTTCAGCCAGCGCATCAGGCCGCCCAGCACGGGCAGCTTTTCGTACAGCTCTTCAGCGGCGTCCCAGTAATCGCGGTGCACGCTGACAAGGCCTTGCGCATCGAAGCGCAGGTGCGAGGCACCGCGCACCACCTGGGGCTGGTCGCTGAAGCGCTTGAAGCGGCACAGGAAGTCCCAGCTCAGAAAACACTGGTCGCCTTGAACCACGATGTCGTGCACCACAAAACGTGGCTCATGCAAGGCACTGAACATGTGCCTGAACACCTGCTGCACGGCGGGCAGGCCGTGCACGTCTTGGAACGGGTCTTTGAAGTGCGCATGGGCGGCGTAGACCCCACCGAGCCGTGAGATGTCTTGTGGCGTCAGCCCCTCGAACAAGGCCACCACGCGGGCCACACGCGGGTCGTCGCTGCGTGCCATCACAGCCCGGTCGCCCGGCGAATCGCTTTGAAGTAGAAGGCGTCGCCGACGTGGCTGAGCGCCTTCAGCCACAGCGTGAAACGCTTTGGGAAGTGAATTTCGAACCTGCCCGCAGCCCAGCCCTTGAGCATCTCGTGCGCCGCTTGTTCAGGCGTGATGAGCGCGGGCATCTGGAAGTCATTTCCCGCCGTCAAGGGCGTGGACACAAAGCCCGGGTTGATGACCGAGGTGCCAATGCCGAGCGGGTGCAGGTCGATGTAGAGCGTTTGCGCCAGGTTGATGAGTGCCGCCTTGGTCGGGCCATAGCCCAGCGAATTGGGCAGGCCCCGGTAGCCCGCCACGCTGGAAACGAGGCTCAGGTGGCCGTGCTTTTGGCGCGTCAACACCGGCAACACGGCGTCCAGCAGGTACAGCGCGCCAACGTAGTTGACCTGTTGATGCTTCAGTGCCGTCGCCAGGTCGAACTGCGTGGCGCGCATGGCCTGGTAGTAGCCGGCGCAATAGACCACCAGGTCGATGCGGCCGAAGCGCGCCAGCACCGTGCGCGTGGCGTCGGCGATCGACTCGCGCTCGGTCGCATCGACCGGCAGGCCCAGCGCGCCGGGATGCGTGACTTCGAACTCGTGCAGCGACGCCGAGTTGCGCGCCGACACGATCACCTGCGCCCCGCGCTGATGCAGCAGGTGCGCGGTGGCGCGGCCGATGCCGGTGGACGCGCCCACCAGCCAGACGATGCGACCGTTCCAGTCGGTGATGCGGGGGTTCAGTGCCATGGGGTTGCCACGGCCCAAGCCGTGCGTGATCGGATGTTCATGGGGCCTTCGTCATCAACGGTGCACGCAGCCACAAGGCCCACAACAGGCCGGCCGCGATCAGTTTCAAGACGCAGGGCAGCAGGCAGTACGCAACGGTCAGCGCCGACAGCGCCTGCGCGTTCTGGCTGCCTGGCGCGTAGCCAATGGCTTGCAGCAGCGGCAGCGCCAAGCCGGCAGCCAGCGCCAGGTTCAGCTTGGTCGCCAGGTTCCACCACCCGAAGTAAGCGCCCTCGGCTCGGCCGCCGTGGCCCGCCCGCTGGATCACCCCGGCGAGCAAGGCGGGTGGCACGCTCAGGTCGGCCCCGAGCGCCACGCCGCTGAGCACGCAGACGGCGGTGAAGCCGGCCACGTCGCCCGCGCTGAGGGTGGCCGCCCACACGAAGACCGCCACGCTCAAGCCCATGCCGGCCAGCCACGCTTGGGCCAAGCCGAAGCGGCCGACGAGGCGCACCCACAGTGGCATCGACAAGGCGCCCGCCGCGAAGTAGCTGGCCAGGAACAAGGGCTCGTAGGTCGGCGCCTGCAGGCGGTCGCGAATGAAGAACAGAACCAACGTGGCCGGCACTGCGCTGGCCGTGCCGTTGACGAGGTAGACCCACAGCAAGCGGCGAAATGCCGGGCTGGCGAACGGCAGCCGCATGGGCACTGGCACACGCACCGGCGCTTGGTGTGGCGAAGGCCGAGCTTGCGGCGCCGCACGCAGCATCCACACGCCCAATGCCAGCAGCAGCGCAAACACGCCGCTTGTGGCCGACAGCCCCAGCACCGACGGCAACACGCTTGCCACCAGCACGCCCAGCAATGCCAGCCCTTCACGCCACGCGACGATGCGGGCGCGCACGGGTTCATCACCGCCCAGCCGCGCGCCCCAGGCTTGGTGGATGACGCCGACCACGCTGTAGCTGAGGTAGGTGATGGTCAGCCACACGCCGCACCAGACCAGCAGCGCGGGGGGGGCCAAGCTTGGTGGCGGAAAGAACAGGCCACGAAAGCCCACCGCCAACGCTCCAGCGGCCAAGGCCAGCGCGAGCCACGCGCGGCCCGCCGAATGCGCCAACCAGCCATCGGCCCAGCGGCCGATCCAGGGGTCGGCCACCGCGTCGAGCAGGCGGGTGCCGAGCAACAGAAAACCCAGCAACGCGAGCGGCACGCCGAAGGCGCTGGCGTAGTGCTGCGGCAGCACCACATACAAGGGCAGGGCGACGAAAGCCAGCGGCAGGCCAAGCGCGCCGTAGTTCAAGCCATCGCGCCCATGCGCCGTCGTGCCGCCAGCGGGCGGCTCCAGCGTGGTGGTGACGGTGTTCATGCGCCCACCAAAGCGCGGCGCAGGGCCGGGTCAGACGTGCGGGGCGACAACCAGATGCCGAAGAACAACCGGGCGAAGTCGGCATCACGCACGTCGCCGATCGGCTGGCCGTTGAGGAAGAAGCGGGCCACGCCCTCACGGTGGATGCTGGTGAGGCGGTCGCCTTGCTTCACGTCGGGGAAGGTCTGCGTCATCGCGGCGAGCCAGCGCGTGGCTTGGTCCGCACTCACGGTGCCGACCTTCTTCATCTCGTCGAGCGAGCGCTCTGCGATCAGCTTGCCAACCAGCGCGCGCTGGTATTCGAGTTCGAGCGCAAAGGCATGCGCGCTGAAGGCGCTGGCTGCAAACCCCGGCTGCACCCACAGGCGTGCGTCGTAGATGCTCAAGCCCAGAAAGCGGAAGCGGCCACTGCCCTGCAAGCGCGCGTCTTTCAGTTCGGCCTGCACTTCGACCGGCACGTTGGTTTGTGCCGCAGTGGGCAGCGCACTCGCGGCGGCGCCCAACAGCACCAGCCGGCGTGACACGGGCAGCGCGCGCGCCATGGACAGCCTCAATCGCGTTGCAGCGTGAACTGCATGACGCCGGTGTTGCCCGTGGCGAAGGCCGCCTCGCAGTAGGCGAGGTAGAACTCCCAGATGCGCATGAAGCGGGTGTCGAACCCGAGCTTGCGCACCTGCGCGTCCTGGCTCAGAAAGCTTTCGCGCCAGCGGCGCAGCGTCTCGGCGTAGTCGGGGCCGAACGACAACTCGTTGACGACCTTCAGCCCGGCCTGTGTGGCGGCTTCTCGGAACGCGCTGGGGCTGGGCAGCAGGCCCCCGGGGAAGATGTACTGCTGAATGAAGTCGGTGGACTTGACGTACCGCGCGAACAGGTCGTCACGGATCGTGATGCTTTGGATGCAGGCCTTGCCGCCGGGCTTCAACTGGCGCTTCACGGTGTCGAAGAAACCGGGCCAGTACTCGCGGCCCACGGCCTCGAACATCTCGATCGAGGCGATGGCGTCGAAGGGGCCATCAGCAATGTCTCGGTAGTCTTGAAAGCGCAGGTCGGCCGGAACGCCGGCGCGTTCAACGCGGGCTTGTGCATAGGCCAACTGTTCGTTCGACAGCGTGACACCCGTCACCGTGGCGCCGAAGTCGCGGCCTGCGCATTCGGCCAAGGCGCCCCAGCCGCAGCCGAGTTCAAGCACGCGGTCGCCGGGTTTCACGCCGCATTCGGTCAGTGCGCGCCGCACTTTGGCCCACTGGGCCTGTTCCATCGGCGCGGCGGGGTTGCCGTCGAACCAGGCGCTCGAATAGTTCATGGTCGGGTCGAGCCACAGGCTGTAGAACGCGTTGCCCAGGTCGTAGTGGGCGTGGATGTTCTTCTTGCTGCCGTGGCGCGAGTTGCGGTTGAACAGGTGCTTCGCGCGGTACAGCAACGAGCCCCACCAGGAGCCGTAGACCACCGACTCGATCTCGTCGCGGTTGGCGATGAAGAGCTTGAGCAGCGTGACCAGGTCGCGGCTCGCCCAGTCGCCCGCGATGAAGCTTTCGGCAAAGCCGATGTCGCCTGACTTGAGCGCGGCGGCGCAGACATTCCAGTTGCGCAGGCGTATCGACGCATGCAGCCCGCCTTCGGTGCCAAAGCGCTGGTGGCTGCCGTCGGGCAACTGGATGTCCAGCGTGCCGTGCTTCAGGTTCTTCATGAGCCGGAACACCGCACGCGCCGCAGCGGGGGCGGAGTCGGGCAGCGTGAGGGGCTGGAACGAGGTGGTGGTCAGGCTCATGGTGTGGCGTGAAGTCGATGGAACGGCAGTGGGTCAACGAAGGGCCAGCGAAGGGTCGGCAAACAGTCAGCAACAGGTCAGCGGGTCACGAAGGCGTGTGGCGGTTCGGGCTTGCGGAGGAAGGGCACGCGCTTGCGCCACAGCTTCAGCCCCTGCCAGTGAATGCGCGCGATGACGCCGAAGCTCATCAAGGGCATGCCGAAGAAGGCGGCGCGCAGGGTTTGCGGTGACAGCGGCAACAGGCGGCCCGACACGCAGGTCTGGATCAAGGGGCCGTCGTTGTTGTCGTGGTCAATGCGAACCACTGTTCTTGCAGGTTCTGTACGCGATGCGTGGCCGGGCGGATGCACATCGGTGCGCATGAAGCGGAAGCGGTACTGGCCTTCAACGCTGCAAAACGGCGACACATGAAAGACCTTGTCGGCGCGCAACTCGCGCCCGAAGGCCAGCCCGGGCTCGCGCAGCAAATAGCAGTGGCGTTCACCGAAGGTGTTGTTGACTTCGACCACGATGGCCGCCAGCGACTGGTCGGCCCGGTGGCAGTACCAGAAGCTCACCGGCTTGAAGGTGTGGCCCAGCACGCGCGGGTAGCAATGCAGCCAGACCTCGCCGTCGGCATCGGCAATGCCTTCTTGTGCCAGCAGGTCTTCGACCCAGGCCAGCGCATCGGCACGGCCGTCACCATGGTCGCGGTCGAAGAAGCTGATGAGACCGAAGCGGTTGCGCGCCAGCGTGGCATGCGGCGCGGTGCGCAGGCGACGCATCGGCAGCATCAAGAAGTAGGTGGGGTAGGCGAAGCTGTTCTTCGCCGGGCGCAGCCGGGTGTGGCGCACCTGCCCCATGCCGATCAGGGGCTCGGGCAGGTGGGTGTTCATGCCGCCGCGCCCCGTTCCAGGCCCGACTGGGGCAGCGACTGGATGCCTTCGACCACGGCCATGGCCGACATCAGGCCGTCTTCATGGAAGCCATATCGCGTCCAGGCGCCACAGAACCAGGTGCGTGCCACGCCTTGAATCTCGGGCAGACGCGCCTGCGCGGCGATGGCGGCTTGGTCGAACACCGGGTGGGCGTAGTCGAAGTCGCCTTGCACGCTGTCGGCACGCGGCTCGGTCACCGGGTTCAGCGACACGATCACCGGCTGCTGGAACGGCAAGGGCTGCAGGCGGTTCAACAGGTAGTGCAGGCAGACGGACGCCTGCTCGCGCGAGTCTTCGGTGGAACGCTCGTAGTTCCATGCCGCCCATGCGAGCTTGCGGCGCGGCAGCAGCGAGGTGTCGGTGTGCAGCACCGCGCGGTTGCGGTGGTAGCGAATGGCGCCGAGCACCTGGCGCTCGGCCGGTGTGGCGTCGACCAGCAGGGCCAGCGACTGGTCGCTGTGGCAGGCCATCACCACCTCGTCGAAGCGTTCGGTGCCGGTGTCGGTGCTGACCAGCACGCCGACCTGGCCGCTGCCCGGGGGCAGGCGGCGCACCTGGCGCACCGGCGTGTTCAGCCGCGTGTCGGTGATGCGCCACAGCATGCGGCGCACGTAGTTGCGCGCGCCCCCGGCCACGGTGAACCAACGCGGCCGATCGCTCACCTGGATCAGCCCGTGGTTGTGGCAGAACCGGATCATCGTGGCGATGGGGAACCGCAGCATCTGATCGGTCGGGCACGACCAGATGCTGCCGATCATCGGCAGGAAGTACCAATCGCGGAACTCGTTCGAGAAACGCTGTTCGGCGAGAAAGTCGCCAATCGACTGTTGAAGCTGGGCCTCTTCATTGCGCTCGGCGATGGCTGTGGCGAGCTTGTTGAAGCGCAACACGTCGGTCAGCATTCGGTAGAAGCCGGGCCGCAGCAGGTTGCGGCGCTGGGCGAACACGGTGTTGAGGTTGCTGCCGCTCCATTCGAGGTCAAGGCCGGGCGCCTTGACCGAAAACGACATGTCGGAAGCCACAGTCTTCACGCGCAGTTCGTCGAACAGCGCGATCAGGTTCGGGTAGGTGCGTTCGTTGAACACCAGAAAGCCGGTGTCCACCCCGTGCGTCAGGCCTTCAAGCCGCACATCAACCGTGTGCGAGTGGCCACCGAAATATGCGCCCGCCTCGAACAACGTGACCTGCGCGTGGGTGGCGAGCCGGTAGGCGCTGGCCAGGCCCGAAATGCCCGAGCCGATGACGGCAATGCGCTTCACCCTGCGGTCTCCAGATGTGGAAACAGGATGCCGCCCGCTGGGGCGACATCCTGTTCAATAAAGACCGCTGTACAGCGCCCCGGTGCGAAGGAGGGAGGGAGGAGGGAGGAGGAGAACCGCCCCGGGATTTCAGTCGGATGAACCGACAGGCTGTGCAGCAGTGAAAAAGGTTTCGATTGCGAGTCAGAAAGGTACTTCCGGACGCCGCGGCAGACAAGTGCCGACCCTGAATTGAGAAAGGACAACAGACTCGCACTTCTGCAGGGTCTGACCGGCGTCGAACCACAGAGTTCCATTTCCGCAGGGCGAAGAAATGTGACGGGTTGAACAGGTGGATGAGCGGCGAGCATTGCGTTTCGGGTGTTGTCTGAACTTATTGGTATGAAATATATACTGATTGGTATAACTTTGCATCAGCAAGTTTTCACGCGCGAGCCCACTGCGTGTCGATCGCGTTTGAGGGCAGGTTCCGCGCGGCGGCATAGCAAGCCATACGCATCAATCCAATGCCTGGATGCAATGCGTGCACCGTGCAGGCGGGGAACCTTGGCGCTAAGGGGTTCTCTGATCACCCTTGCAGGGAGCTGGCGTAAAAGAGGCTGTCACCCTCGCCGACTAAAATGCTGGTTCCACACCGAGACATCACCATGCTGTACCCCGAACTCTTCAAGCAGCTTGAGGCTGTGCGCTGGAACATGGACACCGACATTCCATGGGACCAGTTCGATGGAAGTCGCCTGAGCGAAGAACAAGCACAAACCATCAAGATGAACGCGATCACCGAGTGGGCGGCGTTGCCGGCCACCGAAATGTTCTTGCGCGACAACCGCGACGACAGCGACTTCTCCGCCTTCATGAGCGTCTGGTTCTTTGAAGAACAGAAGCACTCGCTGGTGTTGATGGAGTACCTGCGGCGCTTCCGCCCGGACCTGGTCCCAACCGAAGAAGAGCTGCATGCCATCCGCTTTGAGTTCGACCCCGCTCCAGCACTCGAAACGCTGATGCTTCACTTCTGCGGCGAGATCCGGCTGAACCACTGGTACCGCCGTGCCGCCGAGTGGCACCAAGAACCCGTCATCAAGGCCATCTACGAAACCCTGGCCCGCGACGAAGCCCGCCACGGCGGCGCCTACCTGCGCTACATGAAGCGGGCGATGCAAAAGTTCGGCGACGAGGCCCGGGCCGCTTTCGCCAAGGTCGGTGTGTTGATGGCCAGCGCGCGCCGCACCGCGCAGGCGCTGCACCCGACCAACCTGCACGTCAACGAGAAGCTGTTCCCGCGCGACACCATCCAGAGCCGCCTGCCCAACCCGGAATGGCTGGAGCAATGGCTCGACAAGCAGATCCAGTTCGACGCGGTGTGGGAAACCAAGGTGGTCGACCGCATCCTGCACAACCTTGGCCTGCTGATGGAACGCAGCTTCGCGAGCGTCCAGGAACTGAACCGCTTCCGCAAGGAAATGACTGCGGCGGTCGCGGCGGCTGCGGCCGTTCGCCAGCAGCCCGGAGCCACACCGGCCTGAGGGCGAGCTTCCATGGCGCTTCAGCGCGCCGATTTAAAAAGCCCGCTGCGTGCGGGCTTTTTTGCGGGTTCAGCCGGCTTTCGCGGCCGCTGCCCGAGTCTGGTCGGCCTTGCGGTCGGCCACCACCTTCTGCACCGACGGGCGCGTGGCGATGAACTGGGTGTAGGTCCGCACGTCGATGCCTGCGGACGCCAGCAGGTCTTCGCCGTAGACCGCTTTCGTTGCCCTCACGATGAGTGGAAGGTGGGCCCAGGCCGCGCAGTCGGCCAGCGTGAACTGTGCGCCGGCCACGAACGGTGAAAACGTTGCCAGGCGCTTGAGGGCGGTGATGTTCTTTTCGAGCAGCTTGCGCACGCGCGCGGCGTTCGCTTCGCTGATCGTCCCGCCGAAGAATGCTTGCGGGTACAACTCGCGCGCCGCCAGCTCCAGGTGCAGTTCAATGAAGGTGACCAGTTCGCGCGTCTTGGCGGCCTGCCAAGGGTCGCTCGGCAGCAGTGCGGGTTCAGGGTGGATCGCCTCGATGTACTCGATGATGGTCTGGCTCTCGCACAGGTTGCCTTGGGGCGTGCGGATGAACGGGATCTTGGCGAGCGGCGAAGCGCTCAGCACCTCCTCGTCGCTGCGGCCGGTCTCGACGCGTTCTTCGGTGAACGGCACGCCCTTTTCGAGCAGTGCAATCTTCACCTTGTTGTAGTAGTTCGAGACGGACGAGCCGCACAGTGTGATCATTTAATGCCTGCCATCAAAGACTTGGGGAAGGGCAGTTTAGTCAGCGCACTCCTGCTGCGCAGGCACGCACGCGACAATTCGCCATGGCTTCTTTCCTCGACAAACTCTGCAGTGCCGACCAACTGGTGGCGCGTGTGGCCGCATTGCCCCGGCCGCTGGTGTTCACCAACGGCGTGTTCGACATCCTGCACCGAGGCCACGTCACCTACCTGGCTGAAGCGCGTGCGCGCGGAGCCAGCCTCGTGATCGGCCTCAACAGCGACGCCTCGGCGCGCCTGCTCGGCAAAGGGCCCGACCGCCCGTTGAATGCCGAGGTGGACCGCGCCTGTGTGCTGGCCGCGCTTGAGAGCGTCAGCCTTGTCACCCTGTTCGACGAGCGCACCCCGGTGCAGTTGATGGCGCGTGTGCGGCCCGACCTGTACGTCAAGGGTGGCGACTACGACATGGAGACGCTGGAAGAAACGCGCCTGGTGCGAAGCTGGGGCGGCAAGGCTTTGGCCATTCCCTTCGTCGAGGGCTATTCAACGACCTCGCTGGTGGCGCGCATTAGGGGCTGAATCAGCCCCGGCGCATCTTGGCGCGCAGGTGCCAGCCCTCGGCCACCGCGCCACACAGCACGCCGGCCAGCGTGCCGCTCACATGGGCGAAGGGCGCGATGCCGATGTCCCAGCCGGGTGGGTGTTGCACAGCGCCGAGCCACGGGGTTTCGCTGACAAGCTTGAGGCCCAGCCCCAGCAACACCGCGCCACCCAACAGGCGCTGCCGCTTCGGCCCCCGCGCGATCAGGTGCACCGCCACGACCGCCACACCGGCATGCAACACGCCCGACAAACCGCCGTAGTGCAGCAGGCTCGGTTGCAGCGCCAGGCCCAACTGCGTGAGGGGCCAGGCGGCCGTCCAAGCCAGCGTGATGTGCCCGGGCACGCTTGCACGCCAGCCGAATGCGGCGACGAGGGCCGTGCCCAGCAAGTTGGCCCCGAGGTGCAAGGCGCTGTAGTGCACAAAGGCCGCGCTCCACCAGCGCCAGGGTTGCGTGGTGGCGAGGCCGGGTTGCCAGTCGATGCGCAAGGGGGCGGCGGCTTGGGCCGTCAGCGTTGCCAGCGCCAGCACGGCGGCCAGCAGGCACCAACCCACACCCGGCGCTTGCCAGGCCCTCAAGCGGCCGATGGAAACACCTCGCGCCACACCGCCAGCACCGCGTCGCGGTAGGCCGCCACCGATGCGGGTTCGACCTGCGTCGGCCGTTCATCCAACCGCGCCTTGTGCTGCGCGCGGCGCAACTCTCGGTACGCATTGGCTGCGGCATGGCCGGAGCCAGGGCTCAGTAACCCACAGGCTTCGGCACGTTGCAGCAGCGCGATGTTGCCGACGTTGTCGAGCAATTCCGCGTGCTTGCAGCTGTGCGCGAGCACCATGTACTGCATGGCGAATTCGGCGTCCATCATGCCGCCGGGGCTGTGCTTCACGTCGAACAGGCCGGCTTTCACCGGATGCGCGGCGCGCACCCGTTGGCTCATCGTGACGACCTCTTCGCGCAGCGATTTCAGGTCGCGCTCGGCCGACAACACGGTGCGTCGCACGGCCTCGAAGCGGGGGTTCAGCTCGGCCATGCCGGCGCAAAAACGCGCCCTTGTCACGGCCTGGTGTTCCCACGTCCAGGCGGTGTTGCTGCCCCGGCCCTGTTGGTAGTTCTCGAACGAGTTCATCGAGGTGACCAGCAGCCCCGAGTTGCCGTTGGGCCGCAGCGCGGTGTCGATGTCGAACAGCTCACCTGCGGCGGTGCGCAGCGTCAGCCAGGTGATCAGCTTGCGCACGAAGTGGCCATACACCTCCTGTGCGCGGTCGCGATCCTCGGCACTGGCTTCGTCGGCGTCGTCGTAGAGGAAGACGACATCGAGGTCGCTGCCGTAGCCCAGCTCCTTGCCGCCCAGCTTGCCGTAGGCGATGACGGCGAAGTTGGGCGTCTCGCGGTGGTGCTGGCGCAGCCGCGGCCAGGCCCAGCGCAACACGCAGGCTAGCGTGGCATCGGCCAGGGCCGACAGATCGTCGGCCACCTGCTCCACCGTGATCAGGCCTTCGACGTCGCGCACCAGGGTGCGGAAGACCTCGGCGTGGTGGGCATGGCGCAAGGTGTCGAGCAGCGCGTCTTCGTTGTCTTCGCCGGCGCGTTGCCAGGCGCGGTGGCGCTCGTCTAGGTTGGCGATGTACTCGGCGGCGTCGAAGCGGTCGTGCAGCAGGCGTTCGTCCGACAGCTCGTCGATCACCCCGGGGTGGCGCATCAGGTAGCGCATCGGCCAGCGTGCCAGGCCCAGCAGGCGCAGCAGGCGGTGCATCACTGCGCTGCGTTCGACCAGCAGCGCGAGGTAGCTGTCGCGGCGCAGCAAAGGTTCAAGCCAGTCGATGAAACGCAGCGCGCTGTCTTCGGTGCAGTGGCCGTCGGCCACGCAGGCGCCGGTGCGCTGGATCAGGGTGCCCAGCCGCAGCTTCGATTCGTCGCGCAGCGCCCGCACCCGCGGCTGCTCGCGCCACTGGCGCACGCGCTCGGCCAGGCCGGGCGTCAGCGGGTCGAGCAAGGCGTCGCTGTCGACCGCCAGCGGACCAACGCCGCAGCCGCTGGCGTTGCAGCCGTTGCGCGCCCCGTTCGGCGCCGGCGCCCG
>JAYSYW010000015.1:0-6547 GCA_043727255.1 Rhizobacter sp. | reverse complement strand
CGGCAAAGTTGTGGTGGTCGGGCAGGGGCAGGGGCGTGATGCGCAGGCCGGCGGCGGTCAGCATGTCAAAAAAGCGCTGCGGCCGGGCCATGCCGGCGGTGGCCAGCACGGGGCGGCCGGCCAGCGCGGCCAAAGCGCCAAGCGTGGCCGGTTCACCGCGCCACCAGTCGGCCAGAGACACCACGCCAGCCAGGCGCCGCACCGCCACATGGCCTGGCCACGGGGTGGACGGTGCTTCGGAGTTGTAGACCACCACACTGCGCGCCGGAAGCTCGCACGGCACCGGCTCGCGCAGCGGGCCGGCGGGCAGCAGCCAGCCATTGCCGGCGCCGCGTTCGTCGAAGACGATCACCTGAGCCTGCCGGGCCATGTGCAGGTGCTGCAGTCCGTCGTCACTGACGAGCACGTTCACCGCCGGGTGCAAGCGCAGCAGTTCTCGTCCGGCCGCCACGCGTGCGTGGCCCACCACCACGGGCGCCGCAGTGCGCAGTCGCATCAGCAGGGGTTCGTCTCCACAGGCTGTGGCAGGGGTGTCGGGTTCGACGGCCATCACGGTGTCGGCCTGTCGCCCATAGCCACGAGAGATCACCCCGGGGGTGAAGCCATGCCGGCGCAAGGCCGCAACCACGGCCATCGTGGTTGGTGTTTTGCCGGCGCCGCCGGCGATCAGGTTGCCCACCACCACCACGGGCACGGGCAGCGTTTCGCTGTTCAGGGCGCCCATTCGGTAGAGGGCGCGGCGCACGGTGACCAGCGCCCGGTAAGCCCATGACACTGGCAACAGCCAAAACGACAGCCCGCCGCGAACCAGCCAGGCGGCCTGCAGGCGCTGAGCGGCCCTCATGTCGGGCGAGCGGCGCTCAGCGCGCTTCGCCACCGTTGGACAACTGCGCGGCGAAGGTGAGGCGGGTCAGGCCGGCACGCCGGGCGGCGTCCATCACGGTGATGACCGATTGGTGCGGCGAGGCGGCGTCGGCCGAAATGATGACCACCGATTCGGCGTTGCCCTGGCTGGCGGCGGCCAGTTCGCCGGTCACGCCTTCGACGCTGCGGTTGTCCAGCGACTTGCGGTTGATGGAAAACCTGCCGTCGGCCGACACCGCGACGATGATCTCTTTCGGCTGGTCTTTCGGCTTCTCGGCGTTCGCCGTCGGCAAGTTGACCTGCAACTCGGTGAACTTGGAATACGTGGTCGAGAGCATCAGGAAGATCAGGATCACGAGCAGCACATCGATGAACGGGATCAGGTTGATCTCAGGTTCTTCCGGGCGGTGCTTGCTGAACTTCATCGCGGTCTCAGGCGGTGGCGGGCGCCGGTGTCGCGCGCCGGGCGGCGATCGAAAAGCGCATCAGGTGCGGTACCAGCCGTTCCGAGGCTTGTTCCATTTCCAGCGTGTAGGCATCGACCAGGCCGCGGAAGTAGCGGTAGAACATCAGCGACGGGATGGCGATGATCAGGCCGAAAGCGGTGTTGTACAGCGCGACCGAGATGCCGTGCGCCAGCAGAGCAGGGTTGTTGCCGCCAGTGGGTGCCTGCGAGCCGAAGATCTCGATCATGCCAACCACCGTGCCCAACAGCCCCAGCAGCGGCGCTGAAGTGGCGATGGTGCCGAGCGTGTTGAGGTAACGCTCCATGCGGTGGATGGCGGCGCGGCCCGACGACTCGAAGGCGCTGCGCAACGCTTCTTCCTGGATGCGCGGGTCGGCCACCACCGCGCGCAAGCCAGTGGCCAGCACGGTGCCCAGCAGCGAACTGGCGGCGAGCTTGTTGACGACGTCGGGGGCGGGCAGGTGGGCCCGGGTCACCGAGATCACTTCGTCAAGCAAACGAGGCGGCGCCACACGGGCGGGGCGAAGGTTGTAGAACCGTTCGATGACGAGTGCGAGGCCAATCGCGGAGCACAGAAGAAGCGGATAAATCGGCCAACCAGCGGCTTGTATGATCGAAAACAATCCGGTCCTCTCTGCGTGCGTGGAGTCGTTGCGTGCGGTGGAGGGGCAGTGAACAGACGCTGAAAACGCTGAACTGTGCCGCCCTCGCAAGCCCGTTTTTCGGGTCGGCGGATTATGGCCCCAAGCCCGGGCCGACCCCCCAGCCTCTTGGCCCTGTTGCGCGCTGTTGCTGTTCAGGCCGTCCGCGCCGACTCGATCACAAAAAGCACCGATTCCGTCCACCGTAGCTGTGGATAACTTTGTGGGCAACTGGGTGGCGATCGTGCGAAAGCCGCGCCAAATCAAGCCCTGCAACAGGTTGCTCATTCTTTAGGCAGCAAAAAGTCTTTGAAAATCAAATACTTGAGAGATTGTGAAAGCCCCATGACAGGCAAAACGACGCGCTGGGCCTTGAATGGCGCGCTTGTGGAGTTCTCAACCCGCATCGGCCTTGGGTTTGCGCGTGGTTGAGCCGGTGCAGCCCCGGTTGGAGCGCATGGTCTGGGGCGTTGTGGCGCTGCTGCACGCGGTGTCCGACGCTCTCTCGGCGCGCTTTTCGGCCTGCACGGTGCGGGGCGAACTGTCCGGGTTTTCTCGCGCGGCGAGTGGCCATTGCTACTTCAGCCTGAAAGACGCCGACGGCGCGGCCGGGGCGGTCCGCTGCGCGATGTTCCGCCGCTCGGCAGGCATGCTCGACTTCGCGCCGGCCGACGGGCAGTTGGTCGAACTTCGCGGCCGGCTGGCGCTGTACGAACCGCGCGGCGAGTTGCAGTTCGTGGTCGAGTCGATGCAACGCGCGGGCGACGGCGCCTTGTTCGAGCAGTTCCTGCGGCTCAAGGCCCGTCTGGAAGCCGAAGGCCTGTTCGACGTGGACCGCAAACGCGAGCTGCCCCTGTTTCCACGCCGCATCGGGGTGGTCACCTCACTCGGCGCCGCCGCGTTGCACGATGTGCTGACGGCGTTGGCGCGGCGCGCGCCGCATGTCGAGGTTGTCGTCTACCCGAGCCTGGTGCAGGGGGCTGAAGCGCCCGCCGCGCTGGTCGAGGCAATCGGGCAGGCTGGGCGAAGGCACGAGGTGGACGTGTTGATCGTGTGCCGGGGTGGTGGCTCGCTGCAAGACCTGTGGGCGTTCAACGACGAACGGGTGGTGCGCGCGGTGGCCAATTGCCCACTGCCAGTGGTGTGCGGGGTGGGCCACGAAACCGACATCAGCCTGTGCGACTTCGTCGCCGACCTGCGCGCGCCGACACCCACCGCCGCAGCCGAACTGGCCTCGCCGACGCGGCAGTCACAACTCGACCAGCTCGATGCGCTGGCTTTGCGCATGAGGCGGCGGCTGACGCAGGCGCTCGACCAGCATGCGCAGCGGCTCGACCGCGCCACGCTGCGCCTGATGCGGCCGGCCGATGCCCTGCGCCACCAAGTGCAGCGGCTGTCTTCATTGCAGCAACGCCTCAGCGCGGCCCCGGCGCGCACGGTCCAGGCGCAGCAACGCCGCCTGTCCGAAGACGCCGCCCGCCTGCAACGTGCCGCGCTGGCGAACGGCGTGTCGCGCGAACAGCGGCTGCACGCGCTGGAAGGCCGGTTGCAGGCGCTCGACCCGCGCCGTGTGCTGTCACGCGGCTATGCATGGGTGACCGATGCGCAGGGGCAGGCTGTCACCTCGGCGCGGGCGCTCAGCCCGGGTCAGGCCATCCGCACCGTGCTGGCCGATGGCGAGGCGCTGGCCCATGTCGTCGAGGTCTCGCTGAGCCGAAAGAGGCCACTTTGAGATCCGAATTGCCCAGGGGCTGATGTGGCCAAGCTGCCTACAATCTCGCCGATCGTTTGTGCTTGGCTTTTTGTACTGCCCGATTCACTGAAAGGAAAAAAAGATGGAACACACTCTCCCTCCCTTGCCTTACGCCCACGACGCACTCGTGCCGCACATGAGCAAGGAAACGCTGGAATACCACCATGACAAGCACCACAACGCTTATGTGGTGAACCTCAATAACCTGCAAAAGGGCACCGAGTTCGAGAGCCTGAGCCTGGAAGACATCATCAAGAAGTCGTCCGGTGGCGTCTACAACAACGCCGCGCAGATCTGGAACCACACTTTCTTCTGGAACTGCATGAAGCCGAGCGGCGGTGGCGAACCCACCGGCGCACTGGCCGATGCCATCAACGCCAAGTTCGGCAGCTATGCCGCCTTCAAGGAAGCCTTCACCAAAAGCGCCGTCGGCAACTTCGGTTCCGCCTGGACCTGGTTGGTGAAAAAGGCCGATGGCACGGTGGACATCGTCAACATGGGCGCCGCCGGCACCCCGCTGACCACTGGCGACACGGCCTTGCTGACCGTTGACGTGTGGGAACACGCCTACTACATCGACCACCGCAACATGCGCCCGAAGTTCGTCGAGGTCTTCCTGACATCGCTGGTGAACTGGGACTTCGCCGCAAAGAACTTCGCCTGAGGTTTTTCGCACAGCAAAAAGGCCGGTCAGTGACCGGCCTTTTTTGTTGCCGCTGGCGACGGCCAGCGCGGGTTCAGCGCTTGAAGGGCTGACCGCTCAGCTTGGAGCCCGCTTTGATGCCCCGCTTGGCGAACCAGCCCTGGTTCATCTCAAGCACGAAGCGCACGGGCTTTTTCGAGCAGTGCGAGTCGAGCGTTTGCGGCTTCATGTCCTCGATGTTCGCCACCGTGCCGTCGTCGTCGATGAAAGCGGCCGACAGCGGCAGCAGCGTGTTCTTCATCCAGAAGCACTGGACGGTCGGTTCCTCGAAGATGAACAGCATGCCCTCGTGAATGGGCATGGACTTGCGATGCATCAGGCCGATGCTGCGTTGCTCGGGCGTGCGAGCAAGCTGCGCCTGGACCATGTGCATGCCGGCGTTCAGTTGCACCATCGGTAAGGCTTGTGGCTCGTCACGCGCTTGCGTGAAAGGCGAGAAACCGAGCACCAGCAGGCTCAGGAAAATGCGCACAAAACGTGAGGACATGGGCGATGAGGGCAGTGGTTTGGGCCGATTATCAACGTTGCCTCGGGGCTTCCCGATGACACGATTCATCCGGAATTCGCACCGTTGGCGTGCACTGTTTGCCCAGTGAAAAACAAGGCCAATCCATCCCTTCGGCAGGGCAGGCCCCTGTCTTAGAATTCGCCGACCAATACCCCATCAACAGCGCGAGCGGAGCAGTTCATGTACCAACACATCAAGGTGCCCGAGGGTGGGCAAAAGATCACCGTCAATGCGGACTTTTCGCTCAACGTGCCTGACCAACCCATCATTCCCTACATTGAGGGTGATGGCACCGGCGTTGACATCACGCCCGTGATGATCAAAGTGGTGGACGCTGCGGTGGCCAAGGCCTACGGCGGCAAGAAAAAGATCCACTGGATGGAGATCTACGCCGGTGAAAAGTCGACCAAGGTGTACGGCCCCGATGTGTGGCTGCCGGAAGAAACCCTGACCGTGCTGCGTGATTTCGTGGTGTCGATCAAGGGCCCGCTGACCACCCCCGTGGGCGGCGGCATTCGCTCGCTGAACGTCGCGCTGCGCCAGGAACTCGACCTCTACGTGTGCCTGCGCCCGATCCAATACTTCAAGGGCGTGCCTTCGCCCGTGAAGGAACCCGAGAAGACCAACATGGTCATCTTCCGTGAGAACTCGGAAGACATCTACGCCGGCATCGAGTTCGAGGCCGAGAGCGAAAAGGCCAAGAAGCTCATCAAGATCCTGCAAGAGGAATTCGGCGTCAAGAAGATCCGCTTCCCCGACACCTCAGGCATCGGCATCAAGCCAGTGTCGCGTGAAGGCACCGAACGCCTGGTTCGCAAAGCCATCCAGTACGCCATAGACAACGACAAGCCCAGCGTGACCATCGTGCACAAGGGCAACATCATGAAGTACACGGAAGGTGGCTTCCGCGATTGGTCGTACGCGCTGGCGCAAAGGGAATTCGGCGCCCAGCCTATCGACGGCGGCCCGTGGTGCAAGTTCAAGAACCCGATCACCGGCAAAGAGATCACGATCAAGGACTCGATCGCCGATGCCTTCTTGCAGCAGATCCTGTTGCGCCCCGCCGAGTATTCGGTGATCGCCACGCTGAACCTGAACGGCGACTACGTCTCCGACGCGCTGGCCGCGCAAGTGGGCGGCATCGGCATCGCCCCGGGTGCGAACCTGAGCGATTCGGTGGCGATGTTCGAAGCCACCCACGGCACGGCACCGAAGTACGCGGGCAAGGACTATGTGAATCCCGGTTCCGAAATTCTGTCGGCCGAAATGATGCTGCGCCACATGGGTTGGGGCGAGGCGGCTGACACCATCATCAGCGCGATGGAAAAAGCCATCGACTCGAAGAAGGTCACCTACGACTTCGCGCGCTTGATGGAAGGCGCCACGCAGGTGTCGTGTTCCGGCTTCGGGCAGGTGCTGATCGACCAGATGTGACCTCGTCTGAGGGCGTCTTCAAGACGCTTCGTATAAGCCCCTGGTTTTGTGAAGAACTCAGGGGCTTTGTTTTAGCCACTCCTGATCAGCAAGAAAGTTCAGCCAAGCGCGAAGAACCGTTCGGGCTGAGCCTGTCGAAGCCCTGTTCGAGCGTCGCGCTGCACTTCGACAGGCTCAG
>JAYSYW010000014.1:0-6560 GCA_043727255.1 Rhizobacter sp. | reverse complement strand
CCGCGCGCCTGGGCTATGCCTGGCGCAGCGCCCCAGCCTTGGCCGGCGCCCGCAAGCCGCAGATGGGGCTGGCCTTGCGCTGGTGGCTGGCGCAACTGGAAAGCCCGGCCACACGGCAAGCGCTGCTGGAACGCCACGCCGGCCTGCTGCCGCTGGCTGGCGCCTGAACAGGATGGCGGGCTATCGGGGCCGCTTCGCGCCTTCGCCCACCGGGCCTTTGCATGCGGGTTCGCTGGTAGCCGCATTGGCCAGCTGGCTCGATGCGCGGGCGCATAGCGGCGTGTGGCTGGTGCGCATGGAAGACGTGGACACACCGCGCTGCGTGCCGGGCGCCGATGCGCTGATCCTTCAGCAACTGGCCGCCTGCGGCATGGTGAGCGACGAGCCGCCGCTCTGGCAATCGGCGCGTGGCGCGGCGTACCAAACCGCACTCGATCAACTGGCGCGCAACGGCCAGGCCTACCCCTGCGGCTGCACCCGCAGCGACATCGCCGCCGCCTTGCATGCCCAGGGGCGCGACAAACTGCGCCACGGTGAACTGGTCTACCCGGGCACCTGCCGCGACGGCCTGCACGGCAAACCGCCACGCGCCCAGCGCCTGCGCACCTGCGCCGCTGACGGTGGCGATGTGGCAATCAACTGGGCCGACCGGCGCATGGGCCCGCAGGCGCAGAACCTCACGCAAGCGGTGGGCGACTTCGTGCTGCGGCGCGCCGATGGCCTGTGGGCCTATCAGCTCGCGGTGGTGGTGGACGACGCCGCGCAAGGCATCAGCCACGTGGTGCGGGGTGAAGACCTGGCCGACAACACGCCCCGGCAGGTCCACCTGCAACGCCTGCTGGGCTTGCCCACACCGGCCTGCCTGCACACGCCGCTGGTGATGGGCGACAACGGCGAAAAGCTGTCTAAGCAGAACGGCGCGCAACCGCTCGACCTGAGCAACCCGCTGGCCACACTGCGGGTTGCCGGCCAGGTGTTGATGGGGCCGGATGTGGCCACCACTGCGCCCACCGTTTCAGCTTGGCTGGCCGAAGCGGTGGTGGCCTGGCAGGCACGCTGGGTTTGAAGATCAGCCGCAGCGACTGCTGAGGCGGCGCGCCGCCTGAAAACCGCGCCAGCAACCGGCACTGGCATACGGGCGTGTGGGGGCCGTGCCGTAGCATCGCGGCTCCTCAACCAACGTATGACGACGCCATGCAAACCACTGCCTCCGGCCTGCAATATGAAGACACCGTTCCGGGCACCGGCGACGAGGCCTCAGCGGGCCAGCACGTCACCGTGCACTACACCGGTTGGCTCTACAACAACGGCGTCAAAGGCACCAAGTTCGACAGCAGCAAAGACCGTGGCGACCCCTTCCAGTTCGGCCTGGGCGATGGCATGGTCATCAAGGGGTGGGACGAAGGCGTGCAAGGCATGAAGATCGGCGGCACGCGCGTGCTGGTGATCCCGCCTGAACTCGGCTACGGCGCACGCGGTGCGGGTGGCGTGATTCCGCCGAATGCCACGCTGATCTTTGAAGTGGACCTGCTGGCCGTCTGACGCCATCACCCATACGCGGCATGCGGCGGGCGCCGCTGGCGCTGGCGTTCATCGCGCTGGGGCTGCTTGTGACGCATGCAGCGCGGGCAGCGGCGCCCACTGCCGCCGCCGCCCTACGCTGCCCATGTCGTCAACCCCCAACGCTGCTCGGCGGGCGGCCGCACCTGGAAGCCACGCAGCTGGCGACCTGATCGGGGTAGGCCAACGCGTCATGCGGCTGCAACGTCTGGCACGCGGCCCAGGCTGCAATCCGAACAGCACCCCAGGGTCTTGAATGGTGCGAACCGCAAGCCCGGCACTGCGCTTGCATACTGCTTCGGCTTCAGCACCTGGCGAGCACGATGCCCATCACTTACGACATCACCCACACCACCACCTACCGATATGCGCAGCCGGTGACCTTCGGCGAGCACCGGGTGATGTTCCGCCCCCGCGACAGCCACGACCTGCGGGTGTTGGCCACCGACCTCGACGTGAGCCCCGAGTCCACAGTGCGCATGATCCAAGACCCGCACTCGAACTCGGTCGCCCTCGTGCAGCCACTGAAGCGGGCCACCGAACTGAAGATCGTCTGCTCGTTCACCATCGAACACGCACACACCAACAACCTGGAATTGCCGTTGTCGCCCACGGCCGAATTCTTTCCGTTCGCATATTCGGTCGATGAGCGCTTCGACCTCGAGCAGTACCTTCGCCCGCACCACGACGACCCGGACGGCAAGCTGACCGCCTGGGCACGCCAGTTCATCCGCACCGACGGCCCCACCATCACGCGCAACCTGCTGGTGGCGATGAACCAATTCATCCGCGATGAATTCGAGTACGCCGCGCGTGACGAGGAAGGCACGCAGAGCCCGATCCGCACGCTGGAGCTGGGCAGTGGCAGTTGCCGCGACTTCGCGCTGCTGATGATGGAAGCGGCGCGCAGGCTGGGCGTGGCCACTCGTTTTGTGTCGGGCTACCTGTATGACCCAGCGCTCGATGAGGGTGCCGCCGCCGAAGAGAGCACTGAAAACCCAACAACCGTCGGCGCCGGTGCCACCCACGCTTGGCTACAGGCCTACCTTCCCGGTGCTGGCTGGGTGCCGTTCGACCCCACCAACAACCTGCTGGGCGGATCACAACTGCTGCGTGTGGGCGTGGCCCGCGACCCGACTCAGGCGGCGCCCGTCCGGGGCAGTTGGTATGGCGCGCCCGATGCCTACCTGGGCATGGACGTGGCAGTGCGGGTGCGGCGTGTGTGAACGCTCAGCGCTCGGGTGGCGCGGGCTGCCCCACCGGATCGGCCGCCTCGTCTTCACTCACGCTGTCGCCCTGCAGCAGCCGGCCGTATTCGGCCAGCAGCGCCTCACGCCGTTCGGCGAGTTGATGGCCGAGGCCTTTGAGGTTGAGGTCGGCATTGCGCAGCCGCGGGAACAACAAGCTGCGTTCATGGATCAGCTGACGCGCAACGAACTCACCCAGCGCTTCCACACGGGCGTCTCGCTCGGTGTCGTCGAGCGGCTGGCTGACGATCAAGGCCACCATTTCGCGCACGCTCGCATGCGCGGCACGGGCTTCTTCTATCAGGGCGGCGTCGCCCTCGCCCAGCTGCTGCAAGGCCGGGTGCACCACGTCGCTCACCAACTGCAGGTGCACGGCAAGCTCAAGGTGAATGCGTTCGACGATGGCCAACTTCTCGCGCTCGGTGTCGTCTCGTTCGCACAGCAAGTGGAACGCGAAGAACAATTTGTCGAGAGACACGTGCTGCCGCCGCAGCTGCTGAAGCGCATCGGATCGGAGTGCAGAGGTGCGGGGCATGTTTGTGGTCATGGCAAGCGTGTCGCTCACCTGAAGCTCAACCACTTTATGAAAATTCACCGCAGCAAGAAATCAGACAACAGGGCACATGGTGGTCGGCGTATTCCTACGTTGCGCAACGTTGCTGAAGGAAGCAGGAATCGACTTGGTTGTAGGCGCCTTCCTACACCCGCTACGGGGCTGCCCCGACAGTGGCGCGTGGAACTGCTGTTTAGAATTTGCCCCATGCCTGCAGCAGTCTTCGCGCCTTCGCGCGGTCAACTCACGGCGCGAATTTCGCGCTTGCATGGCGGCCCGCGCACCCGGCTCCTGGCCCGCGCCGGCTCAAGAGCACCGAGGGCTTAGGCCATGCTCCGGACCTACATCGTCGAAGACAGCCCCGTGATCCGCGAGAACCTGATCGCGACGCTGGAAGAGTTGGTTCCAGTGCAAGTGGTCGGCACCGCCGACAACGAAACCGCTGCCACCTCGTGGCTCAAGCAAGACATCAACACATGCGATCTGGTGATCGTTGACATCTTCCTGAAGAGCGGTTCGGGTCTGGGTGTGCTGGCCGCCAGTTCGGGCCTGCCCGCCACCACCAAGCGCATCGTGCTCAGCAACTACGCCACGCCCGACATGCGCCGCAAGTGCTTGCAGCTCGGGGCCGATAAGGTGTTCGACAAGTCCAACGAGATTGATGCGTTGATCACCTACTGCCAGCGTTTGGCAGCCGGTGACAGCACCTCGGCGTTCGGCGACCTGTGACGCCCGCGCGGGCGTGCCGGGGTCGCACTCCCTCGGGCGGCATCAACCGGGCGGCTGGCGGCCGCTCGCAATGCGCCCCGTTCAAACCCGATGAATACGACAGGCCGACAACCCGGCTTGGCCAAGGACCCCGTGGGGGCCATGCCTCATTGAATGAGGCCGTTCTTCAGCGCGTAGTAGGTCAAATCGCTGTTCGATTCGAGCTTCATCTTTTCCATCACGCGCGTGCGGTACGTGCTGACGGTCTTGACGCTGAGCGACATGCTGTCGGCCATGTGGCCAATGGTTTCGCCCTTGGCGAGACGCAGGAACACCTGGAACTCGCGCTCGGAAAGCTGCTCGTGCACCGGCTTGTCCACGTTGCCACCCAGCGTGTCGGCCAGCAACTCGGCCACCGCCGGGGTGATGTATTTCCGGCCTCGCGCCACCGTGCGAATGGCGGTGACGATCTCTTCGGGGTCGCATTCCTTGTTCAGGTAACCACTCGCGCCCTGGCGCAGCAAGGTGGTGGCGTAGTGCGCTTCGGGGAAGCCGCTCAAGATGAGCACCGGCAGTTCCGGCGCACGCGCCCGGATGGCGGCCAGCGCATCGACACCGCTCTGGTCGGGCATCGACAAATCCATCACGATCACATCGGCCACGCCTTGACGCACGATGTCGAGCGCTTCGCGGCCGTTGCAGGCTTCAGCAACGACCTGAAGGTCGACCTGCTCGGAGAGATACTGCCGCAGCCCGGCTCGCACGATGGCGTGGTCATCAACGATGGCGATCTTGATCATGAGCTTTGGTCCTGCAGGATGGGGCCCAAAAGATTCTAGGTGCATCGAAGAAGGACGGCATGAACAACTGGTTTGGACGGCTCAAGCGCAGCTCCATCACCTTTCCGCTGGCGGTGGTGACGGCGTTGACGCTGATGGTGATCAGCGAATCGGCATACCACGCGTCGGTGGATTCGCTCGACCGCGTGGGCAAGCTCACTGCGGCGCGCAACGACAACCTTCACCTGTTGCGGCAGGTGCTCGACGCCGAAAACGGACAGCGCGGTTTTCTCATCACCGGCCGGCCCGAGTACCTCAAGCCCTACCGGGCTTCGATGGACAACATCGGCAACACGATGAAGACGCTCAACGACTTCTACAGCAAAGAGCCCAGCCAGACGGCGAACTTCGCGGTGCTGGCCTCGCTGGTCGGCAAGAAGCTTTCAGAGATGGACACCACGGTGCGGCTGCGCTCCGAAGGGCGCGACGACGCGTGGCGCGCGCTGATCGAAACCGACATCGGCCGCGAGCAGATGGAAAGCATCCGGCTTGCGTCGGAACGCCTGATCGAACACGGCTCGGCCATGATCGAAGGCGAACGGCGCGAGGTCTACCAGACCTTGCTGCTCAGCCGCCTGGGCGTGAGTGCCATGACGGCGCTGAGCGTGCTGGCTTTCTTCATGTACTTGCGCCAATCGTCCACGCTCGAAAAAGAACGGCTGGAACGCCAACAGGCCATGCAGGCACAGCTCGACCTGCTGGAGCAACAGGTGGCCGCGCGCACCGCGCAACTGACCGAACTGGCGCAGCATTTGCAAAACGCGCGTGAAGACGAACGCAGCCGGCTCGCGCGCGACCTGCACGACGAGCTGGGCGCCCTGCTCACCGCAGCCAAGCTTGACGTGGCACGGTTGAAGTCGCGCATTGCCCCGCTGACGCCTGAAGTCATCGAGCGGCTGGCTCACCTGAACGAATCGCTGAACAACGGCATTGCGCTCAAGCGCCGCATCATTGAAGACCTGCGGCCTTCATCGTTGAACAACCTGGGGCTGGTGTCGGCGCTTGAGATATTGAGCCGCGAATTCGGCGACAGCTCGGGCCTCGACGTGGCCTGCGAATTCGATGAAGAGGTGCGCCTCGCGCCAGCGAGCGAACTGACGGTGTACCGGCTGGTGCAAGAGGCCCTGACCAACGTGGCCAAGTACGCACAGGCCAAGCATGTGCGCATTGAACTGCGTGCACTGGGGCAGCAGGCCGAAGTCTCGGTGAAGGACGATGGCGTGGGCTTCGACATGAACGCCCACCGTTCGTCGAGCCATGGCCTGCTGGGCATGCGCTACCGGGTGGAAGCGGCGCGCGGCCGCATGCAGCTGCAATCCGAGCCCGGCCAGGGCACGCTGATCCGCGCGGTGCTGCCCATGCGGGTCGAGCAGACCGAGGCGTCGCACGAGAACGCCTGAGCACGCCCGCCGCGCGCCACGCTGAGCCGCCCCCCACGGAGCTCTCAGTCAAATCATCGGTCGCCTGTCGGCTGAGTCCTACAGCGCAACCCCTGCGTCGCCGACACCGCATCGGCGACGCGTCCCATGGTCTGCGCAAGGCCCCTTCCCTAAAGTGGCGTCACGTTGATGAAACGCACTGCATGCCGCAGTCTCTTCATCGACAAATGCCGAAGCCCGTTGGATCGACCCACGATCCCAGTCACCTTTAGGA
>JAYSYW010000013.1:0-6562 GCA_043727255.1 Rhizobacter sp. | reverse complement strand
TGTCCCATAGCTACGGCTATGGGCCTGCGAACCCGGCAAAAACTGTCCTCGCTGAGCCCAAATTTCGCTTCGACGCCCCAAGCCCGACAGGCTCCTAGGGCAACGGCCGATCTGGGAACAGATAATGCTGCGCCCCTGGCGGCCTCCCGCAACCCCGTTCTCCAAGTCAACGCCGCATGAACATCACGCTGATTTCCTTCGTCGTGCTCTACCTCTTGGGCACCCTGGCCATTGGGGTCTGGGCTGGCACGCGCATCAAGAACACGAGCGACTTCGCCATCGCAGGCCGCAGCCTCCCGCTGATCATGGTGGTGACCACCACCTTCGCCACCTGGTTCGGCGCTGAGACGGTGATGGGCATTCCGGCCAAGTTCGTGCAGAGCGGGCTGGGCGCCATCGTCGAAGACCCGTTCGGCGCCGGCACGTGTTTGATCCTCGTGGGCGTGTTCTTCGCCGCCAAGCTGTACCGCCTGAACCTGCTGACCATCGGCGACTTCTACCGCCAGCGCTTCGGCACGGGCGTCGAAGTGTTCTGCTCGGTGGCGATCATCCTGAGCTACCTGGGCTGGGTGGCCGCGCAGATCACCGCGCTGGGCCTGGTGTTCTCGGTGCTGACCGACGGTGCCATGTCCGAGACCACCGGCATGATCGTCGGCACCCTGGCTGTGCTTGTCTACGTGGTGGTGGGCGGCTTCCTCGCCGTCGCCTGGACAGACTTCATCCAGATGATCGTGCTGGTGATCGGCCTGAGCATCATTGCCGTCTTCGCCAGCGACCTGGCCGGCGGCTCTGACAAGGTGCTGGCCATGGCGCAGCAGAAGGAGCTGTGGAACTTCCTGCCGCCGCCCACCTTCACCGAGATCGCCATGTTCGTGGGCGCCGGCCTGACCATGATGCTGGGCAGCATCCCGCAGCAAGACGTGTTTCAGCGCGTCATGTCGGCGAAGAACGCCAAGACCGCGCGCAACGGCGCGGTGATCGGCGGCGTGAGCTACATCCTGTTCGCCTTCGTGCCGATGTTCATCGTGGCCTGCGCCGTGATCGTGATGGGCGACAGCGCGCTCGCGATGGCCAAAGACGACTACCAGCGCCTGCTGCCGACCTTCGTGCTGACCAAGATGCCGCTGGTCATGCAGATCCTGTTCTTCGGCGCCTTGCTGTCGGCCATCAAAAGCACCTCGTCGGCCACGCTGCTGGCGCCCAGCACCAGCTTCGTCGAGAACATCTTGAAGAACCTGCGCCCGGGCATGAAAGACAAAGAACAGCTGTTCGCCATGCGCTGCACCATCGTCGTCTTCGCCGGCCTGGTGCTGGCCTATGCGATCGCGATGAAGGGCACGCCCATCTATGACCTGGTGTCGGCGGCCTACCAGATCACCCTCGTGGGCGCCTTCGTGCCCCTGGTGTTCGGGCTCTACTGGAAGCGCGCCACCACACAGGGCGCGATCGTGTCGTTGGCGGCTGGGGTGGGGACCTGGGTGCTGTTCTTCCCCCAAGTCTCGACCTGGGGCGAGCAGTTTCCCGGCCAGTTGGCTGGATTGATCGCGGCGGCGATCGGCTTGGTCGCCGGCTCACTGGCACCGCAGATACTGAAGAACCGCCACGATTCGCACCGCGACATTGCAGGTCTGCCTTCCGTTTGATCGCCGCTGCCGCCCCGTCTGGGGCAGGCACCGTGTCGGCGGCCTCGCACGCGCCCCGTACAATCCCGGGCTTCGCTCTCGGGCCTTTTCTTTTCCGAATCAAGGGTTTAGCCATGCCGATCTATGCGTATCGCTGCGAAGCCTGCGGCCACGCCAAGGATGTGCTGCAGAAAATGTCCGATGCACCGCTGACCGACTGCCCGGCTTGCGGTGCAGGGGCCTTCAAAAAGCAAGTCACCGCTGCCGGTTTTCAGCTCAAAGGCTCTGGCTGGTACGTGACTGACTTTCGCGGCGGCTCTTCCAGCGCCGCCCCGGCCAAGACCGATGACGCAGCTGCATCACCTGCGACCGCCGCAGCCCCCGCAGTTGCGGCACCTGCCACTCCCGCCGCGGCACCTGCCCCGGCTCCGTCCGACGCCGGCACCAAGCCGAGCACCTGACCTCTCACTGCGCGTTCAGCGCCTTTCGGACACCTTGTGAAGAAGTACCTCATCGCCGGCCTGCTGGTCTGGCTGCCGCTGGCGATCACGATCTGGGTTTTGCACGCCGTGCTGGGCCTGATGGACGGCGTGTTCGACAGCGTGCTTCGCGGCATACAGGCGGTGCTGCCCGCCGCCGCCGCCAGCGCGCTTGAAACGCTGCGTGACGTGCCGGGCCTCGGCGTGATCGTCATGGTGGCCGGGCTGCTGCTCACCGGCATGTTCGCGGCCAACATGTTCGGCCAGTGGGCCTTGCGGCAGGCCCACCACCTGCTCAACCACATCCCGATCGTCAAGTCGATCTACAGCTCGGTCAAACAGGTGTCCGACACGCTGTTTTCCAGCAGTGGCAACGCCTTCCGCGAAGCCGTGTTGGTGCAGTACCCGCGCCAGGGCTCGTGGACCATCGCTTTCGTCACCGGCAAGCCCGGCGGCGAGGCGGCCATCCACCTCAGCGGCGACTACCTCAGCCTCTATGTGCCGACCACGCCGAACCCAACCTCCGGGTTCTTCTTGATGGTCGCGCGCGCCGACGTCATCGTGCTCAAGATGAGCGTGGACGAGGCCTTGAAGTACGTCATCTCGATGGGCGTGGTGGCGCCACCCCTGCACGAACCGGCCGCGCTGCCACTCAACCACATGGGCTGAGCGCCGCTCCACGGCAGCCCTGCGTGGGGGCCTGCCGTGACGGCCCGATCGCCCCCAGATTCTTCGGAGACATCACATGAGAACCACCTACTGCGGACTCGTCAGCGAAACGCTGCTGGACCAAACCGTGACCTTGATGGGCTGGGCCCACCGCCGCCGTGACCATGGCGGCGTGATCTTCATCGACCTGCGCGACCGCGAAGGCTTGGTGCAGGTGGTGTGCGACCCCGACCGCGCCGAGATGTTCAAGGCCGCCGAGAACGTGCGCAACGAGTTCTGCCTGAAGATCGTCGGCCGCGTGCGTGCCCGCCCGGCCGGCACCGAAAACACCAACCTCACCAGCGGCAAGATCGAAGTGCTGTGCCATGAGTTGGAAGTGCTGAACCCGAGCGTCACGCCGCCGTTCCAGCTGGACGACGACAACCTGTCCGAGACCACCCGCCTCACGCACCGCGTGCTCGACCTGCGCCGCCCGACGATGCAGAAGAACCTGATCCTGCGTTACCGCGTGGCGATGGAAGTGCGCAAGTTCCTCGATGCCAACGGCTTCATCGACATCGAAACGCCGATGCTGACCAAGAGCACGCCCGAAGGCGCGCGTGACTACCTGGTGCCCAGCCGCGTCAACGAAGGCATGTTCTTCGCGCTGCCGCAGTCGCCCCAGCTCTTCAAGCAGTTGCTGATGGTGGCCGGCTTCGATCGCTACTACCAGATCACCAAGTGCTTCCGCGACGAAGACCTGCGCGCTGACCGCCAGCCCGAATTCACGCAGATCGACATCGAGACCAGCTTCCTCACCGAGGAAGAAATTCGCGACATGTTCGAGGGCATGATCCGCACCGTTTTCCGCAGCACCATGGGCGTCGAGCTGCCCGGCTACCCGGTGATGAAGTATTCGGAGGCCATGCACCGCTTCGGCTCCGACAAGCCCGACCTGCGCGTCAATCTCGAATTCACCGAGCTGACCGACGTGATGAAGGACGTGGACTTCAAGGTCTTCTCGGCCCCTGCGCAAGCCAAGGGCGGCCGCGTGGCTGCGCTGCGCATTCCGAACGGCGGCGAGATGAGCCGGGGCGAGATCGACGCCTACACCGAGTTCGTGAAGATCTACGGCGCCAAGGGCTTGGCCTGGGTGAAGGTGAACGACGCCGAGAAGGGCCGTGAAGGCCTGCAAAGCCCGATCGTCAAGAACCTGCACGACGCGGCCATCGCCGAGATCATCGCCCGCACCGGCGCGCGCAACGGCGACCTCATCTTCTTCGGCGCCGACAAGTCCAAGGTCGTCAACGACGCCATCGGCGCGCTGCGCGTGAAGATCGGTCACAGTGAATTCGGCAAGAAGAACGGCCTGTTCGAAGACAAATGGGCGCCGCTGTGGGTGGTCGATTTCCCGATGTTCGAGCACGACGAGGAAGGCGACCGCTGGGTCGCGGTGCACCACCCGTTCACCGCGCCGAAAGACGGGCACGAGGACTACATGGACACCGACCCGAGCAAGTGCATTGCGAAGGCCTACGACATGGTGCTCAACGGCTGGGAACTGGGCGGTGGCTCGGTCCGCATTCACCGCGCCGAAGTGCAAAGCAAGGTGTTCAGCGCCTTGAAGATCGGCCCGGAAGAAGCGCAGCTCAAGTTCGGCTTCCTGCTCGACGCGTTGCAATACGGAGCCCCGCCGCATGGCGGCCTGGCTTTCGGCCTGGACCGTCTGGTGACCTTGATGACCAAGGCCGACTCGATCCGTGACGTGATTGCCTTCCCGAAGACGCAGCGCGCCCAGTGCCTGTTGACGCATGCGCCGAGCCCGGTGGACGAGAAGCAGCTGCGCGAGCTGCACATCCGGCTGCGCAACCCGCAGGTGGCGCCCACCTGAAGCGCAGGGGTGCTGGCCGGCCGGTGAGCCGCCAGCCCCCGCACCCACCCCACGCCTACGCCTACGCCTACGCCTACGCCGCGAGCGGCTCCTGTCCTGACCTGTGAGAGCACGATGGAAGTCGTCACGATGTCCAGCTGGGACGAGTTCACGCAGTACACCGACCAGCTGGAGGGCTGGGCCTTCCGGGGCCAGATGTCCGCGGAATGGAACCTCGTCAGCTCGCTGACGCGGCGTTTGCGCCGGTTCTGCCCCGACCCGCTCAGCTGGCAGCGGCGTGAAGAGCGCGCGATGCGCATCTTCCGTCGCAAGGCCCACATCTACCTGCGCGACAGCCGCGTTCTCGACGACGACCTGCGCTGCCTGGCGATGATGCAGCACCACGGCGCGCCGACCCGCCTGCTGGACTTCACCAAGTCGCCCTTCGTGGCCGCCTTCTTCGCGCTCGAGCGCACCACCAGCGACGCCGCGCTGTTCGCGCTCAACACGCCCGCGCTGTGGAACATGCCGCCGCTGTTCGACGCCAGCATGCTGCGCGAACGCATCGACTTGCGGGTGCGGGGCAACTTCGACCGCTACTTCGCCGGCAACAGCAACCCCATCCTGTGGTTCGGCGAGCCGGCCGAGATGGACCGCCGCCTGGTCGCCCAGTCGGGGCTGTTCGTCGTGCCGGGCCAGTTGCACCAGTCGCTGTCGGACATCCTTCAGCACTACGACCCCGCCGGTTCGTTGCTGAAGAAGATCGTGTTGCCGTTGCGGCTGCGCGAACGGGCGATGAATTCGCTCTACCGCATGAACATCACCCACGCGACCCTGTTTCCCGACATGGAGGGCCTGGCCCGTTCCATCGGGTATGAGATGGAGGTTTCGTGGCCTGTTTCGGACGACGCGCCTTTCTCTTCAGATCGTTCTTCTGATGCCGCGTCTGATGTCCGCCCTGATGTCACTTTCGACGAGACGGCAGATTCCGATCGACGGTTGTCTGATTCCTGAGTATCTGTTTCAGATACAGACAGTTCTTTCCAGCACACCCCCCTCATGGGCGGGCAATTCTGTTCCCCGCGTCGATATTCTTGCCGCCCCGATGAAGCCAGTTCTGGCAAATCATCGGAGTATCAAAAGGCAAAGGGGTAACAGAAAATGCAACAAGAATTCGACGTTCTCGTTTTGGGTGCGGGTTTGGCGGGGCAAACTGCCGCGTTGGCTCTGGCCGACACAAAAAAGGTATTGCTGGTCAGTAAGGCCGACATTCTTTCTTCGGCTTCGAGCCGTGCGCAGGGCGGCATATCGGCTGTCTTCCGCGAGCCCGACACCCACGAGAAGCACTTCGACGACACCGTGCTCGCCGGTGGCGGGCTGAACGACGAGGAAGCCACCCGCTTCATCGTCGGCAACGCCAAGATGGCGCTCGACTGGTTGATCGCCCAAGGCGTGCCCTTCACCAAAGAGGGCGACGACTACCACCTCACCCGCGAGGGCGGCCACAGCGAGCGCCGCATCCTCCACGTTGACGACCTGACGGGCCGGGCCATCCAGCTCACGCTCACCGAGCACATTCGCCGGCACCCCAACATCGAGGTCTGGGAGCACCACACCGCCGTGCAGTTGCTCACGCAAGCTGGCGAGCCGCGCCGCTGCACCGGGGCGTTGATCCTCGACAACGGCGATGACAAGGTGAAGCAGGTTCATGCGCCCGCCGTGGTGCTTGCCACGGGCGGCGCAGGCCAGGTGTTCATCAGCGCCACGGCGCCGGGCGCGTCCACCGGCGACGGCATTGCGTTGGCCTGGAATATTGGCTGTCGGGTGGCGAACCTCGAGTTTCTTCAGTTTCACCCGACCTGCATGTATTACCCGCAGGGCGAGTCGTTTCTGATCACCGAAGCCGTACGCGGTGAAGGGGGAATACTTCGGCTGCCATCCGG
>JAYSYW010000012.1:0-6564 GCA_043727255.1 Rhizobacter sp. | reverse complement strand
CGGCCACGCGCTTGCCGCGCAGCCACTCGCCCCCATCGTCTTGCGGCTGCTGGCCGCTTTTGTGTTGCTGGCGGCGGCTGCGCTCGCCTTGCCGCGCATGGCGCATGCGGCACCGCGCATCGAGCGGCTCCAGGTCACCGACCCGTTCATCGATGTCCACACTGGCCCTGGCCGTGGCTTCCCGGTCTTTCACGTCGCCAAGCGGTCGGAGTGGATCGAGATCGTCATGCGCCACACCGACTGGTTCAAGCTGCGCACCGCCGATGGCCGCGAGGGTTGGGCGCATCGGTTGCAACTCGAGAACACGCTAACCGAAGCCGGCGTGAAGAAGACCTTCCGCGACGTGCTGCTCGACGACTATCTGAAGCGCCGGCTCGAGATGGGCACCGCCTATGGCCGCTTCAGTGGCGAGCCCATGCTCAAGGTCTGGGCCGGCTACCGCTTCGGCGACGCGCTGAGCGCCGAGCTCACCGTCGGCCAGGTGCAAGGCGCGTTTTCGGGCACCGACCTGTGGCACATCAACCTGATGGCCGAGCCCTGGTCTGACCGGCGCTTATCACCGTTTTTTTCGGTCGGCTTCGGTGGGTTCAAAAACGTGCCCAACGCCAGCCTCGTGAGCGCCATCACCGTCAACACCACACTGGCCAACGCCTCGCTGGGGCTGCGTTACCACGTCAGCGAGCGATTCGTCGCGCGTGTCGACTACACCAGCTACACCGCCTTTGTCTCGGACAGCCGCTCGCGCGAATTCAACTCGGTCGCGCTCGGCCTGTCGTTCTTCTTCTGAGCCAGTCTTCACGGTCCACGCACCATGTCACTTCAGCACATCGCCGCCGCGCTCGTACTCGGTCTTGCCTGCGGCAGCGCACTGGCCCAAGCGGCCGCAGCCACCACGCCCTCCG
Organism: Rhizobacter sp.; assembly: GCA_043727255.1. Lineage (GTDB taxonomy): Bacteria > Pseudomonadota > Gammaproteobacteria > Burkholderiales > Burkholderiaceae_C > Rhizobacter. The sequence goes on along the minus strand of JAYSYW010000012.1, from coordinate 5,662 downwards.
AGGCGCCGAGTGCCGGTTCGGCCGCGTTGCAACCCATCGTGCCGGAGGTCCATCGCCGTGAGGTGAAGCCGGCGCGCATTCCGTCGAACGACTTCGAGCTGGGCTTGTTCGGTGGCACCTACGCCACGCAGAACTTCGGCACCAGCGCGGTCACCGGCCTGCGGGCGGGCTATCACATCACCGAAGACTTCTTCGTTGAAGCCACCTTCGGCCAGACCAAGGTGAGCGACGAAGCCTTCGAGGGCCTGCTGCCACCGGGCGGCTTGTTTGGCCGGCCCGAAGAAAAGCTCAGCTACTACAACATCTCGGCCGGCGTGAACGTGCTGCCCGGTGAAAGCTTCATTGGCCGCAAGTACGCCAAGGCCTCGGCGCTGTACCTCGTGGTTGGCACCGGCAGCACCAAGTTCGCGCAACAGAAGAAGCAGACGCTCAACTTCGGCTTTGGCTTCCGGGTGTTCCTGGCCGATTGGGTCTCGTTGCAACTCGACATGCGTGACCACATCTTTTCGCTCGACCTGCTCGGCCGCAACCAGCGCACGCAGAACATCGAAATGACCGGCGGCCTGACCTTCTTCTTCTGAGAACGGGACAACCCCATGCGCAGCTCCACCTCCATCGCTTGTCAGCCCGCTTGTGAGCTCGCTTCTCAGCAGCTTGAGTCACGTCGCCTCGCGCTGCGCTCGCTGACCGCCCTCGTGCTTGCGGTGCAAAGCTTCGACCTGCTGGCCGCCGTCACGCCGTCGTCGCTTGCGCCCGACTTCACCCTGCCCAGCATGCAAGGGCGCAACACGCGCCTGAAAGAGCTGCGTGGCAACGTCGTGCTGGTGAACTTCTGGGCCACCTGGTGCGGCCCTTGCAAACAAGAAATGCCCCACCTCAACCGCCTGCACGAGAAGTACAACTCCTCGGGCTTCGTGCTGCTGGGGGTCAACATCGACGAAGACACCCGCCGCGCAAGCGACCTGGTCACGCGCATGGGGCTGAAGTTTCCCGTGCTGTTCGACACCGACAAGGCGGTCAGCCGTCTCTATGACCTGGGCTCGATGCCGGCCACCGTGGTGGTCGACCGCGACGGCCGCGTGCGCCACGTGCACCGCGGCTACCGCGAGGGTTACGAGAACACCTACGACGAGCAGATCCGCGCGTTGCTGAAGGAATGAAGATGCTCCAAGCAACCCCGCAGTGCGGGCCTGGGCGCGCGGGCTGGGGTTTGGCCCTCCGCCGCTTCGCCGCCATCGGCAGCACCGTTGCGCTGCTGGCCGGTTGTGCAACCGAACCCTGGGTCAAGCCCTACGAACGCGAGCGCCTGGCCGACCCGATCATGAAGCTCTCACGCGACCCGCTCGCCGCCAAGCACCGCGAGCACGTGCGCGACGTGCGTGAAGGCGCACGCGGCGCAACCGGCGTGCAAGGAGGCGGCTGTGGCTGCAACTGAGCGCATGAGCCTGAAGCGCATCGCCGTGCTGTGGCGCGCGTTGCGCCAATGCGCGCCGTGGTTGCGCGTGCCAGCGCGAGCCAAGCGCAGTGGACCGGGCAGCACACAGGGCCGGCCAAGCGCCTTCGCCCGCTGGGCACGCGCCGTGGGCGGCGTGCTGGGCAGTGCGGCCGTGGCAAGCACCGCGCAGGCGGTCGAATTGCCCGAAGAACGCGCCGACGCGATGTACCACCACTACGACGGCAGCGGCGTGCGCGCCACCGGCCCCGCGCTGCTGGTGCGCAAGAAGGCCACCGACAAGCTCGCCCTGTCGGGCAGCTATTACGTTGACATGGTCAGCAACGCATCGATCGACGTGGTGACCAGCGCCAGCGCCTTCAAAGAGAAGCGCACCGAATACAGCCTGAGCGCCGACTACGCGCACCACGACGCGCTCATTACCGTCTCGGGCTCGACCTCCGAAGAGCCCGACTACACCGCACGCGCCTTCAGCCTCGATGTCGCGCAAGAAACCTTCGGCGGCATGACCACCGTGGCCGTCGGTTTCACCCGTGGCTCTGACGAAGTGCGCAAGAAAGGCGAACCGCTCTGGCTCGACACCGCCACGCACTGGCGCTGGCGCATGGGCGTCACGCAGATCCTCACGCCGCGCTGGCTGATGACGGCCAACTTCGAGGCCGTCTCTGACGAAGGTTTTTTAGGCAGCCCGTACCGCGTGGCGCGGGTGTTCAGCACGACGATCAAAGAGCGCACCCCGCGTACCCGCAGCAGCCGCGCGGCCAAGCTCACCGCACGCGGTGAAGTGCTGCCAGGCACCGCCATTCACGGCGAGTACCGCTACTACTGGGACAACTGGGACATCAATGCCCACACCGCGCAGGTCGGCTTCAGCCGCTACTTCGGCGAGCAATGGCTGGGTGACTTTCACCTGCGCCACCACTCGCAGAGCAAGGCGCTTTTCTACAGCGACGACGCCTCGCAAGAGACGCTGTACCTCACCCGCAACCGCCAGCTCGGCACCTTCAACACGCTGTCACTCGGCGGGCAGGCGACGCACCGACTCTCGAAGATGGTCGGCCCCTTCCAGGCCAAGCTGAGTGCGAGCTATGAGTACATCCGCTTCAACTTCAAAGACTTCACCGACGTGCGCACGGGCGGCTTGTACAGCCACGACGCGCACGTTCTCCAGTTGTTCGTTTCGGCGACGTTCTGAGGAATCGCCAATGGCACACCCTTCCTTCTTCCTGCGTTGCGCGGCCAGCCTGGCTGCGCTTGGACTTGCCTCTGCCGTGTGGGCAGTCGACCCGGCCCCAAGTGGTGCCACGGTTGCGGCCACGCTGCCGGCTGTGGGTGCCGCACCTGTCGCATCTGCAGGGCCTGCCGCGACAGCCGCCAGCGCGCCGGCCGCTCCCGTTGCGGCCTCGGCCCCTGATGCAGCGGCCAGTGCGCCGCCTGCGAGCCTCGACACCCGCATCCAAGACATCAAGGGCGAGGTCATCCGCCTCAACCGCGACCTGCTGGTGCTGGAAGAAGAGCTGCTGTTCCCCGCCAACACACAGGTCGCGCTGTTCGTGTCGATGGACGTGGGCAAGCTCTTCAGCCTTGACTCGGTGCAGGTGAAGCTCGACGACAAGCTGGTGGCCACCTACCTCTACACCCCGCTCGAAGTGGAAGCCCTGCACCGGGGCGGCATGCAGCGCGTGTACGTCGGCAACCTGAAGGCTGGCACGCACGAGTTGGTGGCCTTCTTCACCGGCAAGGGCCCCCACGAGCGCGACTACAAGCGCGGCGCGACCATCAAGTTCGACAAGGGCACCGACCCGAAATACATCGAACTGCAGATCAAGGACTCGCTGGGCAAGTTGCAGCCCGAGTTCGAGGTCAAGGTCTGGCAGTGAGCGACCCTTCATGCACCTGCGGCCTTTTGTGAAGAACGACATCCTTCAGATGGCGCAAGCCCATGGAACAGCTGTTCGGGCTGAGCTTGTTGAAGGCAAAGATAAAGCTCCCGTTCGGGCTGAGCCTGTCGAAGCCTTGGTGCCGTGTGCACAACCCTTCCTTCGACAAGCTCAGGACAGTCGGAAATACAAGCTCAGGGCGAACGGGGGTTTGTTCGTGGAGTTGTCTGCCCCAGACGCTGATGGAAAAGATAAAGCTCCCGTTCGGGCTGAGCCTGCCGAAGCCTTGGTGCCGTGCGCGCAGCCCTTCCTTCGACAAGCTCAGGACAGTCGGAAATACAAGCTCAGGGCGAACGGTGGGTTGCTTGTGGAGCTGTCTGCCGCAGACATTGATGGCAGATATGAAACACCCGTTCGGGCTGAGCCTGTCGAAGCCTTGGTGCCGTGTGCACAACCCTTCCTTCGACAAGCTCAGGACAGTCGGAAATACAAGCTCAGGGCGAACGGTGGTTTGCTAGTGGGACGGCCTGCCGCAGACGCTGATGGAAAAGATAAAGCTCCCGTTCGGGCTGAGCCTGTCGAAGCCTTGGTGCCGTGCGCACACCCCTTCCTTCGACAAGCTCAGGACAGTCGGAAATACAAGCTCAGGGCGAACGGAGGTGTGGGGCGCGTTTTCCGTGCACTCGCCAGCAGCCTGAAGCCGCTGGCGGGCATGCTCATGTCCACCGCCCTGTTGACCGCAGCCCATGCCGCCGACCCCGCACCCAAGCCCGTGCAAGACCCGCACTACGGCGACACGCTGTTCCACTTCTTCCAGAACGAGCACTTCAGCGCCATCACCGGGTTGATGGCGTCGCAGCACTTCAACCGCGTGTCGCGCCATGCCGACGATGCCGAGGTGTTGCGCGGCGGCATGCTGCTGTCGTATGGCCTGCACCGCGAGGCCGGTGACATCTTCACCGCCTTGCTCGACAAGACCACCCGGCCCGCCGTGCGTGACCGCGCCTGGTACTTCCTGGCCAAGATCCGCTACCAGCGTGGCCTGAACGCCGAGGCCGAAGCCGCACTCGGCCGCATCGGCAACAACCTGCCACCCGAACTGGAAGACGAACGCGGCCTGCTGCACGCCCAGGTGCTGATGGCCCGGGCCGACTACGCCGGCGCCGCGCGTGTGCTGGGCGCGTTGACCGGCACCAAGGCCGCAGCCGACGCCGCTGAAAAAACCCGCTATGCCCGCTTCAACCTGGGCGTGGCCCTGCTGCGCGGGGGCGAGCCGGCGCGTGGCATCGGGATGCTCGACGAACTGGGCAAGCTGCCCGCCAGCAACGAGGAATACCGCAGCCTGCGCGACCGCGCCAACGTGGCGCTGGGTTATTCGGCGCTGCAACAGAACCAGCCCGAACAAGCCCGCGTGTACCTCGAACGGGTGCGCCTGTCGGGCCCGCAGGCCAACAAGGCCTTGCTGGGCTTCGGCTGGGCGGCGGCTTCGCTCAAGAACCCCAAGCTCGCGCTCGTGCCGTGGACCGAACTGTCCGACCGCGACGCCAGTGACCCCGCCGTGCTGGAAGGCCGCATCGCGGTGGCCTATGCCTTTGCCGAACTGGGCGCCTATGGCCAGTCGCTCGGCCGCTATGAAGCCGCCATCACCGCGTTCGAGACCGAAAGCCGCGCGCTCGACGAATCCATCACGGCCATTCGCTCGGGCAAGCTCATCAACGGTCTGCTGGAACGCAACCCCGGCGAAGAAATGGGCTGGTACTGGAACATCGGCGAGTTGCCTCAAATGCCGCACGGCACGCACCTGACGCAGGTGCTGGCGCAGCATGAATTCCAAGAGGCGTTCAAGAACTTCCGCGACCTGCGCTTCCTTGATAAAAACCTGCATGGCTGGGCCGACAACCTGGGCGTCTTCGGCGACATGCTCGGCAACCGTCGCCAAGCCTTTGCCGAGCGGCTGCCCAAGGTGCGGGCGCAAGCGCAAGGCACGGGGATCGATGCGATGCGGCAGCGCGCCGGCACCCTGTCCTCTGAGCTCACCCGCGTGGACGCAGAAACCGATGCCGTGGCCTTTGCCGACGCGCGGCAGGCTGAATCGCTCGCGCGTTTGAAGCGCGCCAAAGCCACGCTTGCCCAAGCCGGCAACGACGCCGACATCGCCGCCGCTCGCGACCGCATCCGGCGCGTGGAAGGCGCCTTGACCTGGCAGTTGATGCAAGACCACCCGAACCGCTTGTGGGCCGCCAAGAAAAACCTGCGCGCCACCGAAGGCGGCTTGGCTGAGGCCAGCTTGCGCGACGCCGCGCTGGCCCGCGCCCAGCAAGACGAACCG
>JAYSYW010000011.1:0-16105 GCA_043727255.1 Rhizobacter sp. | reverse complement strand
GGGGCAGTTCCTGCAGCGTGGTCGGGTCGATCACGCGCGAATCCACGCTGAACGCCGGAATGCCCAGGCACTGCGGCTTGGCCCGCTCGGGCGGGTTGCCGTGCGTGGCGGCGGCGGTTTCAGTCAGGCCATAACCTTCGGCGAAGGTCAGTCCGTACTGCGTGAGCAAGCGCTCGGCAATGGCCGCCGGCATCGCCGCCCCACCACCGTTGATGCTTTTCAGACTGCTCAGGTCGAAGCTCTGGTAGTTCGGGCTGCCGAACAGGTCGATGATCATCGTCGGGATGCAGGTCCAGTGGGTGATCTGGTAGCGCGAGATCAACCGGCCCGCCAACTCGCGGTCCCAGCGCGGCAAGATGACCACGGTGCTGCCGGAATAGACCGCCACGCACACCAGGCCAATCATTCCGGTGATGTGGAACATGGGCACCACTCCCAGGCTCACCGCCTCGGGCCCGCCATGAGCCCATTGAATGCCCACGGAGTTCGACATCACCGTGCCGTGTGTGTGGATGCAGCCCTTCGGGTTGCCGGTGGTGCCCGATGTGTACGGCAACACCGACATGTCCTCAGGCCCCGCGGTGTGCGGACCCGGCACGAGCTTTTGCGCCAGCACGTCGGCCCAGCGCAGGTAATTGATGCCCGGCGTCTGGGGCAGCGCGGGGTCGAGTCGCAACCAGGTTTCGATGGCAGGCGGGGGCGCATCGGCGGGGTCGATCGCGCCTTCGGGCATGGCGTCGGTGAAGCGTGTCACCAGCACGTTTTGCAGGCGATCGGCCGGTGGCACGGCGGCATTGGCCTGGTCCACGGTGGCGGCCAGGTCGGCCGTGGTGATGACCACCTTCGCTTGCGGGTCGGTGATGTAGTGGGCGAACTCTTCGGCCTTGTTCATCGGGTTGATGGGCACGACGACGGCGTTGGCACGCAAGATGCCGTAATACGCCGCAACGAACTGCGGGCAGTTCTGCATGTACAGCCCGACGCGGTCGCCCTTCCGCACGCCCACGCTGTGCAGCCACCCGGCCACGGCCTCGGCAGTGGCCAGCAGTTCGCCGTAGGTCAGAGCCTTGCCAAAAAACACATAGGCCGGCTTGTTGGGGTAGCGCTGGGCCGACACCTGAAGGTTGAAGTACAGCGAGGTGGCTGGAACGGCCAATTTGCGGGGCAGACGCTTGGGCCAAATGCGTTCATGGGGGCGAGGGGACGAGGTGGCGCTGGCCATGAAGAGTCCTTCAAAAATCAATTGGAAAAAAAAATTCCAGGAATACGGGGGGGTATAGCCGAAAGCAGGGTCCGAACCTGCTCTTGCGGGAACTCAGAACCAAGGGGTAACCCTTGATTCACCGGCCCTGCAGCTCAAATGAGTGGCGGTTCGCACAATTCACGGCCCCCAGCCCATCAGGCCTTTTCAGGCCACCCGCGCAAGCTTTTGTTGCTTATGCTCAAACGCATGTCGATTGCGTCCCCACTCAGCGAGCGCGAAGCCTCCACCCCGCCCATGCCCGCCATCCTGGACCTGGAAGCATCGGGCTTCGGCCGGGACAGTTATCCGATTGAAGTGGGCTACGTGCTGGCCGATGGCTCCGGCTTTTGCACCCTCATCCGCCCGGCCCCGCACTGGACGCACTGGGACCCGGAAGCCGAGCAAATTCACCGCATCCAGCGCGACAGCCTGGCCAGCCACGGGCGCCACATCGCCGACGTGGCACAGCTGCTCAACGACCGTCTGCACGGCCTCACGCTCTATTCCGACGGCTGGGCCAACGACTACCCGTGGCTGGCCGCCTTGTACGAAGAAGCCGAGCGTGTGCCCAGCTTCAAGCTCGACAACCTGCGCGCGCTGCTCAGCGAAACCGAGGCGCGCAATTGGCACGCAACCAAGCAGCAGATCAGCAGCGAGTTGCGCCTGCCCCGCCACCGCGCCAGCACAGACGCCCGCGTGCTTCAGATGACCCTGCGGCGCTTGCGCTGCGAGAACCCTTCCCCCCACCACGCCGACCATTCAGCGCCTGTCTGACTGAGCGCGGTCAGGCGACGCCCAGGGCGGCCGCTGCCCGGATCAACGGACAGCGGATCAGCGACTCAGCGGGTTGCGCTGTCGCAGCTCTTCGACGTGCCGCATGCGTTCGCATTCGGCATGCGTGCGAAAGCGCGCCGATTCGCATTGGCGGCGCAGGCAGTTCGTGAGCGCGATGAACACCCGCGATCCGCACGCCTCGCGCGGGCTGGCGGGGCCGGCCGGCTCTGCAGGCGGCGGGGCAATCGCCGCGCGTGCGTCAGGCGGCGTGGGTGACGGAGCCACAGCGGGTGATGCGTCGGTGGTGGCCGGCCGGTCGGGCGCGGGCTTGGGGCGGCGCGGTGAGACCACACGTGGTTCAACCGCAGCGGTGGGCGCCACAGCCGGCGGCGCTTGCTTGGCAGCGATCACCGGCAAGGCCGCCACGGCGGGCACCAGCGGCTGCGACGCGGCCGTGCCGATGGGTGACGCTGGCGGCGCGGGCTCGGCCTGCAACGCACGCATCGGGGTGGGCACGGCCACGGGCGCCTCAACGCTGGCCGGCAATGCCTCTGTGGGCTCTGACGCACCTTCGCGCACGCCGAGCATCCACGCACCGCCCATCAGCGCTGCCAACACGGCCACAGCCAGCCCGGCCAGCAAGGCGGTGCGGGTTCGCGACGGCGTGGACAGGCTCGCCACCGGAGCCGCTGGCGGGTGGGCAGCTTGCGGCAAAGCCTGAGGCTCAGGCTGTCGCTGGGGCAACAACACGGTGGATTCGGGCGCAGCTTTTGGTGAGGTGTGAGCCGATGGCATCAAGGCCGTCGGCGCGTAAGCGGTGTTCGCGGTGGGCACCGGCCGTTCGGGCAAGGTCGGTGCCCAAGCCGCTTCGACCTTCTGCCGCAACACCGTCGGTGAAGCCTCGTAGTCGGTGACGGTGCGTTCGGGCGGCGTGATGCGGCCTTCGAGCGCATCACGCAACTGCCCCACGTTCTGCGGCCGGTGGTTGGGCCGCACCATCAGCGCCCAGTCGATGCTGGCGAGCACCTGCGCCGACCAGTGCCCGGTTTGCGCCGGGTCGAGCGTGGCGAGCGGCGCCACTTCGTCATGCACCGCGCGTGCGGCCGATGGCGTGGGCGGCTTGCCCGTCGCCACGTAATGCAGAACGGCGCCCAGCGCGTACAGGTCGGTCCAGGGGCCTTGGCGCAACTGGCCCACATCGGCGTATTGCTCGATGGGTGCGTAGTTGGGTTTCAAGATCGCGGTGAGCGTTTGCGTGCGGTCCCCGATCACCCGGCGCGCGGCGCCGAAATCAAGCAGCACCGGCCGGCCATCGGGCAGCAGCAAGATGTTGTCGGGCGCGATGTCGCGGTGGTACACGCCCTCGCCGTGCAGCACCTCCAGCGCGCCCAGCAGCGGGTTCACCAGGCGGCGCAACCAGGCTTCATCGGGCGCCTGCGCCATGGCGCGGCGCTCGTCGCGCAGCGTGCGGCCGGCGTAGAAGGGCATCACCATGTAGGCGGTGCCGTTGGCTTCCCAGAAGCGGTACACCTTCACCAGCGACGGGTGATCAAAACGCGCCAGCAGCTTGGCCTCGTTCACGAACGAGCGCAGGCCGATGCCAAAGGTTTCAACATGGGTCGATGAGCGCAGCGACACCTGGGCGCCGTGCCCACGCCCGGCCAACGAGGACGGCAGGTATTCCTTGATCGCCACCTGGCGTTCCAGCGCATGGTCCATCGCCAGGTAGACGATGCCGAAGCCGCCCACACCCAGCACCTGCAACACCTCGAACTCACCCAGGCGTGAACCGGCGGGCAAGGCGTCTTGCGCCTCCGGATGGCTGCGCGGCGCTGTGGGCGCGGAGGCCGGTTGAGTGGGTTCTGAAGGCTCGTTCATCAAAGGGCAAGACAGGGTGCGGGGTGCCGGGCAGCTTATCGCAGGCCCCGTGCCCGGAGGGTGACCAAAGACCTGCCGCGCACGCCGCTACGCGCTGGCCCGGGTCTCGCGCGAACTGCGCACCCAGTGCAGCAGCACCTTGACCAGCCGGTCGGTGTCGATGGGTTTCGAGAGGAAGTCGTTCATGCCGTGGTTGAGCGCCGCATCGCGTTCGGACAGCAGCACGTCGGCCGTCAGAGCCACGATCGGCAAGAGCGCCGGCCCAAAATGCTGGCGAATCCGCTTGGCTGCCTCGAAGCCGTTCATCACGGGCATCTGCAGGTCCATCAGCACCACGTCGAAGCCACCTCCAGCGCGCATCACCAGCTCGACGGCCTCGGCGCCGTTGACGGCCAGGGTCACGTCGGCGCCCCACTGCTGGAGCGTGGCTTCGGCCACCAAGGTGTTGATCGGGTTGTCTTCCACCAGCAGGATGCGCGCGTCGCGCAAGGTGTCGGCCGTGGGCGCGGGCTGGCTGGTGCCTTCCAGGCCGGCGACAGCGGGCACAAACGGCAGCTCGGCCCAGAACAGGCTGCCCTCACCGGGGCTGCTGGTCACACCCACCTCGCCGCCCATCAGCGTGGCCAGTTCGCGGCAGATGCTCAGGCCCAAGCCGGTGCCGCCGTACTGGCGGGTGGTGGACGCATCGGCCTGCGAAAACGGCATGAACAAACGCGGAACCAAAGCGGCCGGAATGCCCAGCCCGGTGTCTTGCACCTGCAGGCGCACACGTTGCCCGTCAAGTGCCCGCACCCCCACCTCGATCAGCCCCTGGTCGGTGAACTTCAACGCGTTGCCCAGGTAGTTGCCAACGATCTGGCGCAAGCGCACCGGGTCGCCATGCACCCAGCGCGGCACGCCGTCGCCGATGGCGAGCCGAAAGCCCAGGCCCTTGGCGCGCGCCAGCGCGTCGTAGCCGTCACGCAGGCTGCCCAGCAAGGCGTGCAGGTCAAACACCACCTGCTCCAGTGTCATGCGGCCGGCTTCGATCTTCGAGAAGTCGAGGATGTCGGAGATGGTGCCCGACAGCGCCTGCGCGCTTTCATGAATGCGTTCCAGGTATTCGCGTTGCCGCACCGGGCCGATGTCGGGTGCGAGCGCCAGGCGGGCCAGGCCGAGCAAGCCATTCAAGGGCGTGCGGATCTCATGGCTGGTGTTGGCCAGGAAGGCGCTCTTGGCGCGGTTGGCGGCTTCGGCCTGTTCTTTGGCGCTGGCCAACGCGTGGTCAATCTGGCGGCGCCGGGTGATGTCGTCCACGATCCAGATGGTGCCGCCATGCACCGGCTGGCTGAGGTCGATGGCGCGTGCGCGCAGGCTGCACCACACGCGGCTGCCGTCGCGTCGCTGCAGCTCGAATTCGTCTTCGAACACATCGCCCGTCGTCAACACCTTGGCCGCACGTCGAACCATGCCGATGTATGCGGCGTCATCGGCCCAGACCACGCGCCCTGGCAGGCCGGCCAGGCTGCCACGCGCCCAGCCGAACATGTCTTCAAAACGCGGGTTGGTGTGCTGAAAAACACGGTCGCGGGTGAAGGCCACGCCGACCTCGGCGTTGTTCAGAATGGCTTCGTACTGCATGCGCCCACGTTCCAGCTCGGTCACGTCGTGCAGGGCCGCCACCACGTAGCGCACGCCGTCTTGCTCAAACGTGGACGCTGAAATGCGCAGCGGCACCGGCCGGCCGTCACGCGCCCTGAAGACGGCCGCGTAGTCGTGCACCTGGCCGCCCGCGAGTTGCAGCAGTTCGGTGTAGCGCTCACGGTCGTTCGACTCGAACCACAGGCCGATGTCTTCGACCCGCCGGCCGCGCAATTCGTCGGCCGAATACCCCGTCATGCGCTCGAACGCGCCGTTGACCATGTGGAAACGGCCCCCATGGAACTCGGTCACGGCCACCGGGTCGGGGCTCACTTCAAACAGCCGCATCAGCACGGCCTGGGCTTGAAGCACCGGCAGTCGGTCGGGCGTGAGGGTGGAGGAATCTCGCATCGCAGGGGTCAAGAGGCGAGGCAATTAAACCGTGCCGACCCCTTGCCCACAAGCGTGGAAAACGCTGCAACCACGCCCCGAGCGTGCCGCAGTGGGCACAAGAAGCGCCTGCGGCAGCACCTAGAATTGCGGGTTTTCCGCCCTTCAGCCCGAACCATGTCCAACGCAAGCAACAAAGCAGCCCCTTCGTCATCGGTCCGCAAGGTCGTCCTGGCCTATTCCGGCGGCCTTGATACCTCGATCATCCTGAAGTGGCTGCAGGACGAATACCACTGCGAAGTGGTCACCTTCACCGCCGACATCGGCCAGGGCGAAGAGATCGAACCGGCGCGCGCCAAGGCCCTGAAGATGGGCATCAAGCCCGAGAACATCTTCATCGACGACCTGCGTGAAGAGTTCGTGCGCGACTTCGTGTTCCCGATGTTCCGCGCCAATGCGCTGTACGAGGGCGAGTACCTGCTGGGCACATCCATCGCCCGCCCACTGATCGCCAAGCGCCTGATCGACATTGCCCGCAAGACCAAGGCCGACGCCATCAGCCACGGCGCCACCGGCAAGGGCAACGACCAGGTCCGCTTCGAACTCGGCGCCTACGCGCTGATGCCCAACGTGAAGGTGATCGCCCCCTGGCGCGAGTGGGACCTGCTCTCACGCGACAAGCTGCTGGCCTACGCCGACAAGCACGGCATCCCGGTCGACTTCAAAAAGCGCAAGGGCGGCGCGCCGTATTCGATGGACGCCAACCTGCTGCACATCAGCTACGAAGGCGGCGTGCTCGAAGACCCGAACTTCGCGCCCGAAGACAGCATGTGGCGCCTGACCGTGTCGCCCGAGAAGGCGCCGGGCAAGCCGCAGATCGTGGAGCTGACGTATGCCAAGGGCGACGTGGTGGCGATCGACGGCCAGAAGCTGAGCCCCGCCAACGTGCTGAGCACGCTGAACCAGATCGGCGGCAAGCACGGCATCGGCCGGCTCGACAAGGTCGAGAACCGCTACGTCGGCATGAAGAGCCGCGGCTGCTACGAAACCCCGGGCGGCACCATCCTGCTGTCGGGCCACCGCGCCATCGAATCCATCACGCTTGACCGCGAAGTGCTCGCACTGAAAGACGACTTGATGCCGCGTTATGCGCGCATGGTCTACAACGGTTACTGGTTCAGCCCGGAACGTGAACTGCTGCAAGGACTGATCGACGCGTCGCAAGCCACCGTGAACGGCACCGTGCGCTTGAAACTCTACAAGGGCACCATCATGTGCGTGGGCCGCGAGAGCAAGACCGACTCGCTGTTCGACCCGAAGATCTCGACCTTCGACGACGACGGCGGCGCCTACAACCAGGCCGACGCTGGCGGCTTCATCAAGCTGAACGCGCTGCGCATGCGCATTGCGGCCAACGCCAAGATCGCTCGCGCCTCGGCCGCCAAGCCGAAGGCTGCGGCCAAGAAGGCAGCGGCAACGAAACCGGCTGCAAAGACAGCTGCTGCGAAGAAGCCGGCCGCCAAGAAAGCCGCCCCCGTCTCGAAGAAGAAGTGAGCCTCACATGACCGACAAGATCCAAGCCACTGTCAGCACCCGCGCCAACGTCTACTTCGACGGCAAGTGCGTCTCGCACAGCATTGAGCTGGCCGATGGAACCAAGAAGAGCGTCGGCGTGATCCTGCCCGCCACCCTGCACTTCACCACCGGCGCGCCGGAAGTGATGGAGCTGGTGGAAGGCGAGTGCCGCATCAAGCTGGCCGGCAGCGATGCATGGACGGCCTACTCAGGCGGCCAGTCGTTCAACGTGCCGGGCCAATCAGCCTTCGACATCGAGGTGACGCAGACGCTGCATTACATCTGCCATTTCGGCTGATCCTGGCGCGGCCCTTCGAGGGCGCACGCATGAGACGGGGCACGGTGACGTGCCCCGTTTGTTTTTCAGGCCCCACCACCCCACCCGTTCGGGTTGAGCCTGTCGAAACCCCAGCGCCGTTCACACGACCCCTCGACAGGCTCAGGGCGAACGGGGGTGATCGTCATGGTCGTTCGCCAAGCCCTGCGGGGTCACACAACCCATCAACAGGTTCAGGGCGAACGGGTGCTTGGTCAGCTTGAGTTCACCGCACCGGCACCCACGCCTGCAACCTCGGCAACATGGCCCGGTAAGGCGCCAGCAGCAGTGCGGCCATCAGCCACTTCACCGCCAGGTCGCCACTGCCCAGCATCAGCCAGTTCACGCCGGCATCACCGGCGAAGGCGATGAAGAAGAAGATCGCCGTGTCGATGACCGAAGCCACCAGCGAGCCGAAGAACGGGGCCTTCCACCAAGACTGCGCACGCCAGCGGTTGAACACCGCAACGTCGAGCAACTGCGAGACGATGAAGGCCACGCCCGACGCCACCGCGATGCGCCACGGCGCCAACGCCAGTGACACCACCACCGCCGCCGCAAACCCCACCCAGGCCACCTTGCGTGCAGCGGGCGCACCCACGGCTCGGTTGGTCAGGTCGGTGACGAGAAACACCACCGGGTAAGTGAACGCGCCCCAGGTCAGCCATTCGTTGATCGGAAACTGCACCAGGTAGTTCGACGCGACGATGACCACCAGCATGGCGACGATCGGCCGCCACAGCTGAGCCAGCGACACGGTGGGGGTTGCGCTCATTTCCATTGCCTTCACAAGTTCAAACCACCACGGGCTCGGGCTCCAGCCGAATGCCGAAGCGCCCGTACACACTTTCCTGAATGGCGCGGGCCAAGGTCATCACTTCCGAGCCGATGGCGCCGCCCCGGTTCACGATCACCAGCGCCTGCTTTTCGTAGACGCCGGCCTTGCCCACGGTCTTGCCCTTCCACCCACAGGCGTCGATCAACCAACCGGCCGCGAGCTTCACGCTGCCATCGGGCATAGGGTAGTGAACGATTTCGGGGTCGCGGCCAATGATGTCGCGGCACTGTTCGGGCGTGACCACCGGGTTCTTGAAGAAGCTGCCTGCGTTGCCCACCACCGCCGGGTCGGGCAGCTTGGCGCGGCGAATGGCACACACCCAGTCGAAGATCTGCTGGGCACTGGGCTGGCCGATGCCGGTCTCGGCCATCTTGCGTTCCAGTTCCAGGTAACCCAGCACCGGCCGCCACGGCTTGGGCAGGCGAAAGCGCACCCGTGTGATGACGGTGCGCCCGGCCAGCGAGCGTTTGAACACGCTGTCGCGGTAACCGAAGGCGCAAATTTCGGGGCCGAGCGTCGAGGTGCGGCCGGTCACCAGATCGACGGCATCGAGCGACTCGAAGCGGTCTTGCAATTCCAGCCCGTAGGCGCCCACGTTTTGCACCGGCGCGGCGCCCACAGTGCCTGGAATCAGGGCCATGTTTTCCAACCCGGGTAGGCCCTGCGACAAGGTCCAGGCCACGAAGTCGTGCCAGCCCTCACCGGCACCGGCCTCGACGATCCATGCGTCGGCACGCTCTTCGACCAGCCGGCGGCATTTCACTTCGACTTTCAGCACGACCTGCGGCATGTCGCGGGTCAACACGATGTTGCTGCCGCCCCCCAAAACGAACTTCGGCGCGCGGCCGAAGTTGGGGTGGTCGATGACTTGGCGCACGTCGGCGTCGCTGGTGATGCGCACCAAGGTTTGCGCCAGCGCAGGCAAGCCGAAGCTGTTGTACGGTTTCAGGCTCACGCCCGATTCAATTTGCATGGCAGAATTTTCGCCCATCCCGGATCACGCCCGTCACACGTATTTCAGCGAAAGAAACCATGCCCAGCTTCGACGCCGTTTTGGACCCCAACCTGGTCGAGGTGCGCAACGCCGTTGACCAGACCGCCAAGGAAATCGTCACCCGCTTCGACTTCAAGGGCTCTTCGGCCCGCGTGGAGTTCAAAGAGAAAGAAAAGGAGCTGGTGCTCTACGCCGACAGCGACTTCCAGATCGGCCAGGTGGTGGACATCCTGCTGGCCAAGTTGACCAAGCGCAACGTGGACGTTCGCTTCCTTGACCGCTCGGCCAAGATTGAAAAAATCGGTGGCGACAAGGTCAAGCAGTTGATGCCCGTGAAGAACGGCATTGACACCGAAACCGCCAAGAAGATCCAGACCTTCATCAAGCAAAGCAAGATGAAGGTGCAGGCCGCGATTCAGGGCGACGCGGTTCGCGTGACCGGCGCCAAGCGCGACGACCTGCAGGCCGCGATGGCGATGATTCGCAAAGAGATCGCCGACGTGCCCTTGTCGTTCGACAACTTCCGGGACTGAACATGCGCCACTTCAGCGTCGCGCTGCTCATGTCTCTGTGGGCCAGCGCCGCTGGGGCTCAAACCGTTTCGATGAGCGGCAGCCTGGGCAGCCGCGCCTTGTTGATGATCGATGGCAGCCCGCGCACGGTGGCCGTCGGCAGCACGGTGCAAGGCGTCAAGCTGCTCAGCGTCAGTGGTGACGAAGCCCAGGTCGAAGTGGGCGGCAAGCGGGTTGTGCTGCGGCTCGGCGGTGCGCAGGTCAACCTGGGCGGCGCGGCGAGTGAAGGCACTGGCAGCCGCATCGTGTTGTCGGCCAGCTCGGGTGGCCACTTCATGACCTCGGGCTCGATCAACAACCGCACGGTGCAGTTCATGGTGGACACCGGCGCCACCAGCATCGCGCTCAGCCAGGCCGAAGCCGACAGCATCGGCCTCAAATACAAAGACGGCCCGCGTGGACTGTCCAGCACCGCCAACGGGCAGGTGATCACGTACCGGGTGAAGCTGAATTCGGTGCGGGTGGGCGACGTGGTCGTCTACGACGTGGACGCCGTGGTGCTGCCCGCGCATATGAGCCATGTGCTGCTGGGCAACAGCTTTCTCACGCGTTTCCAGATGAAGCGCGAAAACGACACGATGACGCTGGAGCGCCGCTTCTGAGCGTGCGCTGACGACCCTTCAACGGCGGGCCAGCGCGTACGCCAACCACGACCCGACGCCAAGCGCACACAAGGCCAGCAGCACCTCCCGATAGCTTGGCACCGCCAGCAACAGCCACGCGGTCAACAGCGGCGCGGTGGCGCGCGAGATGAGCGCGATCGCCGACATCGCCCCGCTGATGCGGCCCACATGCCCACGGCCAAAGTATTCGGGCACCACGTTGCCCCGCACGATGGTCACCAGCCCATTGACGATGCCGAACATCAACGCGAACGTGACCAACGCGGCCAGGTGCTCGGACAACGCGAACATCGCCAGCGACACCGGCAGACCGGCCAGCACCACGAGGCCCATCACCCGCTGCGTGACCCAACGGCCAAACGCCAGGTACAGCACGCGGCCCAGCACCTGCGCCGGGCCAACCCAGGTCACCACCACCAGCGCCTGCGTGTCGTTCAGCCCTTTCGAAGCCAGCGCCGGCATGATGTGCGCCCACAGCGCGGCCGAGATGAACGCATAGAGCGTGAAGGTCAGCGTGAGCAGCCAGAACGCGGGGTGGCGCAGCGCTTCGTGCAGCGTGGCGTTCTCGGCCGCATCGCGTGGGGGCGGCGCGATTGGCGCTTGCCCGCTGTCGCGCAAAGCCCAGGCGTGCAGGGGCGCCACCACCAGCAGAAGCACCAAGCCGATCACCGCCAGCGCCCAACGCCAGCCCCAGGCGGCAATCAACCATGCGACGGCCGGGAAGCACAAGGTGCTGGCGAATCCGCCGATCAAGGTGAGCGCGGTGATGGCCTTCGGGTAATGCGCCGGGTAGCGCTTGGTGAGCACACTGAACGCCGGCTCGTAAAGGCACATGGACATCGACGCGCCCATCAACGCCCATGCGGCGTACAGCATCCACAAGCTTTCAACTTGCGACCACAGCAAAAAGCCGGCACCCGCCATCGCGGCGCCAAGCGACATCACGGCCTGGCCGTGGCCCCGGTCGATGGCCGACCCGGCCGCGTAACTGGTGACTCCCCACATCGCCAGGCCCAATGTGAATGCGCCCATCAGGGCCGGTTTGCCCCAACCCAAAGCGGCGTTCATGGGCAACACGAAGGCCGAGAAGGCGTAGTACAGCGCGGCCCAGCAAAGCAGCTGGCCAAAGGCCAGGGCGGTCACGGTGCTTCGGTAGCCCGCAGGCCGCTCGGATGTGAAAGTCATGGCGCAAATTATCCAAGCCCGCGCCGCCAAACGTTCCGACATGCAGAACAAGTTCTGCCAGCCGGATCATGAGACACTTGCGCCCCGTGCTGAAACCCCGCCAACGGAGACCGAAATGGACCTGAATTACACGCCTGAACAACAGGCGTTCCGCGCAGAAATTCGTGCGTGGCTCGATGCCAACCTGCCGAAAGACCTGCAAGAGAAAGCGCAAAAGTCACTGCGCTACACCAAGGACGACCTGCAACGCTGGGCAAAGATCCTTGGCAAGGAAGGCTGGCACGGCGTGGCCTGGCCGAAGAAGTTCGGCGGCCCGGGCTGGGACGCTGTGCAGCGTCACATCTTTGAAGAAGAGTGCGCGAACGCGTCGGCCCCGCCGATCGTGCCTTTCGGCCCCGTGATGGTGGCCCCGGTGATCATGGCCTTCGGCTCGCCCGAACAACAAGCCAAGCACCTGCCCGGCATCATGAGCGGCGAAGTCTGGTGGAGTCAGGGTTACAGCGAGCCGGGTGCCGGCTCCGACCTCGCTTCGGTCAAGACCCGCGCCGAACGCCAGGGCGACAAATACATCGTCAACGGCCAGAAGACCTGGACCACCCTCGGCCAATACGGCGACTGGATCTTCTGCCTGGTGCGCACCAGCACCGAAGGCAAGCCACAAGCGGGCATCTCGTTCCTGCTGGTGGACATGAAGTCGCCTGGCGTGACCGTGCGCCCGATCATCATGCTCGACGGTGAGCATGAAGTGAACGAGGTCTGGTTCGACAACGTCGAAGTGCCGGCCGAGAACCTGATCGGCGAAGAGAACAAGGGTTGGACGTATGCCAAGGTGTTGCTCGGCCACGAGCGCACGAACATCGCCAACGTCAACCGCGCCAAGCGCGCCCTGCAAAAGCTCAAGACCCTGGCGAAGGCCGAAAACGTCTACGACGAACCGCGCTTCCGCGACCAGGTGGCACAGCTTGAAGTGGACATCATCGCGCTTGAAATGATGGTGCTGCGGGTGCTGTCGGGCGAGTCGAAGGGCAAGCACGCGCTCGACGTGGCTGGCCTGCTGAAGATTCGCGGCAGCGAAATCCAACAGCGCTTCACCGAGCTGATGATGCTGGCCGCTGGCCCCTACAGCCTGCCCTTCCTGCACAGCGCGATGGACGCGGGCTACACCGGCAACTACGTGGGCGCCGCCCACCTCGCGCCGCTGGCCGGCACGTACTTCAACTTCCGCAAGACCTCAATCTACGGCGGTAGCAACGAAGTGCAACGCAACATCGTCGCGCAGACCGTGCTGGGCTGAGCCCAAGCCGCATCGAACGGAACAAGGAAACACGAGATGGACTTCGATTTTTCAGACGACCAGGAAATGCTGCGCGACTCCGTGCGCAAATGGGTCGACAAAGGTTATGACTTCGAGCGCCGTCGCGGCCTGGTGAAAGCCGGCGGCTTTTCGCGCGACGTGTGGGGCGAGATCGCCGACCTCGGCATGACCGGCCTGTACGTGCCCGAAGCGCACGGCGGCATGGGCTTCGGCCCCATCGACGGCATGGTGGTGATGGAAGAACTGGGCCGTGGCCTGGTGCTTGAACCCTATGCACAAGGTGCGTTGATCGCCGGCGGCGTGCTGTCGGCGTATGCGCCGGAAGCGGTGCAAGCCGAATGGCTGCCGAAGATCGCCAGCGGTGAAGCGTTGGTGGTGTTGGCGCACCAGGAACGCACGGCACGCTACCGCCTGAACCAGGTCACCACCACGGCCAAACAAGCCGGCAACGGCTGGACGCTGAGCGGCTTGAAGAGCGTGGTGTCTGCAGGCGACCAGGCCGATGCCTTCATCGTGCCGGCGCGCGTGTCGGGTGCGGCTGATGACGCCAGCGGCATCGCGCTGTTCCTCGTCGAACGCACGGCCAGCGGTGTCAGCACCTGGGGCTACCCCACGCAAGATGGTGCCCGCGCCGCCGAGCTGACGCTTGCAGACGCACCGGCCACCTTGCTGGTGGCGGCTGGCGCCGGCTTTGCCGCGCTGGAACATGCGGCGGACATCGGCATTGCCGCTGTCTGTGCCGAAGCTGTGGGCGTGATGGACAAGATGCTCGACGTGACAGTCGAGTACATGAACACCCGCAAGCAGTTCGGTGTGGTGATCGCCAGCTTTCAGGCGCTGAAGCACCGCATCGCCGACGTGAAGATGCAGGTCGAGCTGGGCCGCTCGATGAGCTTCTACGCGAGCCTGAAGCTGAACGCCCCCGCCGACCAGCGCCGCCGCGCGCTGGCACAGGCCAAGCTGCAAATCAGCAACTCGGTGCGCTTCGTGGGCCAGCAGTGCGTGCAATTGCACGGCGGCATCGCAGTGACCGACGAGTACATCGCCAGCCACTACTTCAAGCGGCTGACGATGATCGAGATGGCTTGGGGCGACTCGTCGCACCAGCTGGGCGAAGTCTCGGCCCGCATGCTCGACACCGCCGGCGTGAACGTCTGACGCTCACCTGCCGATGAAAAACTGCCGCCTTCGGGCGGCAGTTTTGTTTGAGTTTGACGATGATGATGAAGACGATGAAGCTGTCTCAACTGCTGTTCTCCCAGGGTTTCGGCCCACGCCGTGAATGCGAGGGCCTGATTTGTTCGGGCCACGTCACGCTGGCCGGCAAGGTCTGCGACGACCCGTTCCATGAGGTCGAGCCCGAAGGCCTGGCCTTCACCGTGCGTGGCGAGGCCTGGACGTACCACGCCAAGGCGCTGTTGGTGATGAACAAGCCGAACGGCGTCGAGTGCTCGCAGAAACCCAAGCACCACCCCAGCGTCTACAGCCTGCTGCCCCTCCCGCTGCGCCGCCGCGATGTGCAAAGCGTGGGCCGCTTGGACGAAGACACCACGGGGCTCTTGCTGTTCACCGACGACGGCACGCTGATCCACCGCTGGACATCGCCCAAGCACCATTTGCCCAAGGTCTACGAAGTGGGCTGCAAGCACCCGGTGGACGACGACCAGGTGCAACGCCTGTTGGCTGGCGTGAAGCTGATCGACGACCCCGCCACGGTGCAAGCCGTGGCGTGCGAGATCACCGGACCCACGTCACTGCGAATGACGCTGGATGAGGGCAAATACCACCAGGTCAAACGCATGCTGGCGGCGGTGAGCAACCGGGTCGAGACGCTGCACCGAAGCGGCTTTGGTGTGCTGACCTTGCCGGAGGATTTGGCGCCGGGGCAATGGCGGTGGTTGAGTGGGCCGGAGGCGGTGCAAGGGGCACGGTCTGCGTCCTGAGGGAGCGGGCACTTCGACAGGCTCAGTGCGAACGGGTTGTTTGGTGTGCCCAACATGCGAGACCGAGCCACGCGCTGCACTTCGATGGGCGCAAGCCCGCCCTGCCCTGAGCTTGCATTCCGATCGTCCTGAGCTTGCCGAAGGAAGGGTCAGTGCGAACGGTGGTGGGTGGAGGTAACGCTGAGTTGGCGCCCCACCCCGGAGCGCAGCGCGAAGCCAGCGCGACCCAACAAGCAACGCCCCAGTCACGGGTCTCTCGGGCCGATGGGTGGCGCCCCTTGGGGCAGGAGCGAGGCGACTGGGGGGCCTTGCCTGGGGGCCATAATTCTTTTTATGGAAGTCTTTCGCGGCGTTCACCACCGAGGCATCGCGCCTGCCTGCGCGCTGACCATCGGCAATTTCGATGGCGTGCACCGGGGCCACCAAGCCATGCTGGCGCTGCTGCGTTCCGAAGCCGAGCACCGGGGCTTGCCGTCGTGTGTGATGACGTTCGAGCCGCACCCGCGTGACTACTTCGCACGCGCGCAGGGCAAGCCCGACATGGCCCCCGCACGCATCGCCACCTTGCGCGACAAGCTCACCGAACTTGAACGCTGCGGCGTCGACCAGGCGGTCGTGCTGCGCTTCGACGCCGCCCTCGCCTCACTGTCCCCGCAGGCCTTCATCGACGAGATGCTGGTGGCCGGCTTGGGCACGCGCTATGTGCTGGTCGGCGACGACTTCCGTTTTGGCGCCCGCCGCGCCGGCGACTACACCATGCTCGACACAGCCGGGGCCACCATGGGCTTCGATGTGGCGCGCATGAACAGCTACGAAGTCCACGGGCTGCGTGTCTCCAG
>JAYSYW010000010.1:0-6577 GCA_043727255.1 Rhizobacter sp. | reverse complement strand
GGCAGGTGGGCGGGCAGCCATTCCATCAGCCGGTGCATCGACTCGATCGGCGTCGTGATGGAGGCCTGGTACTGCTTGCTCCAGCGGCCGATCTGGCGCTCGAAATAGTTGCCGGGTCTGCCGTAGTCCAGCAGGCCGGCCTCGCGCACGTTCACTTGGTGCAAGGCGGCGATCACACGGTTCATCTCGTCGTAGTGGGCCGTGCGTTCGGTGGGCGCCATGCCGGGCAGCGACTGGTCCCAGAGCACGCGGCCTTCAATGAATTCCATCACATGGAACGCGCGGCCGATCACTGATTCGTCGTCGCACAGCAGGTGCATGCGCGGCACCGGCACGGCCGAGCCCTGCAGTGCCGACATCACGCGGTATTCGCGCTCGATGGCATGCGCGGAAGGCAGCAGCTTGGCAGCGGGGCCGGGCTTGGCGCGCATCACATAGGCGCGTTCAGGTGTGACGAGTTTGTAGGTTGGGTTGGACTGGCCGCCCTGGAACCGGCTGACCTCAACCGGGCACTGAAAGCCGCTCAGCCGCTCTTGAAGGAAGCGGCTCAACGCCGCTTCGTCGAAGGCTGGGGCGTTGGTGGTGTGCATCGGCGCGCTCTGCGGGGGCCAGCGATTCAGCGCTCTGAAATCGCCATCAGCTTTTCTTTCGACACCACCACCAGCCGCGTCGGCTCAATGCGCACGGCACCTTCGCGCTCGAAGCCCTTCAACTCTTGGTTCACGCGCTGGCGCGATGCACCGAGCAACTGCGCCAGGTCTTCTTGGGCGAGCTGCAAGCCGATGCGGATCTCTTCGCCTTGTTCAATGCCGTAGCTGCGGGCCAGCAGCAAGATCTGCTTGGCCAGGCGCGCGCCCAGCGGGCGCGTGTTCAGGTCTTCAATGGTGTCGAACATCAGCCGCAGGCGGCGGCAGTTCAGGCGCAGCAGGGCGTCGTAAAGCTCGACATGCTGGGTCAGCAGCTCGCGGAAATCGGGTTTGCGCACCACCAGCATCGTGGTGTCGCCATGCGCGTTCGCATCGTGTGTGCGGGGCAAGCCGTCGAACAGCGAGATGTCGCCGAACCACACGCCGGGCTCAACATAGGTCAGCGAAACCTGCTTGCCCGACAACGAAACTGAGCTGACGCGAACGGCGCCCTTGGCCACGCCGCACCATTCGTTGGCGGGCTCGCCGCGTGAAGTCACCAGCGCGCCATCGGCGAGGCGGCGCACGCCGGCGCGCGACAAGATGGACTCGCGCAAGGGCAAAGAGAGTTTCGAGAACCACGAGCCGGACTCGATGTTTGCTCGTTCCTCGGCGGTCAGCACAGGGGTGTTCATGGTGTGTCTCTGTCGTGAAAGGCCGTCGTGCAGGTGGGCGTGGGACGACCCCGTTGCTTCACTGGAACTTCGGTGCCCGTTTGTCGAGGAAGGCTTGCAGGCCCTCGCCGCAGTTGGGGTTGAACAGGTTGGACAGGAACTGCTCTTGTTCGGCTTGCAGTTGCTGCGTAAGGGTGCGGCCAGAGGCCTGTTGCAGCAGTTCCTTGACGCTGGCCAGCGCGTTCGGGGCGCAATCGGCCAGCCGGTCAGCCAGGCGCAGCGCTTGGGTGAGCGCGTCGCCGCTGTCGGTCACCTGGTACACCAGGCCGGCATTGCGCAGCTCTTCGGCGCTGATGGGTTCGGCAAGCCACAAGAGCTGCAGCACACGCTGGCGGGGCAGGGCCTGCATCAGGTGCCAACTTGCACCGCCATCGGGTGAGAGGCCAATGCGCCCGTAAGACAACACGAACTTCGCGTTCGAGGCCGCCACGATCAAGTCGCAAGCCAGTGCCAACGAAAAACCACCACCGGCCGCCGCGCCTTCAACGGCGGCGATGACAGGCTTCGGCGAGGCCCGCAGCGCTTCCACAAAACCGTTGAGGTGGTCGAGCATCTGGCCTTGCACCTCGGGCGCGGCTTCGCGGTTGCGAACCAGCCGCTGCAGGTTGCCACCGGCACAGAAGTGTTCACCGTCGCCGCGCAGCACGATGCAGCGCACCTCGGGGTCGGACTCGGCCACGTTCAACGCTTCCACTCCGGCCGCGAAAACCTGTGCCGAAAGGCTGTTGCGAGAAGCCGGGTCGCTGATCGTCAAGACCAGTGCGGAGCCACGTCGTTCGGAGCGAAGTTCGGAAGACATGTGGGGGTGTCGCCAGGGGCGCAGCTACGGGTAAACAGGGGGTGGAAGGCATTGTGTCACGCAGCCCTCAAACCCAGGCGTGATGCGGGCTGCAAGCCGACCCGCTGCGGGCTTTCACCACGGAAGCAGCGGTCTTGCAAGGCGTTGAAGAGAGGGGTTCATGCTAGAGTCTTTGAGTCCCTATACAGCGTCACCAATGCCGAGATTTTTGAACCCTGTTGCGCTGTTTGTCATGCTTGCCCTGCAAGCGAATTCAGCAGTGGCTCTGGGTTTTGACCGCGTTGTGGGCAACGCAACATTGGGGCAGCCGCTCAACCTGAGCGTGCCGCTTCGGCTCGAAAGCGGCGAGACGCTCGGGGCCGAATGCGTGAAGGCCGATGTCACCGTCGGCGAGCGCCGACTCCCTTCAACCCTGGTTCGGGTGCGCATTGAATCGGCCGGTGCGGGCGAGCGCCGGTTGCGTGTGACCACCAGCGTGGCGATGGACGAACCCATCGTGTCGATCGATCTGGCCGCCGGTTGCCCGGCCCGTTTTTCCCGGCAATTCGTGGTCTTTGCGGACCCGCCCACCGTGGCAGCCACGGCCTCGGCCCGCAGTGACACGCGCTTCGTCGAGCAAGCGCAAACCCCGTTGTCGGGCGTGCTGTCGGCTGTGCCGCCTTCGGCCGCATCGAACCCCTCCGCCTCGACTGCCGTCGCGAAAGCCCGTCGCGCTGCGCGGCAGCAGACACCTGGCTCGCCTTCGAGTGCAAGTACGAGGGCAGGTGCGGGTGCGGGCGCCCTGGCAGGGTCTTCCGCCGGGCGTGCATCCAGCCCCCCGACGGCGCGCGCAGCGGCGCCAGCCCGCCGCAAAGCAGAAGCTCCCGCAGCCCGGGGGCCGGTGCTGCGGCTTGATCCACTGGAAGAGGAAGCTTTGTCGGTGCCGGTGCTCCGCATGGAAACCGAGTTGGCCGCCTTGCCCGCACCACCGGGGCCTGGTGCCAGCCGGCCGCGCTTCGTGGACCCGGACATGGAACAACTGGCCCGCGACAAAGAGCGCATGGCCAGCCTGGAAGCGGATTTGAAGCGACTGCAAGGTGTTGAGCACAACCAACAAGAAGGCTTGGCCGAGCTGCAAGCGCGGCTGCGGCAGGCCGACGCCGATCGCTACGCCAACCCGCTCGTTTATGGTTTGGCGGTGTTGAGTGGCTTGCTCGTGCTCGGCTTGTTGGCCGTGTTGTGGCTGCGGCGGCGTGAGCGCAACGCGGCATGGTGGCAGGCTGCGACCGATGGGGCGACCCCTGCGGATGCCGACGCGCCGGCCGCACCCCAAGCGGCGCCCGCGCCGCCCGTGCTGCACGACGAAGCGCCCTGGGGCGAGCACAACGCCTATGTCACGCCCCCGGTGGTTGAACCGCCCGTTTGGGTCGATGCGCCCCTGCCACCTGTTTTTGCGACTTCAGTTCCGTTCACGGATGCCGACTTGATGGCGGAGCCGCGCCGCCCGATGTCGGCTGAAGAACTGATCGACCTGGAGCAGCAGGCCGAGTTCTTTGTGGTGCTGGGCCAGGACGACGCGGCCATTGACCTCTTGATGGGCCATTTGCGCAGCACCGGCGGCGTGAGCCCGGTGCCGTACCTGAAGCTGCTTGAGATCTACCGGCGACGCGGCGAGCAAGACGCTTACGAGCGAATCCGCGAGCGCTTCAACCGCCGCTTCAATGCCTACGCGCCCGATTGGGAGGTTGACGCCGAACTGGGCCAGCCGCTGACGGGCTACCCCGAGGTGATGTCGCGCTTGCAAGCGGCCTGGAGTTCGCCCGTCTTTGCGATGGAATTGTTGGATGCCGCGCTGTTCAGGCGCGACAACGGCCCGACCTTCGACGTGCCGGCCTACCGCGAGTTGCTGTTTCTCTACAGCGTGGCGCGCGACCTGGCCGAACGTGCGATTGAAATCGATGGGGTGGACTTCTTGTTGCCGCTCGAATCGGATACGGCGCTTGCAAGCAGTCGGCCAGCCCTCATCACAGACCGGCCCGCCGAAGCGGACGAGGTGCTCTCGCTCGACCTTGATGTGACGCTCGACGAGCCTTCAACCATCATCTTGCAGCGCCCGTCAGGCGGCAAGGGCGCAGGCCCCGGGCCGCGCTGACCGCGTCGCGGCTCAAAGCCGCGAGAGCCGCTCGATCGCCCGCTGCAGGGTGTCGTCTTTCTTGGCGAAACAAAACCGGGCCAGCCGCTGCTCGCGCCCGTCGGCATAAAACGCAGACAGCGGTATCGCCGCCACGCCCACGTCCGTGATCAACCAGCGGCAGAAGGCTTCTTCGCCGAGCGTGCTCACGTCGCTGTAGTCCACGCACTGGAAATAGCTGCCCGAGGTGTGCAGGGGCTTGAGCCGGGTTTGTGCCAGCCCTTCAAGAAACAGGTCACGTTTGCGCTGGTAGAAGCCGCTGAGCTCAAGGCAGGGCGCAAGGTCTTGCATGTACGCGGCCAACCCGTGCTGCATGGGTGCGTTGACGCAGAACACGTTGAACTGGTGCACCTTGCGAAACTCGGCCGACAGCGCCGCAGGCGCGGCCACGTAGCCCACCTTCCAGCCGGTCACGTGGTACGTCTTGCCGAAGCTGGAAACCACAAAACTGCGCGCCGCCAGCTCGGGGTGGCGCGACACGCTCTGGTGCTGCCCACCATCGAACACCATGTGTTCGTACACCTCATCGGCAATGACGACCACGTCGGTGGGCCGCAGCAACTCGGTCAGCTTGTGCATGTCGGCCTGGCTCCACACGGTGGCGCTGGGGTTGTGCGGTGTGTTGACGACGATGGCGCGGGTTCGCGGTGTCAACGCCGCGGCGATGCGGGCGAAGTCGGGGGCAAAGCTGTGCGGCATGAGCGGCACATGCACGGCCGTCGCGCCGGCGAGGGTGATGTTGGGTTCGTAGCTGTCGTAGCAGGGGTCGAGCACGATGACTTCGTCGCCGGGGTGCACCACCGCCAAGATGGCCGTCAAGATGCCTTGCGTGGCGCCCGCGGTGATGGTGACTTCAGTGCCGGGGTCGTACACGTGGCCGTAGAGCCGCTCGATCTTCGCGGCCACCCCCTCGCGCAGGGCGGGCAGGCCGGGCATGGGCGCGTACTGGTTGTGGCCCTGGCGCATCGCGCGATCCACAGCGTCGATCAGGCGTGGGTCGCAGTCGAAATCAGGAAAGCCCTGGCCGAGGTTCACCGCGCCGTGCTGCTGCGCCAGCGCCGACATCACGCTGAAGATGGTGGTGCCGATAGTGGGCAAGCGGCTGGTCAGCAGGGGCGTGCGGGGCGCGTTCATGGGTGGGTCAAAGCTGGTAGTCGTGCCCGTCGTTGCCCATGGCGTGGGCGATCAAGGGGCGGGTCAGGCGGTCGGACAGCATCTCGGCAAAGGCGTAGACGAAGTTGCGCAAATAAGCGCCGCGCTTGAAGGCCACACGGGTGACGTTCTGGCCGAACAGGTGGCCCACGGGGCGTGACACCAGTTCGCTGCTCGGTGTGAGGTCTTGCACGGCGGTTTCGGCCAAGATGCCCACGCCGAGGCCCAGCCGCACGTAGGTCTTGATCACGTCGGCGTCGATCGCTTCGAGCACGATGATGGGTTTGAGCCGGCGTGCGGCGAAGGCTTGGTCCACCCGGGTGCGACCGCTGAACGAGGGGTGGTACGACACGAGCGGCTCAACCGCCAGGTCTTCCAGCGAAATGCGTTCCACCTGCGCGAGCGGGTGGCCGGCAGGCATGACGACGGCGTGCTGCCATTCGTAGCAGGGCAGGCTCACCAAGTCGTCCACCTCGGCCAGGGCTTCGGTGGCGATGCCGATGTCGGCCACTTCATCGCGCACCATCTGCGCCACTTGCGCGGGCGAGCCCTGGTGCAGGCTGATGTTGACCTTGGGGAAGCGTTTGCGCAGTTGCGCCACCGGCTCGGGCAGGAAGTAGCGGGCCTGGGAATGCGTGGTGGCGATCGACAACGTGCCGGCGTCTTGCATCGAAAACTCTTCGCCGATGCGCTTCAGGTTGCCCACCTCGCGCATGATCACTTCGATGGCCTTGAGCACCTGTTGCCCGGGTTCGGTGACGCGGCGCAGACGCTTGCCGTGGCGCGCGAAGATGTCCACGCCGAGTTCGGCTTCGAGTTCGAGGATGGCCTTTGAGATGCCCGGCTGCGACGTGAACAGCGCCTTGGCGGTTTCCGTGAGGTTGAGGTTTCGGCGCACCGCCTCTTGCACAAAGCGGAACTGGTGGAGGTTCATGGCCCAAGGCTCCGTTCGATGCGTGAGGGCAGGGTGTTCAGGGCGCCGGGCCGAGCAGGTTCAGGGCGGCATCGGCCATGGCGCCGACCACGCTGTCCACCTCGCCGATCGCTGGCTGAAGCTGCCAATGAACCTGGGTGTGACGGCCAGAGAGCGTGGCCA
>JAYSYW010000009.1:0-16168 GCA_043727255.1 Rhizobacter sp. | reverse complement strand
CCTCCTGCGCCAGCAAGGTATCGACGAACGCCACATCGTCGTCCCGCAGCGTGAAGCGCATCCGTTCGTCGTTGATGCGCCAGCCGACTTGTGCGACGAGGTCGAGCTGCCGCCGCACCTCGTGGCGCGCGTCGGCGATCTGCAGGTCGCGCTCGGGCGCCCAGTCGGTGAGCAACTGGTACGGGTTCTCGCGTGCGTGGGCAAGCCGCAGCGGGATGCCGGCAAGCCGGCAGATCGTGGCCGCTGGCAGCGCGCTCTGGGTGCACACGGTGAAGATCACCGCGGCGTCGAATCGACCCCTGGCCAGTCGGTCGATCAGGGCGCGGTCGCTTTCGCCGTTGTCGTCGTCGACGGCGCCGGCCATGGCGCCACTTTCATGCCGCACCCAGGGCACACGGGCGGTGATCACGTCACCGAGCATCGGCAGGTGCGGTGCCAGCGCGGCAGCCCCTTCACCACCAAGCAGCGTGACCTGCATGCCCGGCACCGATGCGGCGGCGGCCAGGGCCGGCGTCGTCATCAACACGTCGCCGAGGTTGTCGACGCGAATGGCGAGCAGGCGCCGCACAAGCTGCCACGCGGCGGTGCGCTCCGGTGTCATGCCAGCACTCCGGGCAACATGTGCTCGCAGGCACCCAGATCAGCGGCAGTGGGCATCGGCGCATCAAGCAACGTGGCCTGGGCGGCATCCAGCAAGTCGGTGCAGCGGTGCTCGGGCGTGCGCCAGACGTTGTGCTGCCACTCCGTCTCATGGCCCACGTCGAGCAGCACGCTGCGGCAGCCGGCGCGGTGGCCCGCTTCCACGTCGTTGAGGATGTCGCCGACCATCCACGAGCGCTCAAGGTCGATGTTCAGCGCACGCGCCGCCTCCCGCAGCAGGCCGGCGCGTGGCTTGCGGCAGCCGCATCCCAGGGCGTCGGGGTGCGGGCATGCGAAGAAGGCGTCGAGGGCCACGCCTTCGCGCGCCAGCCGCGCCGCCAGCGCATCGTGCAGCCGCGACAGGGCGGTGCGGTCAAACAGCCCCCTCCCCAGGCCGCACTGGTTCGTGATGACCACGAGGTGGTAGCCGGCGTCGCGCCACAGCCGCAGGGCCTCGGCCGCGCGGGGGGTGAAGCGCAGGCGCGCCGGGTCCACGTTGTAAGGCACGTCCTCGACGAGCGTGCCATCCTTGTCGATGAAGATGGCGGGTCGAAAGTCGTGCGTGCGCGCCATCGCTGGCAGCGGTGCGTCGAGCCCCGCGACATGGAACACCGAGCCCTGCGCACGCGTTGCGGCGCGTGCTTCTTCGCACACCTCCGCGAACACCGAGGCCAGTCGCATGGCCACGCCCTGCCAAGTGAACTTGGCGCGTGCGCGTTGCAGCCCGGCGCGGCCCATGGCCTCGGCCCGCTGCGGGTTCGTGCGCAACGCCTGCAGCGCCTCCGCCAGCGCCGCCGGGTCTTTTGGTGGCACCAGCAGCCCGGTGACAGCGTGCTCGACGGTGTACTGCACGCCACCGACCGCGCTGCCGATCACGGGTCGTGCGCAGGCCATGGCCTCCAGCGGCGTGATGCCGAAGGGCTCGTACCACGGCACCGTGACGAAGACGTCGGCGGCCGCGTACCAATGCTTCAGTTCCGCCCTCGGCTTGCAGCCTGCGAAGCTCACTCGCTCCATGACACCGCAATCGCGTGCGGCTTGCTGCAGGCGGCCGATCTCCGGGGTGCGGGTGGGGTCGGGTACTTCGCATTCGCCGCCCACCACGTGCAGGCGCATGCCGGCGCATGGCGCGCAGGCCATGGCTTGCACCACCGTTTCGACACCTTTGCGCGGCACCATGCGCCCGACCTGGAGCACCATGAACTCGTCTTGCGGGATGCCCAGGCGGGTGCGCGCAAGCTCTCGCGACAGCGGCGAGAACTCGTGTGCATCGAAGCCGCAGGGCACCATGGCCATGCGCGAAGGCACTGTGCCGTACAGGCGCTCGAGGTCGAGCCTGTCCTGCGGGCACTCGGCGACGATGCGGTCGCTGCGCTGGGCCAGTTCGCGCTCGATGTCGATGCGCGGCCGGAAAGGCGTCGGCGTCCTTCTGGTGTTCCCGCCGGACGAGCCCCAGGGCATGGAAGGTCGTGACCAGCGGCAGGCCGAAGGTTTCCTTCAGCCGCAAGCCCACCCAACCCGACATGAAGAAGTTCGCATGGATCACGTCGTAAGGAAGTGCGGTGTGCATCCACCCTTCGCAGAAGCTGGCGAACTGCGGCATGTGAGGCAGCAACTGCTCTTTCGGAATGAAGTTGCGCGGCCCCGCGCTGACGTGCACCACACGCAAGCCAGGCTGCATCTCCACCACGGGCGGCAGGGCCATGTCATCGCAGCGTGTGAACACATCCACCGTGTGGCCCTGGTCGACAAGGCCGCGAGCGACCTGTGCGACGTAGATGTTCTGCCCACCCGAATCGATGCCGCCGACGGCTGCCAGCGGCGATGCGTGCTCACTGATCATGGCAATGCGCATATGAACTCCAACGAAAGGCTCCGCTCCAAAGGCGAAGCATTCAGGAATGCCGTGGCGTCGGAAACCCGCCGGGCCGCGTGGCGTGTTTCCGTGCCACGGAGGCCTCTTGGCAAAGGGCGTGCGCGGTGTATCGAATGGGTGAACCACCGGACCTCGGGCCACGCTTCCTCGCTGCGACGCTCCCGCGTCGTGGGGCTGCCCGCCACCGAAGATGTCAAACCTGCCGCAGGGTCTGCTGCTTTGCAGCAAGAAGCGCGGGTCGGTCGAACCGATCGGCACTCGTCAGCGGAAAGGCCGGCTCAGATACCGCGAGCCCGCGAGGCCGAACCGCCAGGGCAAGTCCGCAGCCTTCGTGATCCCCACGCGGTTGCCGCACACGATCTGTCCGCAGTCAGTGGGTGTTTCGAGCCGGAATGGCTCTTCGTCCACCGGCTGCCCGTCGTGCTGGCGCGAGATGCCCAGGGCTTGCGCCACGCGGCCGGGCCCCGCGCACAGCAGGTGCTCGTCGGCCACGCCACGCCGCGTTCGCATGACGTTCACGCCGGCGACAGGCTCCAGCGCGCGAATCAACACTGCGGCGCCGTGCCCTTCCTCCCGGCAAACAAAGTTCAGGCACCAGTGCAGGCCGTAGGAGCGGTAGACGTAGACGCGCCCGGGCGGGCCGAACATCGACGCGTTTCGTGGGGTTCGGCCGTTGTGGCTGTGAGAAGCCGGGTCGTCCGCGTCGTAGGCTTCTGTCTCCACGATCCGCCCGGCGACCTCACCCACCCACAGCACCACCCCGACGAGCGCGCGGGCGACCTCCAGTGGCGGCGAAGTGAAGTCGATTCGGGTCGGCATGACCGAGCGGCCTCAGGCGGGAAGGCGCAGCCGGGCCGAGGGCGTCGTGCGCACTTGCAGCACGTCGTTCAGGTGTTTCAGCAGCATCTGGTCGCGCACGGCGGTCTGAGACGCCACGCAGTGTTCATTCGCGGTGGCGTTGTTGGCGGTTGCGGCGCCCATGGCACCTCCTTCGCAAACGGCGCTCCCGGGTCACCTGATGGCCCCGCGTCGAAACTGCCATGCACCCAGGCTGCCTTATGGCAACAAGCGTCTTTGAGGCGGCGATCACGGCGCGCGTGCCGAGCAGTCGGCGGTGTTCGGCGTGACGGCGCGGCAGTTGCGGTTCAACCGGATTGCGTGGCGGCGTGTTCGCCACGCGCCAATTGAATCGGGCGCAGCAACAACAAGCCGCCGATGAAGAACACGACGGTGGACAAGATGGCGATGCGGTGGTTGCCGCCCGTGGCGAAGGTGATCACGCCATAGGTCAGCGGGCCGACGATCGTCGACAGCCGGGTGGCGAAGGTCCACAGGCCGAAGAATTCGGCGCGGCGGTCGGCCGGCGTGAACAAGCCCACCAGCGCGCGCCCCGCCGACTGGCTGGAGCCCATGCACAAGCCAGCGATGACGGCGGCCAACCAGAACAGCGGCGGGCTTTGCGCGGCCACCGCCAGCAGCGTCATCACGATCCAGCCGACCAGCGTGAGGCTGAGTGCGGGCTTGTGGCCGATGCGGTCTTGCCAGTAGCCGAAGAAGAACGCGCCCAACGCGGCCGCGATGTTGACGAGGAAGATCAGCATCATCGTGTCGGCCTGCTTGAAGCCCATGGCCTGTTCGGCGTACACCGCCGCCAGCGTGATGACCACCGAGATGCCCGCCTGGTAGCAGGCGCTGCAGGCCAGGAACCAGCAGAAGTCGCGGTAGCGGTGCGCCTGCCGCGCGGTCGTGGCCAGGCGGCGCAACGAGGCGGTGATGCCGTTGTTGCCTGTGGTGCCAAGCGGCGTGGCGGCGGGCAGTGCGCGCTCCTTGAGCCACACGAAGGTGGCCAGCGCGGCCACCGCATACAAGCCGGCCGTGATCAGCATCGTCACCGGCACGAACGAAGTGGCCTTCTCACCGCGTGCCTGCGCTGTCAGCACGTAGGCCAGGCACAAGCCCAGCGCGAGCATGCCGCCCAGGTAGCCGAGGCTCCAGCCCCAGCCCGACACCTTGCCCAGCGAACCGGGGCGGGCCAGTTCAGGCAGAAACGCGGCCGTCAGCGCTTCGCCATAGGCATAGGCCACGTTCGACAGGATCACCGCCGCGACCGCCAGCCACAGGTCGCCCGGCCCGGCGCCAGCCAGAGCGACGGTGCCGCCCACGCAGCCGATCGTGAACAGGCCCAGCAGGCGTTTCTTGGCCGCGCGCAGGTCGGCATAGGCGCCGATGGCCGGCAGCGTCAGCATCACGATCGCGCTGGAAGCGGCGATGGTGAGCGTCCATGCCAGCGTGGCCCACGAGGCGCCGCCCGCAACCACGCCCACGAAATAAGAATTGAACACGGCCGTCAGCACGACGGTCGTGTAGCCCGAGTTGGCGAAGTCGTACATGGCCCAGCCAAAGACCTCGCGCTTGCGCACGCCTTCTTGCAATGCCTGCTGCGGAAACCAGCCCATGAAGCCTCCTGTTGGTGGCGCCCTTCCGAGGCGCGGCGCAGTGTAGGCGGGGGTTGTGACGCGCAAACAGAAACGCCAACCCGGAGGTTGGCGTCGGTGCGGGGCGCGAACGCGTCAGATCGTGGCGCCGCCGTCGACCACCAGGCCGTGGCCCGTCATGAACGAGCCGGCGGCTGAAGCCAGGAACACAGCCGCGCCTGCGATCTCGTCGGGTTCACCGATGCGGCGCAGCGGCGTGGTGGAGGTCGAACGCTTCAGCGTTTCGGGGTTGTCCCACAGCGCCTTGGCGAAGTCGGTCTTGATGAGCCCTGGCGCGATGCAGTTGACTCGGATGTTGTGCGGCCCGAGTTCGACCGCCAGATTTCGCGCCAGTTGGAAGTCGGCCGCCTTCGACACGTTGTAGGCGCCGATGACCGGCGAGCCGCGCAGCCCACCGATGCTGGAGACGATGATGATCGCGCCGTCTTTGCGCTCGATCATCTGCGGCACGGCGAAGCCGATCAGCCAGTGGTTGGCCAGCACGTTGTTCTCGAAGATCTTGCGGAACTGGTCGTCCTCGATGCCCGACATCGGCCCGTAGTACGGGTTGCTTGCGGCGTTGCAGACCACGATGTCCACCTTGCCGAACTGGCGTGTCGTCTCGTCGACCAGGTTCTTCAGTTCGTCCTTCGACGAGATGTTGGCCGGCACCGAAATGGCCGTGCCCGCGCCGTGCTTGGCGTTGATGGCGTTTGCCACTTCGGCGCAGGGTTCGGGCTTGCGCGACGAGATCACGACCTTGGCGCCTTGTTCGGCCATGCGTTCGGCGATGGCCTTGCCGATGCCGCGCGACGAACCTGTGATCACGGCCACTTTGCCGGCCAACGAGAACAATGACATGTTGTCTTCCTTTTTCAGTGGTGGGTGAGGCGGTTGTCGGCGAACCGGCTTTGCGATCGGCACCCCAGGCGCTGCGCCCAGGTGCTTGCTGTCAACCCGCCTTCTGGTAGTGTCTGGCGCTCTCGTGGGCATGCGGCCCGCGAGAGCCAAACAACATACCAGATGTTCCGAAGGTGGGCCATGAGCATTCGTTTTGATGGGAAGGTCGCAATCGTCACCGGAGCCGGCAACGGCCTGGGCCGCCAGCATGCATTGGCACTGGCCGCGCGCGGCGCGAAGGTGGTCGTCAACGACCTTGGCGACGCGGCCGACACGGTGGCGAGCGAGATCAAGGCGGCCGGCGGCGAGGCCCTGGCCAGCCGCGCATCGGTCACCGATTTCGAGGCGGTGCAGGCGATGGTGAAGCAGGCGGTCGATGCCTGGGGCCGGGTCGACATCCTGGTCAACAACGCCGGCATCCTGCGCGACAAGAGCTTCTCGAAGATGGACCTCGCCGACTTCAAGCTGGTGGTGGACGTGCACCTGATGGGCGCCGTCAACTGCACCAAGGCCGTCTGGGACCTAATGCGCGGCCAGGGCTACGGCCGCATCGTGATGACGACGTCGTCATCGGGCCTGTATGGCAACTTCGGGCAGTCGAACTACGGCGCCGCCAAGATGGCGCTGGTGGGGTTGATGCAGACACTGTCGCTCGAAGGCGCCAAAGACAACGTGCGCGTCAACTGCCTGGCGCCCACCGCCGCCACCGCCATGACCGAAGGCCTGCTGCCGGCGGTGATGCTCGAGAAGCTGAAGCCCGAAGCGGTGACGCCGGGCCTGCTGTACCTCGTGTCGGAAGACGCGCCCACGCGCACCATCTTGTGCGCAGGCGCTGGCACCTTCGAACGCGCCTACGTCACCATGACCGGCGGCCTGCACATCGGCATCGGGCCCGACGCGCCCGAGCAGGTGGCCGATCGCTTCGAGGCGATCTCTGACCGCACCAGCGAAATCGTGCCGGAAGCCGGCACCGCGCAGGGCCGCAACGAGATTGGCCTGGCGATGAGCGGCGGCTGAGGCCGCTTCGGCGGGCGTGTTGTTCGCCGCTTCCGCCAGCGTGCGTGCGGGTCGCCCAGGCCGTGTGAAATGGCATGTGGCGGCCCAGGTTTGCATGCTCCGGTGCCTTGTGTCGCCACGGTCTTCTTCGGGTTCGCACCGACATGGGCCACGGGCATAATTCGAGGCTTTCCCCCATTCGGCCCGGCGTGTCTGCCTGCGGCCAGCTCCACAAGGATTCCACGTGTTCATTTCAGAAGCGTTCGCTCAAGCCGCCCCGGCTCCCTCGGCGGGTTCCGGTCTGGGCATTGAACAGTTGGTCATGTTCGGTGGCCTGTTCGTCGTCATGTACTTCGTGATGATCCGCCCGCAGATGAAGCGCCAAAAAGAGCACAAGGCGATGATCGACGCGCTGGCCAAGGGCGATGAAGTCGTCACCTCCGGCGGCATGCTGGGCAAGGTCGCAAAGATGGGCGAAACCCACCTTCACCTCGAGATCGCCAACGGCGTCGAAGTGCAAGTGCAGCGCAGCGCGGTCGTTCAAGTGCTGCCCAAGGGCACGATCAAGTAATTCAACCGTTTGCAAGCTCGGGCTGAACCCGCGAAAGAGATCCCATGAACCGCTACCCCTGGTGGAAGTACGCGATCCTCGCGGTCGCCCTGCTCGTTGGCGTGATCTTCACGCTGCCCAACTTCTTCGGTGAAGCCCCGGCGGTGCAGGTCAGCAGCGGCAAGGCCACGCTCAAGCTCGACAGCAGCCTGGTGCCGCGCGTCACCGAAGTGCTGAAGCAGTCGGGCGTTTCCGCCAACTTCGTGCAGTTCGACAACGGATCGGTGAAAGCGCGTTTCACCGATTCCGACACGCAGCTCAAGGCGAAGGACGCGCTCAACAAGGCGCTCAACCCGAACGCCGAAGACCCTCACTACATCGTCGCGCTGAACCTGCTGTCGCGTTCACCGCGCTGGCTGTCCGCGATGCACGCGTTGCCCATGTACCTGGGCCTCGACTTGCGCGGCGGCGTGC
The DNA here is from genome assembly GCA_043727255.1 of Rhizobacter sp. Taxonomy (GTDB): domain Bacteria; phylum Pseudomonadota; class Gammaproteobacteria; order Burkholderiales; family Burkholderiaceae_C; genus Rhizobacter. Next base: position 8,259 of record JAYSYW010000009.1, on the reverse strand, counting down.
ACTTCCTGATGCAAGTCGACATGAAGTCGGCGCTGACCAAGAAGGCCGAGTCGTTCACCGGCGACATCCGCACGCTGCTGCGTGACAAGAACCTGCGCCATGCGGGCGTCATCCGTGACGGCAATGCCGTTGAGGTGCGCTTCCGCGACACCCAGACCGCACGCACGGCCGTTGCCCTGCTGAGCGACAGCCTGCCCGACCTGGCCTGGACCGAAACCGTTGAAGGCACCGACACCAAGCTTCGCGGCGTGCTCAAGCCCGAAGCAGCAGTGAGGGTGCAAGACACCGCCATCAAGCAAAACATCACCACGCTGCACAACCGCGTCAACGAACTCGGCGTGGCCGAGCCGGTGATCCAGCAGCAAGGGCTTGACCGTGTGGTCGTGCAGCTGCCGGGCGTGCAAGACACCACCAAGGCCAAAGACATCATCGGCCGCACAGCCACCCTGGAAGTTCGTCTGGTGGACGACGGCTCCGAAGCTTCGGCTGCGGCCTCAGGCACCGGCCCGGTGCCGTTCGGCACCGAGCGCTACCTGGAGCGCGGTGGGCGCGGCATCATCGTCAAGCGCCAAGTCATCTTGACCGGCGAGAACCTGACTGATGCCCAACCCGGCTTCGACAGCCAGACGCAAGAACCCACCGTCAACCTGACGCTCGACGCCAAAGGCTCGCGCATCTTCAAGGACATCACGCGCGACAACATCGGCAAGCGCATGGCCATCCTGCTGTTCGAGAAGGGCAAGGGCGAAGTGGTTACCGCGCCGGTGATCCGCTCTGAAATCGGCGGCGGACGGGTGCAGATCTCGGGTTCGATGACCACCAGCGAAGCCCACGACACCGCGCTTCTGCTGCGCGCCGGCTCGCTGGCCGCGCCGATGGAGATCATCGAAGAAAGCACGGTGGGCCCGAGTCTGGGCGCCGACAACATCGACAAGGGCTTCAAGAGCGTGCTCTACGGCTTCATTGCCATCGCGGTGTTCATGTGCGCCTACTACGCGCTGTTCGGGGTCTTCTCGACCTTGGCCCTGGCGTTCAACCTGCTGCTGCTGGTGGCGGTGTTGTCGATGCTGCAGGCCACGCTGTCGCTGCCGGGCATGGCCGCCATCGCGCTGACGCTCGGCATGGCCATCGACGCCAACGTGCTGATCAACGAACGCGTGCGTGAAGAGTTGCGTGCGGGCATGTCGCCGCAAGGGGCGATCAACACCGGCTACGAACGGGCGTTCGCCACCATCCTCGACTCCAACATCACGACGCTGATCGCCGGCGTGGCGCTGCTGGCTTTCGGTTCAGGGCCGGTGCGTGGTTTCGCGGTGGTGCATTGCATCGGCATCCTGACCTCGATGTTCTCGGCGGTGATGTTCTCGCGCGGTCTGGTGAACCTCTGGTACGGCGGTCAGAAGAAGCTCAAGAGCGTGTCCATCGGCCAGATCTGGAAGCCGGCGCCAGAAGCGCCGGGCCAGGTGCAAGCCTGAACTTTTCCGCGAACAAGAACCACAAGGAATCCAGATGGAGCTGTTCAGAATCAAGCGTGACATCCCGTTCATGCGTCACGCGGTGGTGTTCAACATCATCTCGGTGTTGACCTTCCTGGCGGCGGTGTTCTTCCTCGCCACACGCGGTCTGCATGTGTCGATCGAATTCACCGGCGGCACCGTGATCGAGGCGCGCTATGCCGAGTCGGCCGACATCAACCGGGTGCGATCGACGGTCGAAGGCCTGGGCTTGGGTGAAGTGCAGGTGCAGAACTTCGGCACCTCGCGCGATGTGCTGATCCGCCTGCCGGTGCGTGGCGATGTCAAGCAAGACGTGGTGGTCGCACGAGTGTTCAGTTCGCTGTGCAAGACCGATGGCGGATCGTTGTCGGTTGAAGCGTCGACCACAGCCAAGGGCGAGGCGGCCAGCCACCAGGTTTGCATGGTCAACGGCGTCAAGCGCATCGAGTTGATGCGCAACGAATTCGTCGGCCCGCAGGTGGGCAAAGAACTGGCCGAAGACGGCGCCAAGGCGCTGGCCTTCGTGATCATCGGGATCATGGTCTACCTGGCCTTCCGCTTCGAGTGGAAGTTCGCGGTGGCAGCCATCGTCGCCAACCTGCACGACGTGATCATCATCCTGGGCTTCTTCGCCTTCTTCCAGTGGGAGTTCTCGCTCTCCGTGTTGGCGGCTGTGCTGGCTGTGCTGGGGTATTCCGTCAATGAATCGGTCGTGATCTTCGACCGGATCCGTGAGGCCTTCCGCAGGTACCGCAAGATGGACACGGCGCAGACCATCGACCATGCGATCACCAGCACCATGAGCCGCACCATCATCACCCACGGCGCCACGCAAATGATGGTGTTGTCGATGCTGATCTTTGGTGGGCCAACGCTCAAGTACTTTGCCATCGCGCTGACCATCGGCATCCTGTTCGGCATTTATTCGTCGGTGTTCGTGGCTGCGGCCATCGCCATGTGGCTGGGTGTGAAGCGTGAAGACTTGGTGAAGTCGGCACCCCGGGACAACATCGATCCAGACGACCCCAACGCCGGGGCGGTGGTGTAGAGTCAGGTCAACCCCTTACACCGAGCACTGAAGCACTTTCCCCATGGCGACCGTTGCCGATTCGTTGGCCCTGGCCGCCCAGGCTCGCCGGTCATACGTGGAGCGCCTGTTGAACGGCATGCCTGCCGCAGTGCATGCCGTCGAAGAGGGCGCCAAGTTGCTGCTGACGCAACCCGCCGAGCACGGGGTTCAGTACAAGCGGCGTGAACTCGTGATGGACCTGCGCAAGGCCGCACCCGTCTGGACCCAAGGCGTTGTAGCCGCGCTTCGCAGCGCACTCATCAGTGGCACGGTGTCTGTGTCGCGCCCGGGTGACCTGCCGATGCCCGGTCGCATTCCCCCGATGTCGCTGGTCGATGACGACACCATCGAAGTCGAAATCCTCAGCTCCCGTCTTGCGTTGTCCATGATGGACCGCGCCTCCTGGGAGTTCACCGACCTGCGTTCACGCATTTCCTCGCTCGAGCGGCGCGGCGAACTTGACACCAACGACGTGCTTCGCCCCCATGTGCTGGCGCGGCTGGTCACTGGGGCATGGCGTGTTGCCGGGATGAGCCAGGAGGCTTGGCGCATCCTTCAGCCAGTGCTGCACGAAGAGTTCTCGCATTTCGCCGAAGAGGCGTATCACGAAACCAATCGCTGGCTGATCCAGCAGAACGTGCTGCCTGAGATCGATCTGCGGCCGTTCATTCGGCGCACCCGCAACAGTCAGTTCGCGGGTGGCGGTGGCATGTCATCGGCGGCAGCCACGGGCGGCCCGTCGAGCAACGTGGCCAACAGTGGCTTTAACCGCAATGTCGGCGAAGAGACTCGCTTGATGACGCGCGCCGGCGGGTTCACCCGGGGCGCTGACCATGCCGAAGCCGTGCTGGGCCGCTTGAACCGTTTGATTGGTCGCCAACTGCCGGGCTTTGCGGGCACCGCGCCCATGCCGGCATCGCCTGAATTGAAGGTGGCGATCACCGAAGCACAGCAGGGCATTCAACGCCGCTTGGTCGTTACGGGCACAGGCAAAGTGGAGGGTGACTCGATCAGCACGCCCGCGCTGCTGGAGGAGCTTCACCAACGCAAGCAGGCCCTCAAGAAAGCCGCCACCACGCCGGTGGAGCGCGCGACGATCGAAATCGTGGCGCTGCTGTTCCAGAGCATCCTTACCGAAGAGCGAATCCCTGCCGCGGTGCGCGTGTGGTTCGCGCGATTGCAAATGCCGGTACTGCGGGTGGCGGTCGGCGAGCCCGATTTTTTCGCCACCGTCGATCACCCCGCCCGACGCCTGATCGACCGCATGGGCGCCTGCGTGATGGGGTTCGACGCCAACAGCCGCGCGGTGGGCGACGCGCTCGAAAAAGAAATCAAACGGGTGGTGCAGGTGGTTGAGGCCTATCCGGACACCGGACGGCGGGTGTTCCAGACGGTGCTGACCGAGTTCGAGAAGTTTCTTGAGCACTACTTCAGGAACGAGAACGAGGCCTCGCGCAAGGGCGTGTCGCTGGCCCAGCAGGTTGAACACCGCGAGACACTCGCCATCCAGTACACGATCGAGTTGCGCAAGATGCTCAACGAGGTGCCGGTGCAAGATGGCGTGCGCGACTTTCTGTTCCAGGTCTGGGCCGACGTGATGGCCATGGCGGCCGTCAAAGGCGGCGGGCCGCAGAGTGATGAAACCAAGAGCATGAAACGCGCAGCCGCTGACCTGATCTGGTCTGCTGGCGCCAAGGTGTCACGCGAGGAGCGCGCGGAAGTCATTCGCCGCCTCCCGCCGCTGTTGAAAACTCTGCGTGACGGCATGGGCAGCGCTGGCGTGTCCGCTGAAAAACAAGATGAGCACATCCAGCGGCTGAACAATTCGCTGGCGGCTGCTTTCACAGCCAAGGCTGCGGCAATTCCACGTGAGCGCCTGGAAGAACTGATGGCCCGGCTCGAGACGCTGGAAGAACTGTTGCCCGACACCGCCGACATGGAGATCGACGAGTCGCTGGTGATGGACTTGTCGGGGCATGAAAGTGCCGAACTAGAAGTGGTGGGCGAGGGCGGGTCGATGCCCACACCTGCCATGCTGGCGTGGGCGCGCGAACTGCACGTGGGCGGTTGGTACATGCTCGATTACCGGGGGCGCAACGAGGCGGTGCAATTGGCTTGGCAAGGCATGCGTCGCCAATTGACTCTGTTCGTGTCGCCGCTCGGGCGCGGCATCTTGTTTCAGCAGCACCGACTGGCGGCCTTCCTCCAGGCGGGCCTGTTGGTGCCCGCGCAAGACGAATCGCTCACCGTTCGCGCCACGCGCAGCGCCTTGGCCAAACTCGATGTGGACCCGACCCGCTTGCTGACCTGAGCGATGGCGCTGCCGGTAGCTCGCAAAAAAGCCGCCTCACGGGCGGCTTTTTTGCGAGTGGTGAAACCTGAGGGTTCCGGTGGGCGCTTCTACTGGATCACGCGGTCTTCTTCGGCCACGAACAACTCATCGAGGATCAGCGCGTCAGGTTCTTCGCCGAGGCTCCAGAACACCATCAGCACAATGATCTTCAGGTCTTCCAGATCCACTGGGCCACCAGGAATGGCGGTGGCCCGGTCGATCACCATTTCTCGCATCGGGGGGGGCAACACGCCCGCCGATTCAAGAAAGCTGACGAAACTGATCGAGTCGATGCCCAGGTGATCTTGCTCGGCCGGCGAGTAGACACGCATGCTGTTCGGTTGCTGCTCGCCCGCATAAGACTGCGCGGTGGTCGCCAAGCCGTCAAGCCAGGTCAGCGCCTCCTCGATCTCGTCGGACTCGAAGCCCACCGCTGACAGCTTGCGCGTGAGTTGCGCATGGTCGGGGCAAGCGTCTGGGCGCCAGTAGTTCTCGTACAGATAGACAAGTACATCAAACATGAAACCACTATACCCCAGCGATCCGACCCAAGGGCGTGCAAAAGACCCGGTTCGTTCTGTGCTTCAGCGCCGTGGGTTCAGCCCGTTCCCACGCGTTGAAACAACTGCCCGGGGAGGCGCGAAACTTGTCCCTCCAACTCCATTTCAAGCAGTTTGATATTGAGTTCGGACGCCGGCCAACCGGTGCGCGCGATCAAGGCGTCCAGGCTGACGGGGTCGAAGCCGAGGGCGTCCAACAGTGGGTCCGAGGGCGCATCGGTGGTGGCGATCAGCGGGCTTTGAGCGGCCGCCGCGCCCCATTGCAAATCTTCCAGAATGTCTTGCGCCGTTTCCACCAGCTTGGCGCCCTGCTTGATCAAGGCATGGCAGCCGCGTGACTGCGGCGAGTGGATCGACCCTGGGATTGCAAAAACCTCTCGGCCTGTTTCCACCGCCAACCGCGCGGTGATCAAGGAACCAGACTGCAGCGCAGCTTCAGCGACCAAGGTGCCCCGCGTGAGGCCCGCGATGATCCGGTTGCGCAGCGGAAAATTGGGCGGCAGTGGCGGGGTGCCAAGCGAGTATTCGCTCACGAGCAAACCTTCGTTGGCAATGCGATGGGCCAGCTTGAGGTGGCGTCGTGGGTACACCCGGTCAAGCCCGGTGCCGACGATGGCCACGGTGCTGCCCGGGCCGGACAGCCCGCCCTCGTGCGCGGCGCCGTCCACGCCGAGTGCCAATCCCGAGACGATGGTCAGGCCGGCTTGGCTGAGGTGGGCCGAAAACGCCTTGGCGTTGTCAACGCCCTGCGGGGTGGGGTTTCGGCTGCCGACCACGGCGATGGATGGTGCCTGCAGCAGCTCGATGCGCCCCTGCAGGTACAGCAGCAGGGGCGGGTCGGCAGTTTGCAGCAGCGCGTGCGGGTACTGAGGGTCGCCAAGCGTGAGCACCGCGCGTGGTTGCTCAGCGCTGTCGTCGGCGAGCCATTGCAATGTGGCCTCTAGCAGCAGCTCTACGCTTTCATGGGGCTTAGCCAGGGCTTCGGCTGCGGCCGGGCCGACCACTTCGCGGCGCACGGCGATCGATGCCGCCACGGTCGCCTGGGGTGAACCCAGCGCGGCAAGCAGGCGCCGGGCCGACTCGCGTCCGACTCCGGGGGTTTCGATCAGCCGCAGCCACGCGGCGAGTTCATCGCGGGCGATCACGCGCGCCGCCCGGCGATTCAGGGCTGCGTGTAGCGGTCGCCCGCCCGCACGGGCTCGGTGACCGACAAGATCAGCGCGTACGACATGCGGTTGAACACCCGGAAGACAAACAGCAGCCCGTGACGTTCATCGGGCAACTTGATCGTGGGTCGGTTCGGGTCAGTCTTGTCGATGACCCGCTCGCCACCACGCCACAGTGCGAGCACGTGGCCGGTTTCCATGCCGTCTTGGCTGCCCTTGTTGAGCGCCACGATCTGGTTCTGGCCCGCCACCAGGGCTTCGCCGTAGACCGAGACGATCTGCCCGGCGATCGGCGCTTTCGGCGCACGTGGCACGTAATTGACGAACTCACGCACCGGCACTGGGGCCAGGCGGTCACCCACCATCGCTTCTTGGCGGATGCTGGTCAGCACGAAGGTGTCGGGCACCGTCTCAGTGCTGGAAGCCGCGCTGGCGCCGTCACCCCGGCGAACGAACTGGGTCGTGCCCAGGTAGGCGGCTTCGTAGCCAAGAATTTGCTGTGTGCTCGGGTCGCGCAGCGGCTTCGGGCTACGGAAAACGCGGAAGTTGCGGGCGCTCCCGATGTCGCCGCGCACGTAGGCGGTGTCGCCGCGCGAGAGCATCACGCGGCCCTCCTGGGCGGCAACGATGCGCGGGGCCGAAGCCAGCTGCTCGTCGTCGAAGATCACAGCTTCGTTCAGGAACGGTTCGATCAGGTTCAGGTCGATCGACGGAATGCCGTCAGTGCCGGCGTTGCTGCGGATGCGCGGTGACATGCGCACCGTGCCGCCGGGTTCACCGCCGAAGCCTTGGGCCACCTTCAGACGGGCGCGGCCGTCCGACTTTTCCAGCACCAGAATCTGCCCGGGGTAGATGAGGTGCGGGTTGCGGATGTCGTCGAGGTTCATGCCCCACAGCTCGGGCCAACGCCACGGGCTCTTGAGGAACATGCCGGAGATGCCCCACAGCGTATCGCCGCGCTTGACGGTGTGGGAATCGGGCGCGGTGGCCGACAGCTCTGACAGTGGGACACCCGCCGAAGCCACTTGCCTGGCCGTGCTGCGCTGCTTTTCGGTGATGGGGAAATCGGCTGCTGAAGCGCTTGACGCCGCCCAGCTCAGACCCAATGCCATGGCCAGTGCGGTGGCCCTGCGGAGGAACGGGGCGGTGCGAGTGCTTCGAGTCATGGATCGGTGTCTCCGGGCGCCTACGCAGCACAATGCTGCTTGATGCGGTTGCGGTTGCGGGGCCGGGGCGGCAACACGGCCGCGGATCGGCGAAAATGTTCAATCAGTTTCACAGATTCTGCCTCTAAACCCTTGATATCGCAACGAAAGTCACCCGCCGATACCTTTGTTGTGCTGCCTGTCACAGCGGTCGGCGTTGCGTGCTGCCCACAGGCCCTTCATTCCTGATTTCCATGTCCAAGCTCACCATCCTTCGTTACCCCGACCCCCGCCTGCACACCGTCGCCAAGCCGGTAGCTCAGGTTGATGAGCGCATTCGCCAGCTGGTGGACGACATGCTCGAGACCATGTACGCCGCCGATGGCGTGGGCCTGGCCGCCACCCAGGTGGATGTGCACCAGCGGCTGCTGGTGATGGACACGTCCGACACGCGTGACCAGCCGCAGGTGCTGATCAACCCCGAGATCATT
>JAYSYW010000008.1:0-3343 GCA_043727255.1 Rhizobacter sp. | reverse complement strand
GCGCCGTACAGGCTGTCGAGCGCCGTGAACTCGGCCGCGTCGCCCAGCACCAGCACGTGGCGCAGGTGGGGCGCATCAGGCCGAACCTGGCGGGCCAGCGCGCGGTGGTCGAAGCCCGCATCAAGGTCGGGAATGACATACGCCACCGCGTCGGTGAAGCGGCAGAAGTAGCCGATCTCGGCATGGCGGTGCGCGGGCAGCGCAAACACCGGCAAGGCGCCGATGCGAAACAGCGCGAAGCAGACGGCAAAGAACTCGGCGACGTTGGGCAGCTGCACCACCACGCGGTCGCGCGGGCCGATGCCCAGGCGGCTGAAGCCCGTGGCCAGGCGCCGGGCGCGGTTGTCCAGTTCGGCGTAGGCCCAGCGGCGTGCGCCGCAGACGAGGGCGGTGCGCGTGGCGTGGTGTTTGGCCGCGTGGCTGAGGATGTGCCCCAGCGCTTCGCCACGCCAGTGGCCTTGGGCGCGATGGCGCTGTGCGTCGGCCGCGGGCCAGGGTGTGAAGCCCGGCAAGTGAGCGGGCAAGTGAGCAGGCAGATGACCAACCAGAGGGGCGGGGGCGCTCAAGACATGTCCTCCGTCATGCCATCGAGGTCCATGGCCTGCAACAGGGTGCGCAGTTTGGCGGTGGTTTCGGCCAACTCGGCGTCGGGGTCGGAGCCGGCCACGATGCCGGCGCCCGCATACAGCGTGGCCGATTGCGCATCGACCTCGGCGCAGCGGATCGTCACCGCCCATTCGCCGTCACCGTTGCCATCGCACCAGCCCACCAGGCCGGCGAAGAAACCGCGCGCGAAGCCTTCGGTGTCGCTGATGAAACGGCGCGCGGCCTGCACCGGGTGGCCGCACACGGCGGGGGTGGGGTGCAGGGCCATCGCCAGGTCGAGCGAGCCGACCGACGCATCGGCCAGCTCGCCCACGATGTGCGTGCCCAGGTGCCACAGCGTGGGCGTGGCCACCAATGACGGCGCGGCCGGCACGTTGAGCGTGCGGCAGAACGGCCGCAACGCGGCGGCCACGGCATCGACCACGAACGCGTGTTCGCGCAGGTCTTTGGCCGAACGGAGCAGGCCCTGGGCACGGCGCTGGTCGTCGGCGTCGTTGCTGCCACGGGGTATCGAGCCGGCCAGCGGGTGCGAGCCGATGTGCAGCCCGCTGCGCGACAGCAGCAACTCGGGGCTGGCGCCCATCAGCGTGCGGGCGGGGGTGTGCGAGTGTGTGCGGGCGGGGCCGTCGGAAGGGCCATCGGCCAGGTCGATGGCGAAGGTGTGGCCCACCGGGTTGCGTGCCATCAGGCGCTTCAGCAGCGTCGGCCGGTCGATGGCCGCCGCCACCGTGAGTGAACGCGACAACACCACTTTGTCAAAGCCGCCGGCCTCGATGCGCGCCAGTGCCTGCTGCACGTTGCGCCGGTAGCCGGCCGGGGTGGGCACGGGCCGCAGGGCTTCGGCTCGGCGCGGTGGCGCGGCCTTCAGGCGTTGCGGCGGCTGGCCTTCAACCCCGAGGCCGAACACCACACCTTCGGGCACGAACAAACGGGCCGGGTTGTCGGCGCAAAACGGCACCGCGCCCATCAGCACGGGCCGCGCGCTGTCGTCTCGTTTCACGTCGGCCAGCAACTGGCTCGCGCGTTGCGCCAACGTGGCGGCCGGGCCGTGGGGCAGGGCGACGTGCGTGCCCTGGGCAATGAGGCTGCGGCGCGGTGAGGCGTACACGCTGGCGCCGGGGCGGTAGAGCCGCAGCAGGTCGCCGGCATGCGGCGCGAGCAAAGCGAAGTCACGAATCCGATCGTTCATCGGGGCCTCCTTGGGTGTGACGGGTGGGAGCCGCTGCGCACCTCGTGGCGAGTGCTTCAAAGCAGCCAGCGGCTTGTGGTGTGGCGAAGTGCTGGGCTATAGTAAAAGCAAATGCGAATGATTCGCAATAGCCTTGCGGAATGAAAGACATCCGCTTTGCCTTCGCCTGAGGGCCTTCCCGAATTCACCACTCCCACCCTGCGCGCAAATGAAAAAAGCCACCTCTCTCCCCGCCGTTCCCGCCCTTGTTTTGAAGCCCTTGGGCTGTGCCTTGCTGCTGGCCTTTGGCGTGGCACAGGCGGTGGAACCCGAAACGCTGGACCCGGTGCGCGTGACCTCTGAACGAGGCAAAGACACCAACACCGTGGTGCGTGCCAAGCGCATCGACGTCGAGCAGGCGCTCAGCGTGCAAGACCTCTTCAAGCAGACGCCCGAAGTCAACACCAGCGGCGGCCTGCCGGTGGCGCAAAAGCTCTATGTGCGTGGCATGGGCGAACGCATGCTCAGCATCACGATTGATGGCGCCGCGCAGCCCGAATCGGCCTACCACCACACCGGGCAGGTGATGATCGAACCCGAGCTGCTGAAGCGGGTGGAGATCGAAGCCGGCACCGGCGCGGCCTCAGCCGGGCCGGGCGCTTTGGCCGGCGCCTTGCGCTTCACCACCAAGAGCGCGCTCGACCTGCTGAAGCCGGGTGAACGTGCGGGCGCCTTGCTCAAGGGCAGCCACTTCAGCGCCAGCAAAGGCAACAAACTCAGCGCCACGGTGTTCGGCCGCATCACGCCTGAGATCGACCTGCTGGTGAACGGCACCGACCTCGACACCGACGACTACATCGACGGCAATGGCAACAAAGTGCGCAACAGCGCCACCACCTTGAAGGGCAACTTCTTCAAGGCCGGCGTGCAGCTCACGCCCGAGCAACGCCTGGAGCTGTCGCACGAAGCGCGGCAAGACACCGGCCTGCGCAGCCAGAAGACCAACCTGCTGCCGGCGCTGCCCTTCAACCGCAGCGAACGCCAGCAGTCCACGCGCTACTCGACCACCGTCAACCACAGCTATTCGCCCGACAACCCGCTGGTCAAACTCAACATCACCGCGTTCTCGAACACGAACGCGGTGCGCATCGGCATGGACCAATCGGTGCAAGAACACCACGGCACACGCGGCAGCGGCTTGAACGTGGGCAACGTGTCGCGCATGGGCAACCACAAGCTCAGCTATGGCGCGGACGCGCGCCGTGACGTGGGCTTCTCGAACCTCAGCTCAGGCAGCCTTCCCAAGGAAGAAGCGAACGTGCACGGGCTCTACCTGCAAGACGATGTGGCGCTGGGCGAGCAATGGCTGCTGGGCGTGGGCGCGCGCCACGACCGCTACGGCTACACCGACATGGCGGGCCAGCGCTTCACATCGAACGGCACCTCGCCCAGCGCCAGCATCGCCTTCACGCCGACGGATGCATTGACGCTGCGCCTGAGCCACGCGCGTGCCTTGCGCGGCGTGGGTGTTGTTGAGCCCTTCCTCAAGCAGCATCAAGCCAACGACGC
>JAYSYW010000007.1:0-6597 GCA_043727255.1 Rhizobacter sp. | reverse complement strand
GTGGCCAGCGTGTTGGCCAGCAGCGCAATGGCCACATTTCCCCCGGAGAGGCGCTCGGCCATGATCCCGGAGCCGATCACCACGGCCAGCAGCAAGGCCGTGCCGATGGCTTCTGCGAACAGTTTGCGAGGCAAATCCATGTCCGCCTCAGGTGCGTGTGATGGCCGTCAGGGCCTGCCGCAACTCGGCGTTGCCGAGCTGGTCGAGCGGCAGGTCCAGCAGTTGGCGCATGCGGTAGCCGATCGCCTGGCGGGTCAGCTCGAACGCTTGGCGCTTGCCTTCGTCGCCACCCGGCGCATTCGACGGATCGGCATAGCCCCAGTGCACCTTGACCGGGCTGCCTGGCCAATACGGACATTGCTCCGACGCTGCGCTGTCGCACACCGTGATGACGATGTGCATCTCGGGCACGCCGTCGCCCACGAACTCGTCCCAGCTCTTGCTGCGGTAGCCGGACACGTCGACGCTGGCATTGCCCAGCGCTTCGAGCGCGAACGGGTTCAGGCGGCCGCTTGGCGCGCTGCCGGCGCTGTATGCCCGCACATCCTTGCCGAGCTTGCGCGCCCAGTGGTTGAGCATGCCTTCGCTCAGCACGCTGCGCGCCGAGTTGTGGGTGCAAAGGATCAGAACGTTGGTGGTCATGGCGATTCAGCGTTGGCCGGACCGGGCCGAGTTGCCGGTACAGATGAACAGGACGTTGTAGGGGGTATGGCTCACGTTGCCCTCAGCAGCAGGAGTTGGAAGCCGGTTTGACCGGAATGCCCACGGGCTTGTCGCGAGGCTGCGTAGGGCAGCAGGCTGATTCCTGCGCCTCCTGGGGGCGTTCGCTGAACACCGGAATGCTGCTCAGCGTGTGAAAGTGCTCCCAGGCGATGCCTTGTGGATCGGTCACCCAATGCTTCTCGCTGCGCGAGTAGCAGCAGCTGGCCTCGCCGGCGTCGAAGATGGCCATGTCGGCCGACTCGGCGCGGGCCTTCAGTTCGGCCAGTTCCTCCGCGTCGTCGGTCTGGAAGCCCAGGTGATCGATGCCTGGCTTGCTGCCACGGGTGGATATGGCGAAGTTGATGCGCGGGTCGTCGAGCATCCACTTGGCGTAGTCGCCTTCCACCCGGGCCGGCTCGGCGGCAAACAGCTTGGAATAAAAGGCGACGCTCTGCGTCAGGTTGTCAACGTGCATGTGGACGTGGAATCGCTTCATGGGGATCTCCTTCAAGGGTTGCAGCAGGTCTTGCTTGCCGCAGGGAGGCAGGCCTCGCCCTGGCAGCAGTTGTCGGTCAGGTAGCCGAGCAGCGCGTTCATGTGCTCGAACGACGCGCGGTAGATCAGGTTGCGGCCGTCGCGCTCTTGGCTCACGAGCTGGGCGTGGGTCAGCTCTTTGAGGTGGAACGACAGGGTCGCGGCCGGCACTTCGATCTCCTCGGCGATGGCGCCGGGCGTCAAACCTTCCGGTCCCGCCACCACGAGGAGGCGAAACACGCGAAGGCGCATGCCATGGGCCAGGGCGGCAAGGGAACGCACAACGTTTTTTTCTTCCATGATTTAACGATAGTGGAATTATCGAATTGATGCAACCCTGAACCCTGCTCACGCGCGGTTTGGCACACGATCCACGCGATCGGCCCTGGCGCTGGCTGCGAAGGTGTTGATGGCGGTGGCTTGAAGCGCCGCACCGGCATTTGTGCGCAGATGCGGGGGGCTCCGAAGCTTGGCGGCGGCAATGGTTTATCGTATAAACGATTTACACCATTTAACGGAGTGCCACCTTGACCAACCAAACCTCGATCGATGCAACGCGTGTTGCCGTTGCCGCTGAAGCCTCCGCCGCTGTGCCGGCCAAAGCAAAAACCAGCAAGACCCAAAAACCATCCACGGCTGTGAAGCCCGCCGCCAAGAAGCCGTCCGTCAAGAAAGCCGCGGCTCCCAAGGCTGCAAAAGTGCCTGCGGCCAAGAAGGCGCCTGTGAAGACCCTGGCCCAACCCAAAGCCAAGGCCATCGCCCAGCCGGTGATCCCCGTCGCCATCGAGAAGCCGGTTGCTCCCCCGAAGATCAAGCAAAAACTCGTGCGCGACAGCTTCACGATGCCGCGTGTTGAATTCGACCTGATCGACGCCCTGAAGGAGCGTGCGCTCGGCTTCAAGCGCCCCACCAAGAAGAGCGAACTGCTGCGCGCCGGCCTGCAAGCGCTCAGCGCGTTCAGCGATGCGCAGTTGAGCCAGGTGCTGGGGGCGCTGGCGCCGCTGAAGGCGGGCCGGCCGAAGAACGAGGGCTGATCCAGGTCGAGCCGAGCCGGCAGGATTGAGCCACAAGGGCAGGTCAACAAGAAGCAAGGGCTGCGAGCGTCGGGAGACGCTCCGCCTTCGCCGCCCCTCGCTCAGGGCGCTCTTGCGGCGCCGTCTACAACTCACACGGCCTGATCGCCGCCGAACGGACTAGGCCAGCGCCGGCTTCGTCATCGGGCTGTGCGATGCGGTGGCTACAAACGGAGGCATGGGTTCTTCGCATGGCGTGCACACGCTTTGAAGCAGCCGCCCGCGCACTTTGCGCCCCTTCGGACACGCCGCAATGCCTTCTTCCATGAACCTGCTTCGACTTGCCGCCGCAGCGCTGGCCTTTGCGGCCAGCGCTGCCACCGCATCCACCTCGGGTGTGGTCATCAGCCAGGTCTATGGCGGCAACGGCAACACCTTCAACCGCGACTTCGTCGAGCTGTTCAATGCCGGCTCGGCGCCTGTGTCGTTGGCCGGTTGGTCGGTGCAATACGCCAGTGCCACTGGCACCGGCAACTTCGCGGCCAACAGCGCGGTGGTTTTGAGCGGCACGCTGCAACCCGGCCAATACCACCTCGTCGCCCTGGCTTCAGCGGCGGCGGGTGCGGCGTTGCCCACGCCCGACGTGTCGGCCACATCGCCCAACCTCAGCGGCACCGCCGGCAAGGTGGCGCTGGTCGGCGGCAGCACGGGCCTGGCCTGCAATGGCGGGTCGGCTGCTTGTTCGGCGGCCCAACTGGCGCAAATCGTTGACCTGGTGGGCTACGGCACTGCCAACTTCTCGGAAGGCTCGGCCGCGCCTGCGCCGTCAAGCACGACCGCCATATTCCGCGCGAGCAACGGCTGCACCGACAGCGACAGCAACGCCGCCGACTTCAGCACCGCCACGCCGGCACCGCGCAACAGCGCCTCGCCGTTGGCGCCTTGCGGCACAGGCCAGCCGGTGGTGCCGGTGTGCCCGGCCTCGGCCAACGTGGCACTCGGTGTGGCGGCCAACCTGGCGCTGTCGGCGAGTGACGCCGATGACGTGGTGGCCTCGGCCAGCTTTGTCAGCGGCCATGTCGCAGGCATGTCACTCGCGGGCTTTGTGGCATCTGCCGCCACGGGTGCGGCGGCCACGGTCGATCTGGCCATTGGCAGCTCGGTGCCGGCGGGAAACTACCCGGTGGTCGTGCGCTTCAGCAATGCCAGCGGCAACACGGGCACCCACACGGCCACCTGCACGGTGAACGTCACGGTGGGTGGGGGCGGTGGTGGCTTCACGCCAATCTTCAACATCCAGGGCAGCACCGGCACCAGCCCGCTGGTGGGCCAGTTGGTCACGACACGCGGCGTGGTCACCAAGCTCAACAACAACGGCTACTACCTGCAAGACGCCACGGGTGATGGCAACCCCGCCACGTCGGACGGCCTGTTCATCTTCACCAGCACCGCCCCCACCGTCAGCGTGGGCCAGTTGATCGAAGTCAGCGGCACGGTGGTCGAGTTCAACACCGGCGCAGCCGGCAACGCGCTGACCGCCGCCAACACCGTGACTGAACTGACCGGCGCCAGCACCCCGCTGTTGCTGGGCAGCGGCAGCATCACGCCCACCGTCGTCACCTTGCCCGAAACCAGCGTGGGCCAATTCGAGCGTTATGAAGGCATGCTGGTCACGATCAACACACCGTTGACGGTGTCTCAGAACTACTTCCAGGGCCGCTATGGCCAGGTCACGCTGTCGGCGCTGGGCCGCTTGGTCAAGCCCACGCAGTTGCACCGCCCGGGCACACCGGCCGCCATTGCGCTGGCCGACCAGAACAACCGCGCCAGCATCATGCTCGACGACGGCAGCAGCACGCAAAACCCGAACCCCATTCCCTTCATTGGCGCCGACAACACCTTGCGCGCTGGTGACACCCTGCCGAGCGTCACGGGCGTGATCGACTACGGCCTGGCCACGGCATCGAATGAAGGCCTGGCCGACTGGCGCATTCACCCCACGGTGGCGCCCGTCATCAGCCGCACCCACCCGCGCACGGCGGCACCGGCTGCGGTGGGCGGCAACCTGAAGGTGGCCAGCTTCAACGTGCTGAACTACTTCACCACCTTCACCAACGGCCAGACGGCCAGCGGGCAAAGCGGGCAGGGCTGTGCACCGTCCAACACCACCAGCGACTGCCGGGGCGCCGACAGCCTGGCCGAGTTCACGCGCCAGCGCGACAAGATCGTGGCCGCACTCGCGGCGCTTGATGGCGACGTGGTCGGCCTGATGGAGATCCAGAACAACGGCAACACCGCTGCGCAACACCTCGTCACCGCACTCAATGCGGTGGTCGGTGCGAACACCTATGCGGTGGCGCCACTGCCGCCCACCACGGGCACCGATGCGATCCGCGTGGCGATGATCTACAAGCCCGCGCGCGTGGCCGTGGTGGGCAGCGCGATGGCCGATGCCGACACCGTTCACAACCGCCCGCCGCTGGCGCAGACCTTCCGGTTGGTGTCGAACAACGAACGCTTCAGCGTGCTGGTGAACCACTTCAAGTCGAAGAGCTGCGGCAGCGCTTCGGGGCCCGATGCCGATGCGGGCGATGGCCAGGGTTGTTACAACAACCGCCGCACGCTGCAGTCCCAGCGCCTGTTGAGCTTCATAGCCACGGTGCAAGCCACGGCCGCCGACAACGACGTGCTCGTGATCGGCGACCTGAACGCCTACGGCCAGGAAGACCCGATCTTCACGCTCGTGAACGGGGGGCTGGTGGACCAAGGCTTGCGCTTCGAGAACCCGCCGTATTCATATGTGTTCGACGGCGAGATCGGCACGCTTGACCATGCACTGGCCACCGCCGCGCTGTCGGCTCGCATCACCGGCACCGCGTACTGGCACATCAATGCCGACGAGCCTTCAGTGATTGACTACAACACCGAGTTCAAGCCGCAAGACCTGTACGCGGCCAACGCCTTCCGTTCGTCCGACCACGACCCGGTGGTGATCGGCATCAACCTGCAATCGGCGCAGGCACAGACCCTCAGCTTCGCCGCACTGGCCGACCGCCTGCTCGACGAAACCGGCGTGACGCTCAGCGCCTCGGCCAGCTCGGGCCTCGTCGTCAGCTTCAGCTCGCAGACACCTTCGGTGTGCAGCGTGACGGGGGTGTCATTGCAACTGCTGGCGGTGGGCACCTGCACGATCGCGGCCGATCAACCGGGCGACGCCAACCACCTGGCCGCTGCGCAGGTGACCCGTTCGTTCGCCATTCGACAGGCCCAAACGCTGAGCTTCGCGGCGCTGCCCGCACGTGATGCAACCCAGGGCGCCTTCGTGCTCAGCGCCACGGCCAGCTCGGGGCTGCCGGTCAGCTATGTATCGAACACGCTCGCCGTGTGCAGCGTGGCCGGTGGCACCGTCACCTTGGTCGCCAGCGGCACCTGCAGCCTGACGGCCACGCAGCCGGGCAATGGTGTATGGGCTGCGGCCACCTCGGTCACGCAGAGCTTTGCGGTCACGGCGGGTGCGGGCGCCGAAGGTGATGTGCCTCTGCCGTTGTGGGCCTTGGCGATGTTGGGCGCGGGCCTGATGGGTGGCTTGCGCTTCGGTCGCCGCCGCTGACTTGCGCCATTGATTTGCGCTGCTGACTCGCGCCGCTGACTTGCCCACTTGAACTACGCCACGGCAACAGAGGCCGTGGCGCGGCCCGTCACCACTGGCTGGTGGTCTGGAACGATGGTTGCGGTGGTACCGGTTCGATCAACCGGCGCTCACGCAGGTCGTGCAGCGCATCGCGGATGTCGAGGTCATCGAAGCACGCGTCGATCAACTGCCTCAACGGTGTGAAGCCGTTGACGACCAACAGCAGCCGCTGGGTGGTTCCGTCCAGCAACCGTGATGGTGCAATCACTTCGTGTTGCCCCGCCGAGGTGCGGCGAAGCACCACGTCATCGTTCATCAGTGCGAGGTCGGTGAGGGGGTCAATAACGTACATGGCAACTCCTGTGAGGGACGTAAGCCCGGTGGTGAGACCTTGGCTGCGTGGACGCCCTCCTCGCAGCCTTTGTATCGCGCCCGAAAACACGTGCACGATTCATACCGCAGAAGCGCGTAGGGGAATGCGAGGCCCTCAAGGGCTGAGAGCTTTTGGAATTGACGCCCCCTTGGAGATCAGGGGTGAGGGGTAGCAGCAGGAAATCTCTCAGGCTGCGTGGGTCAGGCCGTTGGGTTGTGCCTTGCGGCGATCACGCTTCCTGATTCGCGACATACCTCAGCCAGCCTCCGTTCGCCCTGAGCCTGTCGAAGGGTGCGCCCAGTACTGCGCTGGCTTCGACAGGCTCAGCCCGAACGGAGTAAGGG
>JAYSYW010000006.1:0-16233 GCA_043727255.1 Rhizobacter sp. | reverse complement strand
GAGATGGTCATGCCCGGCGACAACGTCAGCATCACCGTCAAGCTGATCAACCCGATCGCGATGGAAGAGGGCCTGCGCTTTGCCATCCGCGAAGGCGGCCGCACCGTCGGCGCGGGGGTGGTGGCGAAGATTATCGAGTGAGTTGGGGCTTCCGGGCGTGAGATACACGCCCACCCTCCGAGAGGGTCGCCTGCCGCCTTGGGGCGGCCCGGCGGCAGCAGTCGCGCCGCCCACGGAATCTGTCACCAAGCGGCCTTTCGCCGCAACGCTCTTTAAGGAACTGTCATGCAGAAGCAAAAAATCCGAATCCGCCTGAAGGCGTTCGACTACAAGTTGATCGACCAGTCGGCCCTCGAAATCGTCGACACCGCCAAGCGCACCGGCGCCATCGTCAAGGGCCCCGTGCCCTTGCCGACCCGCATGCAGCGCTTCGACATCCTGCGCTCGCCGCACGTCAACAAGTCGTCGCGCGACCAATTCGAGATTCGCACCCACCAGCGTTTGATGGACATCATCGACCCGACCGACAAGACGGTCGATGCGCTGATGAAGCTCGACCTGCCGGCGGGTGTGGACGTGGAAATCAAGCTGCAATAGAACAAAACCGGGAGCCAGCGGCGTGACTTCGTTCGCAGCTGCTAGAATCCTCGGTTTTCCGCGAGCGGCTTCGTAAGAAGCGGCGGCGGGAACGGGCCCGGCGCAAGCCAGGCCTCCAATCAATCCGGCCAATCGATGTCGGGTCGTTGAAACAAAGGCTCCGATCAGGGGCTGGAGAAAATTATGAGTCTAGGCAATCGTCTCGGATTGCTGGGCCGCAAGGTGGGCATGATGCGCATCTTCACGGACGATGGCGACGCCATTCCCGTGACGGTGCTCGATGTGTCGAACAACCGCGTGACCCAGATCAAGACCGCAGAAACCGACGGCTACAGCGCCATTCAAGTGGCGTTTGGTTCGCGCAAAGCTTCGCGCGTTTCCAAGCCTGAAGCCGGCCACCTCGCGAAAGCGGGCGTTGAAGCCGGTGAAGTTCTCAAGGAATTTCGTGTCGCCGCCGACGTGGCTTCA
This sequence comes from Rhizobacter sp., assembly GCA_043727255.1. GTDB lineage: Bacteria > Pseudomonadota > Gammaproteobacteria > Burkholderiales > Burkholderiaceae_C > Rhizobacter. Next base: position 15,168 of record JAYSYW010000006.1, on the reverse strand, counting down.
GGCTTCAAGCCTGGCGCCCAAGTGCCGGTGACCACGTTTGCTGTGGGCCAGCTCGTGGATGTGCAAGGCACCTCCATCGGCAAGGGCTTCACAGGCACCATCAAGCGTCACAACTTCAAATCGCAGCGCGCATCGCACGGTAACAGCCGTTCGCACAACGTGCCGGGCTCGATCTCGATGGCGCAGGATCCGGGTCGCGTGTTTCCGGGCAAGAAGATGTCCGGTCAGCTCGGTGATGTGACCAAGACCGTCCAGAACCTCGACATCATCCGCATCGACGAAGCGCGTCAGCTGCTGTTGGTGCGCGGTGCGGTGCCTGGTGCCAAAAACGGCCACGTGGTCGTGCGCCCGGCGATCAAGGTCAAGGTCAAGAAAGGAGCCAACTGATGCAGCTCGAGCTCCTCAATGAACAGGGTCAGGCCTCATCGAAGTTCGACGCGCCGGACACCGTGTTCGGCCGTGACTACAACGAAGCGCTGGTTCACCAGGTTGTCGTTGCTTACCAGGCGAACGCGCGTCAGGGCACCCGTGCCCAACTCGACCGCGCGATGGTCAAGCACACGACCAAGAAGCCTTGGCGTCAAAAGGGCACCGGCCGCGCTCGTGCCGGTATGACCTCGTCGCCACTGTGGCGCGGGGGTGGTCGGATTTTCCCGAACAGCCCTGACGAAAACTTCACCCAGAAGGTCAACAAGAAGATGTACCGCGCCGGTATGGCCGCCATCTTTTCGCAGCTGGCCCGTGAAGGCCGTCTCGCAGTGGTTGACTCGCTGACCATCGATGCGCCGAAGACCAAGTTGCTGGCCGCGAAGTTCAAGGCCATGGGCCTCAACTCGGTGCTGGTGATTTCTGATCAGGTGGACGACAACCTGGCGCTGGCTTCGCGCAACCTGCCGAATGTGTTGGTGGTCGAGCCGCGTTATGCCGATCCGCTGTCGCTGGTGCACTACAAAAAGGTGCTGGTGACCAAGGCCGCGATCGAGCAACTCAAGGAGATGCTGGGATGAGCGCGCCGAAATTCAACGAGGGCCGTCTGGCCCAGGTGCTGGTGGCGCCCATCGTGTCCGAAAAGGCCACCGCCGCTGCCGAAAAGAACAACCAGGTGTTGTTCAAGGTGCTGCGTGACGCCACGAAACCCGAGATCAAGGCGGCGGTTGAGTTGCTGTTCAAGGTTGAGGTTGAGTCGGTGCAGACCGTGGTTCAAAAGGGCAAGGTCAAGAAATTTGGCCGCTCGATTGGTCGCCGCGACCACGTCAAGAAGGCGTATGTGTCGTTGAAGGCGGGCCAAGAGCTCAACTTCTCCGGGGAGGCTGCGTAATGGCCATCGTCAAAGTCAAACCAACCTCGCCGGGCCGCCGTGCCGTCGTCAAGGTGGTGCACAAGCACCTGCACAAGGGCAAGCCTGAGGCATCGCTTGTTGAGCCGCAGTTTCAACACGCGGGGCGCAACAACAATGGCCACATCACGATTCGCCACAAGGGCGGTGGGCACAAGCACCACTACCGTGTTGTCGACTTTGTGCGCAACAAAGATGGAATTCCGGCAAAGGTCGAACGCATCGAGTACGACCCGAACCGCACGGCGCACATTGCGCTGGTGTGCTACGCCGATGGCGAGCGCCGCTACATCATCGCCCCGCGCGGTCTTGAAGTGGGTTCCACCGTTCTGAGCGGCGCCGAGGCGCCGATCAAGGCGGGCAACACGCTGCCGATCCGCAACATCCCGGTGGGTTCGATCATTCACTGCATCGAGTTGCTGCCTGGCAAGGGCGCGCAAGTTGCGCGTTCGGCTGGCACATCGACGACGTTGCTGGCCCGCGAGGGCACCTACGCTCAGGTTCGTCTGCGTTCGGGTGAGGTTCGCAAGATCCACATCGATTGCCGCGCGACCATTGGTGAAGTGTCCAACGAAGAGCACAGCCTGCGCCAGTACGGCAAGGCCGGCGCGATTCGCTGGAGGGGCATCCGTCCGACGGTTCGTGGCGTTGCCATGAACCCGGTGGATCACCCGCACGGTGGTGGTGAAGGTCGCACCGGCGAAGGCCAAGCGCCTGTCTCGCCGTGGAACACGCTGACCAAGGGCTACCGCACTCGCAACAACAAGCGCACGCAGACGTTCATCGTCTCGCGTCGCAAGAAGTAAGGGGCCGCTGCAATGACCCGTTCGCTCAAAAAAGGTCCGTTCGTTGACCATCACCTTCAGGCCAAGGTCGAGAAGGCCGTGGCCATCAAGGACAAGAAGCCGATCAAGACTTGGTCACGTCGTTCGACCATCCTTCCCGACTTCATCGGTGTGACGATTGCCGTGCACAACGGCAAGCAACATGTCCCCGTGTACATCACCGACCAGATGGTCGGCCACAAGCTCGGTGAATTTGCGCTGACCCGCACATTCAAGGGGCACCCGGCTGACAAGAAGGCCAACAAGAAGTAAGGATGACGACGATGGAAACCCGTTCAATCGTTCGCGGCGTCCGCCTCTCGGCCGACAAAGGTCGGCTGGTGGCCGATCTGGTCCGCGGCAAGAAGGTCGATCAGGCGCTGAACATCCTGACGTTCACCCAAAAACGTGCAGCCGGCATCATCAAGAAGGCGCTCGAATCCGCCATCGCGAATGCCGAGCACAACGACGGTGCTGACATTGATGAATTGACCGTGAAAACGATCTTCGTCGAGCAGGGCGCCACGCTGAAGCGTTTTTCCGCACGGGCCAAGGGCCGCGGCAACCGCATCAGCAAACCGACCGCCCACATCTACATCACCGTCGGCAACTGAGGCGAAAGCACCATGGGACAAAAGATTCACCCAACCGGGTTCCGCCTGCCGGTGACGCGCAATTGGGCGTCGCGCTGGTATGCGTCGAACGCCAACTTCGCCACCATGCTGGCCGAAGACCTGCGGGTTCGCGAATACCTCAAGGCCAAACTCAAGAGCGCGGCCGTGTCGCGCATCTTGATCGAACGCCCAGCCAAGAACGCTCGTATCACCATCTACTCGGCACGTCCGGGCGTGGTGATCGGCAAGAAGGGCGAGGACATCGAAAACCTCAAGGCCGAACTGACGCGCCGTCTGGGCGTGCCGGTGGCAGTCAACATCGAAGAAGTGCGCAAGCCTGAAATCGATGCGCAGCTGATCGCCGACAGCATCACCCAGCAGCTTGAAAAGCGCATCATGTTCCGCCGCGCCATGAAGCGCGCCATGCAGAACGCAATGCGCCTGGGCGCCCAAGGCATCAAGCTGATGTCGTCGGGTCGCCTGAACGGCATCGAAATCGCCCGTTGCGAGTGGTACCGCGAAGGTCGCGTGCCTCTTCACACGCTGAAGGCTGACATCGACTACGGCTTCTCGGAAGCCCACACGACGTATGGCGTGATCGGCGTGAAGTGCTGGGTCTATCGCGGTGACCGTCTCGCCAATGGCGAACTGGCTCCGCAGCAGAAACAAGACACGCAGGAAGACGATCGCCGTCCGCGCCGCAACACCCGTCCGGGTGCGCCCACGGGTCGTGGTCGTCCGGGTGGTGGTGGTGCTGGTGATCGGGGTGCGCCTCGTCAAGCTGGCGCCCCCGTCGAGGGCAGTGACAAGCCGGTTGTTGGTGCAGATGCGCCGAAGACCTCCACCGTCAAGCGTGTGCGCAAGGCCCCTGGGTCTGACGTGCCTGCCGCTGGCGGTGGCGAGGCCAAAGGAGAATAAACATGCTGCAACCTGCACGCAGAAAATACCGCAAAGAGCAGAAGGGCCGGAACACCGGCGTTGCCACCCGTGGCGCCGCTGTGTCCTTTGGCGACTTCGGCTTGAAGGCGACCGAACGCGGCCGCATCACGGCACGCCAGATCGAAGCGGCTCGCCGTGCGATCTCGCGTCACATCAAGCGCGGTGGCCGCATCTTCATCCGCATCTTCCCGGACAAGCCAATCTCGCAAAAGCCTGCTGAAGTCCGCATGGGCAACGGCAAGGGCAATCCCGAGTACTACGTGGCCGAGATTCAACCCGGCAAGGTGCTCTACGAAATCAACGGCGTTCCCGAAGAACTCGCACGCGAAGCGTTCAAATTGGCTTCGGCCAAGTTGCCGCTGAGCACGACCTTCGTGTCGCGCCAGGTTGGCGCCTGATCGCCAGACCGGAGAACGACATGAATGCATCTGAACTCCGCGCCAAGGACGTCGCTGGCCTCGAAAAGGAAGTGGCGGACTTGCTCAAGGCTCACTTCGGCCTGCGCATGCAGAAGGCGACGCAGCAACTGACCAACCACACCACGTTGGGCAACACGCGCCGCGATATCGCTCGTGCCAAGACCATCATGGCCGAGAAGAAGAAAGAGGCCGCGAAATGACTGACACGCAACAAGAAGCCAAGCCAAAGAACACGCGCACCCTCGTGGGTCGCGTGGTCAGCGATAAGCGGAACAAGACCATCACGGTGCTCATCGAGCGTCGCACGAAGCACGAGCTGTACGGCAAGATCGTTGCCCGTTCCAGCAAGTACCACGCGCACGATGAAAACGGCGAGTACAAGATGGGTGACGTGGTTGAGATTTCCGAAACACGGCCGATCTCGAAAACCAAGGCCTGGGTCGTGACCCGCTTGGTTGAAAAAGCTCGCGTGCTTTGAGCTGACGCACATCAATCGAGGTGCCGCAACGCGCTTTGGTATGACGGTCGGAACACCTTGTGTGTCCCGGCCGTTTTTCATTTCCCTTCTCTGTTAGGACGCACATGCTCTCAGTGGGTGACAAGTTGCCGGCAGCCAAGCTGCAAGAATTCATCGAAATCGAAGGCAATGGTTGTGCCCTTGGGCCCAACACCTTCGAGGTGGAAAAACTGACCATCGGTAAGAAGATCGTCATCTTCGCGTTGCCGGGTGCTTTCACGCCAACCTGCTCGGCCCAGCACGTGCCGGGCTATGTGCGGCAGGCCGAGGCGTTCAAGGCGCAAGGCGTCGATGAGATCTGGTGCATTTCCGTCAACGACGCTTTCGTGATGGGTGCTTGGGGTCGTGAGCAGCAGGCAACGGGCAAACTGCGCATGATGGCCGATGGGAGTGCCGAATTCACCAATGCAACCGGATTGGTCCTTGACCTCACCGCGCGCGGCATGGGCGTTCGTTCGCAGCGCTATTCGATGCTGGTGGTGGATGGTGTCGTGAAGATGCTCAACATCGAAGCGCCCGGCAAGTTTGAAGTCAGCGGCGCCGAGACTTTGCTCGAACAAGCGCAACAACATTAAGAATCTTTGAGAAGTCTGTTGACAGTGATTTGACTTCTCATAGATAATCTAAAGCTTCGCTGAAACTCTGGCTGCATCACCTACGGTGCACTTCGGATTTCGGCTCCGCCCAAGCGAAGCAGCTTGCCAGCAAGCTGCTTCGACGGGCCCAAGACTGACCGCGGCAGCTTTCATGGTGGGCATGAAAGTCGATGTGGGCCAAGTTGGGGACTGAACATGATTCAAATGCAATCGCGGCTTGATGTCGCGGACAACACTGGTGCGAAGTCCGTCATGTGCATCAAGGTGCTTGGCGGTTCCAAGCGTCGTTATGCCGGTATTGGCGACGTCATCAAGGTCAGCATCAAAGAAGCTGCGCCACGTGGTCGCGTCAAAAAAGGCGAAATTTACAGCGCCGTCGTCGTTCGCACGGCAAAGGGTGTCCGTCGCCAAGATGGTTCGCTCGTCAAGTTCGACGGCAATGCCGCCGTGCTGTTGAACGCCAAGCTGGAGCCTATCGGCACTCGCATCTTCGGCCCGGTGACGCGTGAGTTGCGCACCGAGCGTTTCATGAAGATCGTGTCGCTGGCACCTGAAGTTCTCTAAGCCGCGGTTGAAGGACAAGAGGCCATGAACAAGATTCGCAAAGGCGACCAGGTCATCGTGTTGACTGGGCGCGACAAAGGCAAGCGCGGCACAGTGCTGCAGCGCGTTGACGAAGAACGCATCGTCGTTGACGGCGTAAACGTGGTGAAGAAGCACGTCAAGCCGAACCCGATGAAGGGTGCGACCGGTGGTGTTGTTGACAAGACCATGTCGATCCATCAGTCAAACGTCGCCATCTTCAACCCCGCCAGCGGCAAAGCCGATCGCGTGGGCATCAAGCTGCAAGAAGACAAGACCAAGGTTCGTGTCTTCAAGTCCAGCGGCGAAGAAATCAAGGCCTAAGGGGTTAGTCATGGCTCGTTTGCAAGCGTTTTACCGCGAGAAGGTCGTTTCGGACCTCACGACAAAGTTTGGCTACAAGTCGGTCATGGAGGTGCCGCGCATCACGAAGATCACCCTCAACATGGGTGTGAGTGAAGCGGTGTCGGACAAGAAGGTCATGGACCACGCCGTGAGCGATTTGACCAAGATTGCCGGCCAAAAGCCTGTTGTCACCAAGTCGAAGAAGGCCATCGCAGGCTTCAAGATTCGTGACGGCGTGCCCATCGGCTGCATGGTCACTCTGCGTGGTGTTCAGATGTATGAATTCCTTGACCGCTTCGTGACGATTGCGTTGCCTCGTGTGCGTGACTTCCGGGGTATCTCGGGTCGTTCATTCGATGGCCGCGGCAACTACAACATCGGCGTCAAAGAGCAGATCATCTTCCCCGAAATCGAGTACGACAAGGTGGATGCGCTGCGTGGTCTGAACATCAGCATCACGACGACCGCGAAGAACGATGACGAGGCCAAGGCCTTGCTCGCCGCCTTCAAATTCCCCTTCAAGAACTGAGGTGGCCCGTGGCTAAAGTTTCTTTGATCCAGCGCGAACTGAAGCGCGCGAATCTGGTCGCCAAGTTCGCGAAAAAGTACGCTGAACTGAAGGGCATCGCCAATGACGCCAAGAAGTCCGATGAAGAGCGCTATGCCGCTCGCCTCGAGCTTCAAAGGTTGCCGCGCAATGCCTACCCCACCCGCCAGCGCAACCGATGTGAGCTGACCGGTCGCCCCCGTGGCACCTTTCGCAAGTTCGGTCTGGGCCGCAACAAGATCCGTGAATTGGCCTTCAAAGGCGATATTCCCGGTGTCGTCAAGGCCAGCTGGTAAGCCGGCGCACTAGGCTGAGCAGGAGATATTCGAATGAGCATGAGTGATCCCATCGCCGATATGCTGACCCGCATCCGCAACGCCCAAAGCGTTGACAAGGCTGTTGTGGCAATGCCGTCGTCGAAGCTAAAGGTGGCGATCGCCCAGGTCCTGAAGGACGAGGGCTATATCGACAATTTCGCGGTGCGTGGCGAAGCCGCCAAGCCCCAGCTTGAGATTTCGCTGAAGTATTACGCTGGTCGCCCAGTGATTGAGCGCATTGAGCGCGTCAGTCGCCCCGGCCTTCGCATCTACAAGGGCTGCCACGACATTCCGCAGGTCATGAATGGCCTGGGTGTGGCGATCGTGACGACCCCGAAGGGTGTCATGACCGATCGCAAGGCGCGCCAAGCCGGTATCGGCGGCGAAGTCCTGTGCTACGTCGCCTGATCGAGGAGAAGCTATGTCTCGCGTAGGAAAAATGCCGATCGCCCTGCCGCAAGGTGTGGATGTTGCGATCACGGCCGATCAGATCAGCGTTAAAGGTTCGCTCGGCACGCTTGTCCGTCCGGCAAATGAGTTGGTCACGATCAAAAACGAAGGCGGTAATTTGCTGTTTTCGCCGGCCAACGAATCGACCGAAGCAGATGCCTTGTCGGGTACCTTCCGTGCGCTGGTGGCCAACATGGTCAACGGCGTCAGCAAGGGCTTTGAGAAGAAACTGAACTTGGTTGGCGTGGGCTACCGTGCTCAAGCTCAAGGCAGCAAGCTCAATCTGCAGATCGGGTTTTCGCACCCGGTCGTGAAGGACATGCCGGCCGGTATCAAGGTCGAGTGTCCGACGCAGACAGAAATCATCATCAAGGGTTCCGACCGCCAGGTTGTGGGCCAGATCGCCGCCGAAGTTCGTGCCATCCGTCCGCCTGAGCCCTACAAGGGCAAGGGCATCCGGTACTCGGACGAGAAGGTCACGATCAAAGAGACCAAGAAGAAGTAAGGAGCGATGACATGTTGACGAAAAAAGATCAGCGCGTTCGCCGCTCCCGCCAGACTCGCGTTCGCATTGCGAAGCAGCGTGTCGCGCGTTTGACGGTGTTTCGCACCAACCTTCACATCTACGCCACCGTCATCTCTGACGACGGCGCAAAGGTGCTGGCCACTGCATCGACTGCTGAAGCCGATATCCGCAAGGAGTTGGGCGCTTCGGGCAAGGGTGGCAACGTGGCTGCTGCCGTGATCATCGGCAAGCGTATCGCCGAAAAGGCGAAAGCCGCCGGCGTCGAGCAAGTGGCTTTCGATCGCGCTGGTTTCGCTTACCACGGCCGCGTCAAGGCCCTGGCCGAAGCCGCCCGTGAAGCCGGGCTGCAGTTCTAAGCCGCCTCAGCGCAACGAGCAAGGATTCAGAAAATGGCAAAATTTCAACCCCGCGCCCAGACCGAAGGCAATGACGACGGCCTGAAGGAAAAGATGATCGCGGTGAACCGTGTCACCAAAGTGGTGAAGGGCGGTCGCACGCTGAGTTTCGCGGCATTGACTGTTGTTGGTGATGGCGATGGCCGCATTGGCATGGGCAAGGGCAAGGCCAAGGAAGTGCCGGTCGCGGTGCAGAAAGCCATGGAGTCGGCTCGTCGCAACATGGTCAAGGTCTCGCTGAAGAACGGCACGATCCATCACAAGGTGGTGGGTGAGCACGGCGCTTCGCACGTCCTGATGGCGCCGGCAAAACCTGGCGACGGCATCATTGCTGGCGGCCCGATGCGCGCTGTGTTTGAAGTGATGGGTGTGACCGACATCGTGTGCAAGAGCCTCGGCTCGTCGAACCCCTACAACATGGTTCGTGCGACGCTGGATGCGCTCAAGCGCAGCACGACGCCGGCCGAGATCGCCGCGAAGCGCGGCAAGTCTGTTGAAGATCTCTTCAACTGAACTGACGAGCCTGGAGAAATATCATGGCTGACAAGAGCACCGTCAAAATCAAGCTGGTTCGCAGCATCGCTGGCACCCGTGAGTCGCATCGTGCGACCGTGCGTGGTCTGGGTCTGCGCAAGCTGAACAGCGAATCCGAACTCGAAGACACGCCCGCAGTGCGCGGCATGATCAACAAGGTCGCCTACTTGGTGAAAGTGCTCTAAGCGCACATCGAGTCTGAGGAAAGAACATGCAACTCAACACCATCAAACCGGCCGTCGGGTCGAAGCACGCCAAGCGTCGCGTGGGCCGTGGCATCGGTTCGGGTCTGGGCAAGACCGCGGGTCGTGGCCACAAAGGTCAGAAGTCCCGTTCGGGCGGCTACCACAAGGTCGGTTTTGAAGGCGGTCAAATGCCGCTGCAGCGTCGCTTGCCCAAGCGCGGCTTCAAGTCGATGACGCTGAAGTACAACGCTGAAATCACGCTGAACGACCTCGAAGCGCTCGGCGCTGACGAGGTGGACGTGTTGTCGCTGAAGCAGGCTGGCATGGTCGCGGAGAGGGCAAAAGTCGTGAAGGTGATCGCCACCGGGACGCTGACCAAGAAGATCGCGCTCAAGGGTGTCATCCCCACCGCTGGCGCCAAGGCTGCCATTGAAGCTGCGGGCGGTTCGGTCGCCTGAGCGACTGCGCATGTCTGAACAGGAACACTGACCCGTGGCAACCAACGCGAATCAACTGGCCAAGAGTGGCAAGTTTGGCGACCTGCGTCGCCGGCTGGTTTTCTTGTTGCTGGCTCTGGTGGTGTACCGCATCGGTGCGCACATTCCTGTGCCAGGCATTGATCCGAACCAGTTGCAGCAGCTGTTCAAGGGCCAGCAAGGCGGCATCCTGAATTTGTTCAACGTGTTCTCGGGTGGTGCTTTGTCCCGCTTCACGGTGTTCGCGCTGGGCATCATGCCGTACATCTCGGCGTCGATCATCATGCAATTGATGTCGTACGTGGTGCCGAGCTTGGAGTCGTTGAAGAAAGAAGGCGAAGCTGGTCGTCGCAAGATTACGCAGTACACGCGTTACGGCACTTTGGGCCTCGCGCTTTTCCAGTCGTTGGGCATTGCGCTCGCGTTGGAAGGTTCGCCGGGTCTTGTGCTTGACCCCGGGTTTGGTTTCCGGTTGACAGCGGTCGTGAGTTTGGTGGCTGGCACGATGTTCTTGATGTGGCTGGGCGAGCAGATCACCGAGCGCGGATTGGGCAACGGGATTTCGATCCTCATTTTCGCCGGCATCGCGGCTGGTTTGCCAAGCGCCATTGGCGGTCTGGCTGAATTGGTTCGCACCGGTGCCATGAGCATTTTGGTTGCACTGTTCATCTTGATCATCGTTGCCGCTGTCACGTTTGTGGTGGTCTTCGTTGAGCGGGGTCAACGCAAAATCTTGGTGAACTATGCCAAGCGCCAGGTGGGCAACAAGGTATATGGTGGCCAGTCGTCGCACTTGCCTCTGAAGCTGAACATGGCCGGCGTCATTCCGCCCATCTTCGCCTCCTCGATCATTTTGTTGCCGGCTACAGTGGTGGGCTGGTTCGCGACGGGTGAAAGTTTGCGCTGGTTGAAAGATCTCGCTGGCATGCTTTCCCCGGGCCAACCGATCTATGTGTTGCTGTTCGCTGCCGCCATCGTGTTCTTCTGCTTCTTCTATACGGCGCTGGTGTTCAACAGCCGTGAGACTGCAGACAACTTGAAGAAGAGCGGTGCGTTCATCCCGGGCATTCGTCCGGGTGATCAAACAGCTCGGTACATCGACCGCATCCTGGCCCGCTTAACGTTGGCTGGTGCGATCTACATCACGGCGGTGTGTTTGCTGCCTGAGTTCTTGGTGCTGAAGTACAACGTGCCGTTTTACTTCGGTGGAACCTCGTTGTTGATCATTGTTGTAGTGACGATGGACTTCTGGGCCCAGGTGCAGTCTTACGTGATGAGCCAGCAGTACGAGTCGCTGCTGAAGAAAGCGAATTTCAAGGCCAGCTGAGAGGCTGACCTTTCAACGAAACGGAACGCATGTCGAAGGATGATGTCATTCAGATGCAGGGCGAGATTCTTGAGAATCTCCCCAATGCCACGTTTCGCGTGAAGTTGGAGAACGGGCACATCGTGCTGGGTCACATCTCCGGGAAGATGCGCATGCACTACATTCGCATCCTGCCGGGCGACAAAGTGACCGTCGAGTTGACACCGTACGACTTGAGTCGTGCCCGCATCGTGTTCCGTGCCAAGTGAGCCGGAACTCAGAAGTTGAACACTTGAAGAGCGGCCTGAACAGGCTTAGGAGAAGAGCATGAAAGTTGCTGCATCGGTCAAGAAGATGTGCCGGAACTGCAAGGTCATCCGTCGCAAGGGCGTGGTGCGCGTGATCTGTACCGATCCGCGCCACAAACAGCGCCAAGGCTGATCTTCAGTCTTCGACTCAGTGAAATAGAGAGACGCACATGGCACGCATTGCTGGCATCAACATTCCGCCCCACAAGCACACGGAGATTGGCCTCACCGCCATCTACGGTATTGGCCGCACGACGGCGCAGAAAATCTGCGCCAACAGCGGGGTTCCGTTTGACCGCAAGGTCAAGGATCTGACCGATGGCGACCTGGAAAAGATCCGGGAAGAAATCGGCCGCATGACAATCGAAGGCGACTTGCGCCGCGAGATGTCAATCAATATCAAGCGCCTGATGGATCTGGGCTGCTACCGTGGATTCCGTCATCGCCGCGGCCTGCCGGTTCGCGGCCAGCGCACCAAGACGAATGCCCGCACCCGCAAGGGTCCGCGCAAGTCTGGCGCCCTGGTCAAGAAGTGATCGCTGCTCGCACCGATTGACGACGAGCACACAGAGAGAAGGTCGATATGGCTAAAGCACCGAATACCGCCGCCCAGCGCGTGCGCAAGAAGATCCGCAAGAACGTGGCGGACGGCATTGCCCACGTGCATGCGTCGTTCAACAACACGATCATCACCATCACCGATCGTCAGGGCGGCGCGCTGTCCTGGGCATCGAGTGGCGGCCAGGGCTTCAAGGGCTCGCGCAAATCGACCCCATTCGCAGCCCAGGTGGCGGCGGAAGTGGCTGGTCGCGCAGCCCAAGAACAAGGCATCAAGAACCTCGATGTGCGCATCAAGGGCCCTGGCCCTGGCCGCGAGTCGTCGGTTCGCGCCTTGGCCTCGCTCGGTATCCGCATCACGTCGATTGCCGATGTGACGCCAGTGCCGCACAACGGTTGCCGCCCACAAAAGCGTCGCCGCATCTGATCGTTTGATTCGGTCAATCGCCGGCAAGTGCCTTGTGTGCTTGCCGGCGCGTTCGTTGGAGCCGCAAGGCTCCTCATAAGCCCACCGTCTGAGCGCATATAACAACACTCGCCAGACTCGCGCAAGCATGGGTATGACCCTGCCTGCGTCAGATTGAACACAAGGAACTCACGTGGCACGTTACCTAGGCCCCAAGGGCAAACTTTCCCGCCGTGAAGGCACCGACCTCTTCCTGAAGAGCGCACGCCGCGCCATCGGGGACAAGGTCAAGTTCGACAGCAAGCCCGGCCAGCACGGCCGCACTTCTGGTTCGCGCACCTCTGACTTCGGTCTGCAACTGCGTGAAAAGCAGAAGGTCAAGCGCATGTACGGTGTGCTCGAACGCCAGTTCCGTCGCTACTTCGCCGAAGCCGAGCGCCGCAAGGGCAACACGGGTGCAAACCTGCTGCTGTTGCTGGAATCGCGCCTCGACAACGTGGTGTACCGCATGGGCTATGGCTCGACCCGTGCTGAAGCACGTCAGTTGGTGTCCCACAAAGGCATCACGGTGAATGGCCAAGTGGTCAACATCGCTTCGTACATGGTCAAGGCGGGTGACGCGGTCAGCGTGCGCGACAAGGCGAAGAAGCAACTGCGCATCATCGACTCGGTCAAGCTGGCTGAGTCGCAAGGCATGCCTGCCTGGGTGCAGGTTGATGCTTCGAAGCTGGAAGGCGTCTTCAAGAAGACCCCTGACCGCGACGAATTCGGTGCCGACATCAAGGAAGCGCTGATCGTTGAGTTGTACTCACGCTGATCGTTTTTTGGCCGCCAGCGCGTTGCCCTTGCGGGCGGCGCGCTCGGTCGTTTCCGGTTTTCCCTCTCGTCCGGTGAAGGCCGTAGCCCCAACCGGCTGGTCCCTCAGCCTTATCGGTGTAACGAACCGAGGGTATTGAAAGAAAGACCTCATGCAAACAAACCTTCTCAAACCCAAAGCCATCAATGTGGAGCCGCTGGGCGGCAACCGCGCCAAGGTCACACTCGAACCGTTCGAGCGCGGCTACGGTCACACGCTGGGCAACGCGCTTCGCCGCGTGCTGCTGTCGTCGATGGTGGGTTATGCACCGACCGAAGTCACGATCGCTGGCGTGCTGCACGAGTACTCGACGGTGGACGGCGTGCAAGAAGACGTGGTTCACATCATGCTGAACCTCAAGGGCGTGGTGTTCCGCCTGCACAACCGTGATGAAGTCACGCTGGTTCTGCGCAAGGAAGGCGAAGGTCCCGTGACCGCTGGCGACATCCAGACGCCGCACGACGTCGAGATCATCAATCCCGACCACGTGATTGCCCACCTGTCGCAAGGCGGCAAGCTGGACATGCAGATCAAGGTCGAAAAGGGCCGTGGTTATGTGCCTGGCACGATGCGCCGCTACGGCGACGAACCGACCAAGTCGATCGGCCGTATCGTTCTCGATGCATCGTTCTCTCCAGTGGCTCGTGTGAGCTACACGGTGGAAAGCGCCCGCGTTGAGCAGCGCACTGACCTCGACAAGCTCGTGATGGAAATTGCCACCAATGGCGCCATCACGCCTGAAGAAGCGATTCGCGCATCGGCCAAGATTTTGGTCGAACAACTCGCCGTGTTCGCGCAGTTGGAAGGCAGCGAGATCGCCGCGTTCAGCGAGCCGCAACAGCGCAGCACGCAGTTCGATCCAATCCTGCTGCGTCCGGTCGATGAGCTTGAACTGACGGTGCGTTCGGCAAACTGCCTGAAGGCCGAAAACATCTATTACATTGGCGACCTCATCCAGCGCACCGAGACTGAGCTGCTGAAGACCCCGAACCTGGGTCGCAAGTCGCTCAACGAAATCAAGGAAGTGCTGGCTTCGCGCGGGCTCACGCTCGGCGCGCGCCTCGAAAACTGGCCGCCTCAAGGCCTGGACAAGCGTTAATTGACGTCTCCGGCCGATGAGTAAATCGGCCGCCCGCCGAGAGGGCCCCATCGAATCGGGACAACCCGGCTCCGGTGGTTTCTCGACCAACAGGGTGCGTAAAGCACCCGGTGCACCCGACAGTACCTGACACGGCTGCCGGTCTTCAAACTTAGAAAGGAACAGCACCATGCGTCACCGTCACGGACTTCGCAAACTCAACCGCACTTCGGAGCACCGCCAAGCGATGCTCCGCAACATGTGCAATTCGCTGCTGCAGCACGAAGCAATCAAGACTACGGTCCCCAAGGCCAAGGAACTGCGTCGCGTCGTCGAGCCGCTGATCACGCTGGCCAAGGTGCCGACGCTGGCCAACCGCCGCCTCGCCTTTGACCGCACCCGCGACCGCGACATCGTCGCCAAGCTGTTCAACGAACTCGGCCCGCGCTACAACGCTCGCCCAGGCGGCTACACCCGGATCCTGAAGATGGGCTTCCGTGTTGGCGACAACGCACCGATGGCTTATGTTGAACTGGTGGACCGCCCTGACGCGGCCGCTGGCGACACGGCAGAAGCTGCCGAATAAGGCACACCATTCGCAGGCGTCACCCGCCTGCCGTAACAAAGGCCAGCCAATGCTGGCCTTTGTTGTTTCTGGCGCTGACATTCCCGTGCCCACACCACCTCAGGGCTAAGCGTCCAGCCGGTAAGCGGCTGGACGCTCCACCGTAAGGCCGGACATCGGTAAGCGGCTGGCCGCTCCACCTTGAAGTGTGGCGAACGGTCGTCGACGATGGTGTCCACCAGACATTTGAGGTGGACACCTATGCATTCCGAACAGACGCCGCGCCGGCGTCACAGCGCCGAACTCAAGACGCAGGTATTGACTGAATGCGAAGAGCCCGGCGCGTCGATCGCGGCAGTGGCGCAGTCGCACGGCTTGAACGCCAGCCTCGTGCACAAGTGGCGCAGCACTCAGCGCCAAGCGAAGGCGGTGACTGCAACGCAGGCCCGCGCCGATACGGCAAGCACCTTCGTCGCACTGCAGTTCCCG
>JAYSYW010000005.1:0-6607 GCA_043727255.1 Rhizobacter sp. | reverse complement strand
GCCGCCACCCACCCGCGCTACAAGGTGCCTGTGCCGGCCGACCGCTTCATGCGCTGCTGGGGCAGCAGCGAACCCTCGCGCACCGGCGGGCTCGACTTTGAGCGTTCCGACTGCGTGATGGACACGCAAATTTTCGTCGGCGAATTCAACACCGGCGCCATCGGCGTGCGGCATGAAAGCTACGACGGCCGCAAGCTGGGCGCGATGCGCTTTGCCGCCGTCTACTCGCAGAGCTTTCGCAACGAACGCTTCCAGCGCCTGCCCGAACACCAGACCAAGCCGCAGTGCGTCGAAGACTTCGTCAAGGCCAAGGGCCTGCCGCTGCGCGCGGTGGTCTGCCTGCGTGCCTACAAGAAGCTGCCCAAGCTGTACGACCTGTCGGTGCTGGTGGCCACGCTCGACCAACCCACCGGCGGCGTGCAAGGCCGCTTCGACGCACAAGGTGTGAGCTTTGAGAACGCCATGAAACTCAGCCGCCACTACCTGGAGGCCTACTCATGGGCCCGCTAGCCTTGCTGGAAGTGCTGGACCGCGACGGCAATGTGCGGCACAGCGTGGCCGCCACCCGCTGGCCGCTGCGCGCCGGCCGCGCGATCGACAACGAACTCGTGCTCGACGACCCGCACGTGGCCGCCCACCATTTCAGCCTGGATGCGGACGACGACGGCCAGGTCTTCCTCACCGTGGGTGACACCGTCAACGGCCTGCAGGCCGGCCAGCAACGCCTCGACGCCGCCGCCCGCGTGCCGGTGGGCCACCAGGTGCTGGCGCTCACCGCCGGCCGCACGCCGTTGCGCTTGCGTCTGGCCGAACACGCCCTGCCGCCCGAGCTGCCACTGGGCGCTACCCATTCGTTGTTGCGCGAGGTGTCGGGCTTGGCCGGGCTCACGCTCACCGTTGCCGCCTTGCTGGCCTTCGGCACCTACCTCGTCACCGACCCCGCTGGCCTGGCGCGGGCGCTCGGCAACCAGGCCGTCAACACCCTGGGTTTTGGCCTCGCGTGGTGCGGCTTCTTGAGCGTGCTGTCGAAGGTGTTCACCCGCCAGCCGCACTTTGGCTGGCATGTGCGGGTGATGCTGTGCGCGGTGATCGCCTGGCAATTGATCGACGGCCTGAGCAGCGCCCTCGCCTTCATGCTGTCGTGGCCCTGGGCCAGCGACTTCAGCTTCTTGCTGATCTTTGCCGTGGTGGGCGTGGCGCTTTACTTCCACATGCTTGCCATCGAGCCGCGCCACCCACAGCGCTGGCGCATCGTGGGTGCGGCCGGGGCGCTGTCGGGCATCGCGCTCAGCCTGTGGTTCAACTGGCAAAACACCGACCGCCTGGGCAACGAGCTGTACATGAGCCACCTGTTGCCACCGGCCCTGCGCCTGGCCGAGCCGGTCGAGACCGAAGCCTTCTTGAAGCGCCTTGCGCCTCTGCAGGCCACGCTGGACAAGAAGGCCGCCAAGGTTGACGAAGCCCCTGGCGCTCCCGATGAGCCGCTCGACGAGTGAGCCAGCCCGCACGGCGCTGGTGACCGGCGGCAGCCGCGGCATCGGCGCGGCGACCAGCCGGCTTTGCGTGCGCGACGGCTGGGCGGTGGCGGTGAACTTCACGCGCGACCGTGCCGCGGCCGACGCGCTGGTGGGCGAGCTGCGCGAAGCCGGCGGCACCGCCATGGCAATTCAGGCCGATGTGTCCGACGAAGCCCAGGTGCAATCGATGTTCGCCCGCATCGACGCCGAGCTGCCGCCGCTGGGGGGCCTGGTCAACAACGCGGGCGTGGTGGACGTGGCCGCGCGGGTCGACGAGATGAGCGCCGCGCGGCTGCAACGCATGTTCGCGGTCAACGTGTTCGGCAGCTTCCTCTGTGCCCGCGAGGCGCTGCGGCGGCTGTCGACCCGCCACGGCGGGCGGGGCGGCAGCATCGTCAACCTGTCGTCGGTGGCGGCGCGCACCGGCGCGGGCGGCCAATACGTCGACTACGCGGCCGCCAAGGGTGCGATCGACACCTTCACGCTGGGCCTGTCGCGCGAGGTGGCGGCCGAGGGCGTGCGGGTCAACGCGGTGCGGCCCGGCATCACAGACACCGAGATCCACGCCAGCGGTGGCCAGCCCGACCGTGCGTGGGCGCTGGCCGGGCAGATCCCGATGCAGCGGCCCGGCACCGCCGACGAGATCGCGCAGGCGATCCTCTGGCTGCTGTCGGACGCCGCGAGCTACACGACCGGCGCGCTGCTCGACGTGGGCGGCGGGCGCTGAACCCAGCGTGCGGTGCCCCGGCGAACTGCCGTGGCCGTGGGCTCCATCGCCAGGCAGCGCAAGCCGAGCTGCGCAATGTGGGCGGCCAACGGCACGCATGACCCGCAGGCTGCGGCGCCCAATGCAGTGGTTTTTCTGGTTCAGCGCCGCTCGATCACCACCGGCACCAGCTTCAAGGCCTCACGCACCCGCGTCACCACGTCCAGCGCTTCCTGGCGCGACGGGTACGGCCCGGCCTGCAGGCGGAACAGCGACGGCTCGCTGAACACCGCCAGCAACGGCGACAGCCAGTCGGCCTCTTCGGCCACGCGGCGGTGGAACTGCTCTGCGCCATCGCGCTGGCGGAACGCGCCCAACTGCACCCAGAAACCCCGTGACGCCTTCGTGTAAGCCCGCCCATCGGGGGCCGATGCAGACGCCACCGCACCCGGCGGCGGGGTGGCTGGGTCTGCCTCGGCGGTGGGCGTTTCGGAGGCGCTGGAAGGGGCGGCGGCTGTGGTTGTGGCCACAGGTCTGGCCACCAGCCCGGACGGCAGCGCCAGCACCGCGTCGTCCGCCGCGCTGGCCAACACGGCGGTGGGTGGCTCGGCCGGCGACGCGCCATCGCGCCGCCAGGCACCGCTGCGGATCTCGTCGTGCGTGATGCGTTCCACCTCGACCGGCGCCACCCCGCGCAGCACGCCCAGCTTCAACGCGGCGGTGTAACTCAGGTCGATCACCCGGCCGGGGTGGAACGGCCCCCGGTCGTTCACCCGCACCACCACCTCGCGGCCATTGGCCGGGTTGCGCACGCGGGCGTAGCTGGGGATCGGCATCGTCTTGTGCGCAGCCGTCATCGCGTACATGTTGTAGACCTCGCCGCTGGCGGTGCGCCGGCCATGAAACTTCTTGCCGTACCACGAGGCCAGGCCGCGTTCGGTCAATGGCGTGTCGCCACGCTGCGGTGTGTAGTCGCGGCCCAGCACCTCGTAAGGCTTGTTCGGCCCACCGGGCCGGATGGGTTCGATGCGCGGTTCGGCATCGGGCACCTTGGCCAGGTTGGGCGGCGGCTTGGCGTCGGGCCCGTCGCGCTCTGACGACGGCGCGGGCCCGGGCCGCACCGCCACGCCGCCCGCCTTCTTGGGCGCGGACGAGCAGCCGGCCAGCACCGCCAGCGCAACCAGCACCGCCGCAGCCTGCACGAGCGGCCCATGCGGCGGCCGCTGCACGGCCTCGTTCATTCGACCGTCACCTTCGCATCGCGGATCACCTTGCCCCACTTCGCCGTCTCGCTGGCAATGAAGGTGTCGAACTCTTCGGGCGTGTTGCCCACCGGGATGGTGCCCATGCCTTCGAGCTTGGCCTTCACGTCGTCCAGCCGCACGATGCGCGCCACTTCGTCGGACATCCGCTTGACGATGTCTCGCGGCGTGCTGGCCGGTGCCAGCATGCCGGCCCAGGTGCTGCCCGTGAAGCCCGTCAGGCCTTGCTCGATGAAGGTCGGCACGTCGGGCGCGGCGGGCAGGCGCTTGTCGCTCGCCACGCCGATCAGCCGCACGCGGCCCGACTTGCCGGGTTGAATGAGGCCCGAGGCGGCGTCGAAGAAGAGCTGGATGTGCCCACCCATCAGGTCAGACAGCGCAGGCGCCGCGCCACGGTAGGGGATGTGCAGCATGTACGCGCCGGTCTGCGCCTTCAGCAGCTCGGTCGTCAGGTGCGCGGCCGAGCCGTTGCCGCTGGAGCCGAAACTCACCCTTCCCGGGTTGCGCTTGGCGTAGTCGACCAGCTCTTTCGCGTTCTTGAACGGCGCGTCGTTGTTGACCGCCGCCAGCAGCGGCGAAACGCCGATCAGCGACACGCCGGTCAAGTCTTTGCGCGGGTCGTAAGGCAGCTTCGGGTACAGCGTGGTGTTGGCCGCGTAGGCCGCGATCACGATGCCGAAGGTGTAGCCGTCGGGCACCGACTTGGCGACCGCATCGACCCCGAGGATGCTGTTGCCGCCGGGCTTGTTCTCGACGACGACCGGCTGGCCCAGGCGCTCTTGCAGCTTCTGCGCCACCAGCCGCGCCGTCACGTCGGTGAAGCCGCCCGGCGTGTAGGGCACGACGATGCGGATCGGCTTGTTCGGCCACGCGGGCTGGGCGAATGATGGCGCGGCGATCGTGGCGGCGAGTCCCAGTGTGAAGCTGCGGCGCGGAATGATGTGGTCAGACATCGTTGTCTCCTGAAGTTGGGGTCGTCGCATCGACGATGCGCCGACCTCTTGGCCGGCCACGCAGGCCGACGCGGTTTTATCGCATGACACCGTAGGACCAGTCTTCGACATGGGCGCCGTTGTAGATGCCACAGGCGCCTGCCCCGTAAACCGAAATCGTGGCGCCAGTGGTCTTGGCACTGATGGCCAGGGCCATGACGGCCTTTCCGCCGGAACCTGATGCATTGAACGCGAATGCATTCAAATAGGCTTGGTGAACGCAACTGGGTGGTGTGCCGCCCACTGGCTGTTCAAACACGACCATGCCGCGGCCGTCCGCGTCGACGCGGATTTCCAGCACCTTTGCGCTGATCGAGCCGTTGGCCAAGACGGCGGAAGAAAAGCAAAGGCCAACCAGTGTCGAGATGAGAAATTTCATGAACCCTCCTGAAGTTGTTATGGAAAAACGTGCAAGAAATTGCGGGGCGATTGTTCAGCGTTTCTTCGGGCCCGGCTTGCGTGCGCCGGGGCTGTGGTCGGGCTCGGCCAGAAAGCCGATCGACCGCTTTGGTGGATCGGGCGGCGCCATCAGTTCGCGGATCACCCCGAACACCTGCTGCAGCTGCGCCCGTGTTTCCTGGCTCAGCGTGTCGTGTTCGATCGCCAGCGCGTGGGTGATGCGCTCGATGTCGTCCATGCGCTTGGACAGTTCGGCGTGCGAGGTGGCGGCGGCGCGCACGCGCACGAAGCTGCGCATGATTTCGATGTTGACGGCGATGGCGCGGGGGCTGCCCAGCACCGACGACAACATGGCCACACCCTGCTCGGTGAAGGCATAGGGCGCTGTGCGCCTGCCGCCCCGGCCTGCCGTGGCGCCGTTTGAGATCACAGCCTGTGATGTCAAAGCCGCGAACTCGTCGCGGTTCAACTGAAACATGAAGTCGGCCGGGAAGCGACCCACGTTGCGCTTGACCGCTTGCACCAGCACGCGTGTTTCCACGCCATACAGCCGCGCCAAGTCGGCATCGAGCATCACCCGCTGCTCGCGCAGCGTGAGGATGCGTTGTTCGATGCCTGCCGGCAGCACGGCCGTGGCTGGGTTCATTGAGCGGCCACTGCGGCCACGAACTGGTCACGCAACTCGCGCTTCAACACCTTGCCGATGGGGCTGCGCGGCAGCTCGTCGATGAAGCGCACGCCGGCCAGCCGCTGCGTCTTGCCGACCTGCGTGTTGACGAACTGCATCAGCATGTCGGCATTGGCCGCCGCGCCTGGCTTCATCACCACATAGGCCACAGGCGTCTCGCCCCATTGCTCAGATGGCACGCCGATCACCGAGGCATCGGCCACCGCCTCGTGCTGGCGCAGCACGGTTTCCAGGTCGCTCGGGTAGATGTTAAAGCCTGTTTTGAATTTTTTGAATGCGGGCTGTTCGGATTTTGCAGGCAGAGGGCTTGGCGTGGCGAATGCAACGCTACGTTTTTAATAGCTGTTTACGCACGTATTACGGGGGATAGAGGCTAATTTTGTCTTTAATGCCGGCCGTTCCAGCGGGCACCAACGGCGTGCCGGCAGCGACTCCATCGGTCTGGTTCTGCTCAGCTTTTTCACCGCCACACACCCAGCCCGGGCTGAAACCCTGGCAAAAGAAATGCCCGCCGCACCCGCCAGCCTGATGAATTTCATCCGGCACCGCAGCGATGCGACCGGCGCGGACGACGCTGTGCTGGCAAGCCGTCCACGCATCAAGAATCAAGAAGCCGAGAGGTGAAAACCTGCGCTTCAGCTACCTGTTTTTTTCAGCAACTTCAACGGCAGCTGGGAGCCGTATGTGGACTCCTTTACCTTCGCCATTCCCGGCGGGCTTGACACCGCCCGTCCGGATGCTCGTCGATCAGCTGCGTTTTCAGGCGCGCAGCAAGTCGTCGGTGTAATGGTGACCCGTTCTTGTGTATGCAGCGTCATGCGTGGGGCTCCTGAGGCGATTCGAGCAATACAGGGGCCAGCGACTGGATGTCCTGCAAAAGATCTGCGACAAAAATCAGCGCGCCCTGGCTTTCGGCGAGCGCCAGCGCTTGCCGCAAGGCGCTTTCAAGCACGGCCAGGTCACCGGGGGTTTTCGCGTGGTTCAGGCGCGCCTTCAAGCGCAGGTATTCCGGCTCCATCCAGCGCTCGCCGGCCGCCACGCGC
>JAYSYW010000004.1:0-6618 GCA_043727255.1 Rhizobacter sp. | reverse complement strand
CGGGGTAGACCTTGATGACCTTGTTGGCGAACAGACGTGACAAGCGCGGGTCGTTCCGCGTATCGATCGTCTGAGGCTCGCCGATGGCCTTGAGCATGCGCTCGGCAGCTGTGGCGTAGGCCACGGGGCTGCGCTTGCATTCTGCGAGGTACTCTTCAAGAGAGAGTTCCTCTTCGCGCGTGCGCTCGAAGCGAGCGGCGAAATGGCTGATCACATCCATGCTGATCTCCTAAACAGGACGACGTTGAGAAGGGGCCAACCTTCATCACCGTCTGGGGAAGTTCTGATGAAGCCCGTTGTCGGGACGTCATCAGAGCTTTCCTTTGCATCAGCTTATGTTGTGACTCAAGCTTCGTTCATTGTGGGGATGATCATGCCCAGAGGAAACGCGGATTTGGCACCCAGTTCGTGGCTTGTTTCACACAAGGCCGCTTCAGCAATATGTGTGCCTTTACCCGTTTGATCAAGAGCCCCGCACCTGCCACTGAGGGAGCTGGGGGCATGGGGCAAAGTTCCCGATGAAAGCGATGTCAACCGCATATGTGGGCAAGCTTGCGCCCATTGCTCACTGGCTGGCAAGCCCCAGCTTGTCGAGCAGGCCATTGAGCTCATCGAGCGAGCCGAAGGCAATCGCCACCTCACCCTGTTCACCGCGCTTGGTGCGCTTCTTCACGCGAATCTCGACCTGCGCGGTCAAGGCGTCAGACAGTTGCTCTTCGATGCGCGAAATGTCGCCCGACTTCTGTTTGGGCACGCGCAACAAAGGCTGTTGACGCGATGAGCCCATGCGCGCCGACAGCTTCTCGGCCTCGCGCACGCTGAGCTTCTTGGCCGCGATCTCGGTGGCGGCCAGGATCTGCTGGGCGCCGTCGAGCGACAGCAGGGCGCGTGCATGGCCCATGTCGAGGTCACCCGCCATCAGCATCTGCTGCACCGGCTCGGCCAGCTGCAACAAGCGCAACAGATTGCTGGCGGCGCTGCGTGAGCGGCCCACGGCTTGCGCGGCCTGCTCGTGTGTCAGGTTGAATTCATTCACCAGCCGCGAAATGCCCTGCGCTTCTTCAAGCGGGTTCAGGTCTTCGCGCTGGATGTTTTCGATCAGCGCCATGGCGGCGGCGGCTTCGTCGGGCACCTCTTTCACCAGCACCGGCACTTCATCGAGCCCGGCCAGCTTGGCGGCCTTCGTGCGGCGTTCGCCGGCGATGATCTCGTAACGGCCGCCACCCACCGGCCTCACAAGAATGGGCTGCATGATGCCCTGCGCCTTGATGCTCTCGGCAAGTTCGTACAACGAGCCTTCGTCCATGCGCGTGCGTGGCTGGTACTTGCCAGGCTGCAGCACGCTGAGCTTCAGGCTGCGAGGCGCTCCCTCATCAAGCGGGATGGGGGTGTCGCTGACTTTGGGGCCGAGCAGCGCTTCGAGGCCGAGGCCGAGGCCTTTGGGTTTCTTGGTGACCATGGCGGGCATTCTCACTGATGCGCCTCGCGTGCCAGCAGGCCCTCCAGCAGGGCGCGGCCCTGGGGCCAGTCGCCCAGCCCCGAGTCGCCGTTGATGTGCCCGCAGGGGCCGATCGAGACCGTTGCGCAGCCCCAGTCGGCCGCCAGCTCTGCGGCGCGATCAGGGGCGCAGTAGGGGTCGTCGCCGCTGGTCACGGCAAGGCTGGCAAAGGGCAGGCGCTGGCGCACAACGGGCCGCCAGGGCGCCAGTTGCGGCGGCATGCTGTCGCGTTCAACGTCGGGTGGCGCCACCAGCAAGGCAGCCCGCACGCGCGCGGTGTGGCGCGAATGCGCAGCCCACGCCGCCACCAGGTGGCAACCCAGGCTGTGCGCCACCAGCACGGCTGGCGTGGGGTCGGCCAGCAGCACCTCTTCGAGCCGCGCCATCCAGTCGCCCCGCTTGGGCCACTGCCAGTCGTCTTGCTCGACGCGGGTGTCGCCGTGCAGGCGTTCCCAAACGCTTTGCCAATGGGCGGTGTCAGAGCCCTGCCAGCCGGGCAGGTGGAGGACGCGGAAGTGCTGTTCGTTCATGGTCGGGCCTTATGCTTGCGCTCTTTTTCGACGCAGGAGTTCATCATGAAGCATCGGGTGTTTGTGGACGGTCAGGAAGGCACAACCGGCCTGCGCATCAACGAATACTTGGCCGGCCGCAGTGACATCGAAGTGCTGCGCATCGACGCCGACAAGCGCAGAGACACCACCGAGCGTGCCCGCCTGCTGAACACCGCCGACGTGGCCTTTCTCTGCCTGCCCGATGCCGCCGCGCGTGAAGCGGTGGCCTTGGTCGACAACCCCAACACCTGCGTGATCGACGCCAGCACGGCGCACCGGGTGGACCCGGACTGGGTGTTCGGCCTGCCCGAGTTGGCCCCCGGCCAGCGCGAACTGCTGAAAACATCCAAGCGCATCTCGAACCCCGGCTGCCACTCCAGTGGCTTCATTTTGCTGATGCGCCCACTGGTCGATGCCGGCGTCGTGCCGCCCGCCCTGGCCGTCAGCGCGCAGTCGATCACCGGCTATTCGGGCGGCGGCAAAAAGATGATCGAGCAGTACGAAGCCGGTGGCGACCCTCGCCTGAACTCGCCACGCCCATATGCGCTGGGGCTCACGCACAAGCACCAGCCCGAGATGGCCGCCCACACCGGGCTGCAGCATGCGCCGCTGTTCATGCCCGTTGTAGGCCCATTTCTCAAGGGATTGGCAGTGAGTGTGCCCTTGCATTTGAGTCAACTTTCGCCCGGCATGACGGCTGAATGGGTGCACCAGGCCTTGACCGACCGCTACGCGGGCGAGCGCTTCATTCGCGTCGCCCCGCTGCGCGACCCAGCCGTTCTGGAAGACGGCTTCTTTGACGTGCAAGCCTGCAACGACACCAACAACGTGGACATCTTCGTCTTCGCCAACGCCCTGCAGGTGCTGCTGTTCGCCCGGCTCGACAACCTGGGCAAGGGCGCCAGTGGCGCAGCGGTGCAGTGCATGAACCTGCACCTCGGCGTGGAAGAAAGCCTCGGGCTGTGAACCGAGCGCCCGGCGCGCATCGCGTCGGGCATTGCCGGTTGGATTAAAGGGCGTTGAAATCAGGCCGGGATTTCCACCCGCGCCCGCGCCACCATCTCGTTGGCGAACTCCACAAACGCCACCGCGCCGCGTGAGGCCGGGTCGAACACCACGCCCGGCAGGCCGTAACTCGGCGCTTCGGCCAACCGCACGTTGCGCGGAATCACGGTGGTGAACACCTTGTCGCCGAAGTGCGTTTTGAGCTGCTCGCTGACCTGCTGCTGCAGCGTGATGCGTGGGTCGAACATCACCCGCAGCAGGCCGATGATCTGCAGGTCGGGGTTGAGGTTGGCGTGCACCTGTTTGATGGTGTTGACCAGGTCGCTCAGCCCTTCAAGTGCGAAGTACTCGCACTGCATCGGCACGATGACGCCATGCGCGCTGCACAGGCCATTCAACGTCAACAAGCTGAGCGAGGGCGGGCAATCAATCAGCACGAAGTCATAGTCGCCCTCGGTGGCGGCGATGGCTGTTTTCAGGCGTTTGTCGCGCCGCTCCAATTCCACCAACTCGACCTCGGCGCCGGCGAGTTCGCGGTTGGCACCCAGCACGTCGTAGCCACCGCGTTCGCTGCGCTGCCGCGCTTCGGCGATCGAGGCTGATTCAAGCAGCACGTCATATACCGTCAGGTCGAGCGAGCGCTTGTCCACGCCCGAACCCATGGTGGCATTGCCCTGCGGGTCGAGATCGACCACCAGCACCCGCTGGCCGATCTGCGCCAGCCCGGCCGCGAGGTTCACGGTCGTCGTCGTCTTGCCGACGCCGCCTTTTTGGTTCGCGATGCAGAAGATGCGCGTCATGGGGAAGTCTCGGAAGGGAAGGGAATGAAGCTCAACCGCTGCTCAGGCGAATGCCGAAGCCAACGAGAAAAACACCGGCCAACTTTTGCAGCCAACGTGCCAGCCGGCGGTGCGCCTTTACCTGGGCCGACACCGCGCGGGCGAACGCGCACAAGCCCAGACCGTAGGCGGCGGTGATCAACGCGATCGTCAACGCCATGGCAGTGAAGGTCAGCGCGCCGCGATGCGTCTGCGGGTTGATGAACAGTGGAAAGAAGGCCATGTAGAACACGATGGCTTTGGGGTTGAGCAGGGTGATCAGAAAAGCTTGCCGGGCGTACTGGCGCGGTTCGATGTGGATCGGCGACGCACTGCCTTCACGGGCAAAGATCAACCTGAGGCCCAACCACACCAAGTACAGCGCGCCCGCGTATTGCACCAACTTGAAGGCGAGCGAGTGGGCCAGCAGCAAGGCCGAAATGCCACCGACCGCCAGCCACAACAGCACCTGGTCGCCAGCGATCACACCGGCCGTGGCGGCGGCACCCGCGCGCAAGCCACCTTTGGCGGTGGAAGTCAGCAGGGCCAGCGTGCCCGGGCCGGGCAAAGCCAGGAACACCAGCACCGCCAGACAGAACGAGCCAAAGTCGGAGATGCCGAGGATCGTCATGCGGGCGTGTCGCCTGGGCGCATCCAGATGAGGCAGCGCTCAGCGTCCAGCCCCGGCACCACCAGTTGTTCCACGTGAAACACCTGAGTGTCGGCGGGCAGGGCGGCAATTTCATCGGCTGGGTGTTTGCCCTTCATGGCCAACCACACGCCCTTCGGGCTCAGGTGTTCGGCCGTCAGCTGGGTGAAGTCAACCAGCGATGCAAAGGCGCGTGAACACACCACGTCGAACTTGGGCAGTTTCAACGCCTCCACCCGCGCGTGTTCGGCCGACAGGTTGCGCAAACCCAGCTCAACGGCCGCTTGGCGGATGAAGACGGCCTTCTTTCCCACGGTGTCCACACACACCACCGACAACTCGGGCATCACCCCCGCCAACACCACGCCGGGCAAACCGGCGCCGCTGCCCACATCAAGCAACCGTGCGTTGGCGCCGGCCAAATGCCGACGCAACGGCGGCACCATCGAGAGGCTGTCGAGCAGGTGGTGCGTCAACATCTCAGCCAGGTCGCGCACGGCGGTCAGGTTGTAGACGCGATTCCATTTGGCGATCAGCACTTGATACGCCAGCAAAGTGTCGAGCTGAGCGTCACTGAGCGGCACGCCCAGCGAATCAGCCCCTTGCGCAAGAAGCTCCCGCTCAGGCGACTGCATCACGTGCGGCGCGAGAGTCGGGCAGGTCGTTGCCTGCCACAAAGCCTTTGAAGCGGCCCTTTTTCAGGTGGATCAACAACAGCGAGATGGCGGCCGGCGTGACGCCCGAAATGCGCGAGGCTTGCCCCAGCGTTTCGGGGCGTTGAGCGCCCAGCTTCTGCCGAACCTCAAAGCTGAGGGCGGGCACCTGGGCATAGTCCAGCTCAGCCGGCAGCTTCATGCCTTCGTAATGGGAAGCGCGCAGCACCTCTTCGTTCTGCTTGTCGATGTAGCCGGCGTACTTGATGCTGATCTCAAGTTGCTCAATCACCGCATCACTCACCGACGCCCCCAACTCAACTGCCAACGTTTCACGTGAAACATTTGCAGCCGGCTTCGCAATTTGCGCCACTTCCACCAAGGTGTCGTAGCTCACACCTGGGCGGCGCATCAGGTCGGCCAGGCTGTATTCATGCTCCAGCGCCTTGCCCACCAGGCGCTCGGCATCGGCAGCGGGCAGGGTGATTGGCGTGACCCAGGTCAACTTCAGCTTCTCTGTTTCACGTGAAACAGCGTCGCGTTTGCGGCTGAAAGCTTCCCAGCGGGCATCGTCCACCAAGCCCAGCTTGCGGCCGATTTCGGTCAACCGCAGGTCGGCGTTGTCTTCGCGCAGCTGCAGCCGGAATTCGGCGCGGCTCGTGAACATGCGGTAGGGCTCGGTCACGCCCTTGGTGATCAGGTCATCGACCAGCACGCCGAGGTAAGCCTCGTCGCGGCCAGGCGTCCAGGCATCGCGGCCTTGCACTTGCAATGCCGCGTTGATGCCAGCAAACAAGCCTTGCGCCGCAGCTTCTTCGTAACCTGTGGTGCCGTTGATCTGGCCGGCGAAGAAGAGGCCACCGATCGACTTGGTCTCGAAACTGGCTTTCAGCGCGCGCGGGTCGAAGTAGTCGTATTCGATGGCATAGCCGGGCCGCAAGATGTGCACGTTTTCCAACCCGCGCATCGAGCGCACGGCGGCCAGTTGCACGTCGAAGGGCAGGCTGGTGCTGATGCCGTTCGGGTAGAACTCGTGCGTGGTCAGGCCTTCAGGCTCCAGGAAGATCTGGTGCGAATCTTTGTCGGCGAAGCGGTTCACCTTGTCTTCGATGCTCGGGCAGTAACGCGGCCCCACGCCGTCGATCACGCCTCTGAACATGGGGCTGCGATCAAACCCCGAGCGGATGATTTCGTGCGTGCGCGCGTTGGTGTGGGTAACCCAGCAGGGCACTTGGCGCGGGTGCTGCGCGGCGCTGCCCATGAAACTGAACACCGGCACCGGGCGATCTGCGGGCGTGCCGTCGGTTGAGGGCATGCCGTCGCCGGGTTGTTCGGTGAGTTGGCTGAAGTCGATGCTGCGGCCGTCCAGGCGCGGCGGCGTGCCGGTCTTCAGGCGGCCCTGCGGCAGCTTCAACTCTTTCAAGCGTGCCGACAGCGTGACCGC
>JAYSYW010000003.1:0-6665 GCA_043727255.1 Rhizobacter sp. | reverse complement strand
CTTGCGACTGGGTGCTACCGCAACCTCCCTCGCTCGCCGTCAACCTGCTCGACCGATGGTTCGCCGAAGCGGGGCTCGAGCCGCCGCGCGTGGCGGTTACCTCCGGCTCGTTCCACTCGAACCTCGGTCTCGTGGCCCAGGGCGGCATGCTCACAGTGGCGCCGGAGTCGGCCGTGACGCTGCATGCGCGCGCCTTCGCGCTCAAGGTGCTGGCCCGGCCCTGGGCGACCAGCAGCGACATCGTGTTTGCCGTGCGGGCACCGCATGCGAAGCACCCGGGGGTTCAGGCGCTGGCCCGTTGCTTTCAGCAGGAGTCAAAGTTGCGGTGAGCGCAGCACGATCTCGCCATGATGTCGTTTTCGGATGGACATCCGGCGAGTTCTGGGGTGCGAATGACCCTTCTTGCCGCGTGTTTCGCTTGCGCACGCAGGGTCTGTCGATAGATTCACCCGCTCCTACAACCAGATCAGGAGACAGAGCGATGAATCTCGCCAACCTTTCGCGCACACCTTCATGGCGTGCGCGTATTGCTTCATGGGCTGCGGCTGCAACGGTGATCGCCGGCACCTTCGTGTCGCCCACCGCGCTGGCCGCTGTGCCAAACCCGACCGTGACCGGGCCCGTCCCCGTCAACGCTGCACCGGGTAGCCCCTCGCGCGATTACCCGTTCCTGTCGACGATGCACAACCTCGCGGCCGTCGGCTATGTCGAGGAAGAGTTCTTCGTCGAGGGCACGGCCAACCGCTACAACACCACCGGTGCCATCGGCACCAATGGCACCGTCGTCGACTCGGGCCATGCGTACCGCACGCGCATCCTCGTGCGGCGGCCGATGTCGCCGCAGAAGTTCAACGGCACCGTGTTGGCCGAGTGGCAGAACGTCACCGCCGGCTACGACCTCGACGCGATGTGGGGCGGCTCGTTCGAACACATCGTGCGCTCGGGCTACGTGTGGGTCGGCATCTCGGCGCAGCGCGTGGGCGTGCAGGGCGTGCCCAACGGCACGAAGAACTGGAGCCCCACGCGCTACGGCTCGCTCGACGTCACGGCCGGCGGCACCATCGTCGACGACGCGCTGTCGTACGACGTGTACGCGCAGGCGCTGCAAGCCATCCGCAACCCGGTCGGCGTGCGCCCGCTCGGGCCGCTGAATGCCAAGCGCGTGTTCGCAATCGGCGCCTCGCAATCGGCTGGGCGGCTGCAGGTGTTCATTAACTCGCTGCACCCGCTGATCGGCGACCCGGTCGATGCCTACCTGCTGTACATCGGCGGCGGGCGCGTGCGCACCGACCTCGCGGTGCCCATCTTCAAGCTGATCTCCGAGACCGACGTGCCGCTGCAAATCGCCGCTCGCCAGCCCGACACGCCACTGTTCCGATTCTGGGAAGTCGCGGGCACCAGCCACTCGGGCCGCCGCACGGTGCTCAACTCGCGCCCGCTGCTGTTGCGTGACGGCGTGGCGCCTTCGGTGGGCGAATGCCAGTTCCCGCCCTACCCGCGCGTGCCGATGCATTACGTGACCAACGCCGCGTTCGACCACATGGTGCGGTGGGTCGGGGAAGGCGTGTTGCCACCCACCGCGATGCCAGTCACCACCGAGGGCACGGCCATCGTGCGCGACGCCGACGGCAATGCGCTCGGCGGCATCCGCCCCGCCGAGTTCCAGCCCGCCACCGCGCTGAACAGCGGCGCGAACACCGGCGCGGCCTTTTGCCGCCTGTACGGCAGCTACGTGCCTTTTGCGCAAAGCGTGATCGACAAGCGGTTCCCGACGACGGGCAGCTACTACCTGTCGGTGACAGCGCGCCTGTCGGCGAACTTGAAGGCGGGCTTTCTGCTCCCGGCCGATTCCAAGCGCTCGCTCGATCTCGCACTCGACTCGATCGTCGGCACCGGCCTGCCCTGCTCGGCCATCTGCCGCGCCGGCCAAGACCTGATCGAAGCGACCCACTTCTACCTGTACACCACCGGCCGCAACGACGACTTGGCCCGCCAGGTGGCGGCGTCCATCAAGGCCGTGGCCAGCAGCGAGATTGTGGGCAACAAGAACAGCGCCCAAGCGCGAGACAAGGGCCGACGCCTGCTGCAGCGCTACGTGGACGAGGTGCGCAGCCTGCAGGTCAAAGGCCGACTCACGCAGGTCAGCGCCGGCGAGCTGATCGGCCAGGCCGAGGCCATGCTTTTGCAGCTGCCCTGACCGGGCGGTTCTGACTGACGGCGGGCGGTGCCCACGCACCGGCCCGCCGTCTTTTCCCCCCAGCTCGGCTTGTTCTGACGTCTTGTCACGACGACCCGTGAGGGCCGTCGCAATATTCCCCGGGCGTTCGCGCACCACCAGCATCGCCGGGTACGCGGTGCTCCGCCCGTCGAGGGCGGCGTCGTAGCCGCTGTAGGCGTCCACCACCAGCGTGCCGGTCCAGCCTGTCAAGAATTTGCAGGGTACTGCCCCTCACGGCCCGGGCAGAAGTCGAACACCACCGCAGGCTCGGGCTCGAAGGCGCCTCGCGCGTAGGCCCACATGTAGGCCTTCTTCGTCGGTACAGCCCCTTGA
The DNA here is from genome assembly GCA_043727255.1 of Rhizobacter sp. Classification (GTDB taxonomy): domain Bacteria; phylum Pseudomonadota; class Gammaproteobacteria; order Burkholderiales; family Burkholderiaceae_C; genus Rhizobacter. The sequence continues at coordinate 4,114 of JAYSYW010000003.1, read as the reverse complement.
AGCAGGTATCGAGGGGGCGCGTAATCCAGGCTGCGTTAGGTGGCTACAGCGATGAGTCCTTGGCAATGGCGGCACCAAGCGGTGCCGCCATGCTTCAGGGGCTGCATGCAGGGGCCGCGCAAAACATCCGAGCGGTAGCGAACACGCGCGCTCGACGTCACCCTTGCGGTGTCAATTCGAAATGAAGTAAGGGCCATCCCAAGAAAGGAGGCCCGTGGCGTACGTGTAGCCTGCACGAACGATGTTAGGCGTGCCGCCGCCCTCCATCGTGTTGCCACGGGCGGTCAGGCGACGGCCACGCAACTGCAACTCAGACACCGACGAGGGTCCGCGCACGTAGCGGTTGCTCTCAGCGATGCAGTCTTCCAAGCCTTCGACGGTGGTCAGATCGGCGTTCTGAGGGCTGAAGCCACTGAGGAAGCTGCCTGGATAGGTCGAGCTTCCGATCGTGTTGTTGGCCATGATGACTTGGCTTGTGGCTGGCAAGCGACCTGCGGCGATCGTGCTTCCCATGGGGGTCGTGCCTGCCGAATGGATCTTCACCGCACCGCGAATGCCAACCGAACCAAGGTCGGTGTGGTGGTTGCCGCCGATCAGGTTGTGGCTGATCACAAGTTTGTTCGCTGCCCAGATGCGCAGGCTGTGCTGAGAGGCGCGGTCAATCGTGTTGCCCATGATTGCCGACCGCTGGAACGACCCCATCACCACGAGGTTGGGGGTGGGCATTGCGCTCACGATGCCCTGGATGTCGTTCTCAACAATGAAGATCTCTCTCGGAAAGTAGATGGCGCCAGTCACAGGGCCGGAACCATTCGTGTGGTAATAGTCCGCTGCCGTGCCGATGTTGACCATGGCGGCACCTTGCCCCGGTGTCTTGATGTCGTTGCGGTACAGCAAGATGCGTGAACCTGTGGCTTCGATGTTGACGTTGCTTGCGCCAACGCTGCTGCCGGCAATGTTGAGCTCCATGACGGTGAAGTCGTTGGCCCACGCCGCCGACCCACCAACCATGCCTGAGTAGAAGCCCGTCACTGTGGGCTTGGCGCCCGTGCCATACGCCCCGATTTGGAAGGACGAGTCGGTGGTGCTGGGTTGCACCATGCCGAACGTGTCTCCCCGCTTCAAAAGAATGCGCTTCCCATTGAATGAACTGGGAAGAGTGGCTTGCTGCAAGGCACCCAGCGGGCAACCCGTGAAGTTTCCTGACATGGAAACACACACGGTTTGGACACCGGCGTACACCGTGTCGGGGTTTTGAACGGTGACCGTGACTGTGGCATCGGAATACAAACCGTCGCTTCCACGAGCACGCACGCGAACGGTGTATGTGCCGGGAAGATCGAAGACGTGGGCCGCGAGCGGGCCGCCGGTTTGCGTGTTTTTGGACTGGTTCGAGTGCTCCCAGTTTTGCCCCCGGTTGTCACCGAAGTTGAAGTCGTACGTCACTTGGTGGAAGGGCAGAACTCCCGAAGGGGCAGTTGTTGCCGAGGCGTCAAATTGCACAGCCAGTGGGGCCACGCCCGATAAGCGTGTCGCAGCAATGGCCGCGACTGGCGCGCCCGGCGCGGGTGCAGGTGCAGGTGCAGGTGCAGGTGCAGGTGCAGGTGCAGGTGCAGGTGCAGGTGCAGGTGCAGGTGCAGGTGCGGGTGCGGGTGCGGGTGCGACAACCTTAGCCCGACGCGGGCCACGCGCCACGCACCTGCCCGTGCTCGCCGATCCGCAAAGCCGGGCCAGCGCGACCGCCGACGTACCCGGTCAACTGCTCAACCGACTACCGCCAGGCGGAATGCGCGCCCTGGAAAACAGCGCCTCCTGGCAGCGGCCACAGCCGCAACGTTGCGGGCGGAGCGCGCAACGATTCGGCTCGGTTTTCAGCGGGAAACGGGATCCTTCCCATCGGCCCGTGGCTGCGTCGCCACGGTTGCCTTGTCAGTCTGAACCAGCCCGTCCACCAGCTCAATCAGGCGGTCGCACCGGGCAGCCAGGCGCGGGTCGTGGGTCACGATCAGGAACGTGGTGCCGCCGCTGCTGACTTCTCGCAGCAGGTCAAACACGCTGTTGGCCGACTGTGTGTCGAGGTTGCCGGTGGGCTCGTCGGCCAGCACCAGCGCGGGTTGCATCACCAGGGCACGGGCAATCGCCACGCGCTGCTGCTGTCCGCCCGACAGGTCGTTGGCCAGGTGGTCGCCCCAGGGCTTCAAGCCCACCTTGTCGATCAGCTCCATGGCCCGCGTGCGCATGGCCGCATCGGGCCGGCCGCGCGCCGCCAGCAGCGGCAACATCACGTTTTCGACTGCGGTGAACGCAGGCAACAGGTTGTGAAACTGAAACACAAAGCCAATGGCTTGGGCACGTAGCCGCGTCAAGGCTTTGTCAGCCAGCTTGTCGGCCTCTTGACCGATCAGAAAAATCTTGCCGGTGCTGGGCTTGTCCAGCAGGCCGATGATGTTGAGCAGCGTGCTTTTGCCCGAGCCGGAAGGGCCGATCAGCGCCGCGAACTCACCGCGCGCCAGGCTCAGGTCGATGCCGTGCAAGACCTCGGTTTCGTGGGCGGTGCCGCTGCCGTAAGACTTGTGAATGCCCTCCAGCCGCAGGGTAATTTCATCGTTGGGGCGGGCCAGCCGGTCAGCCACGGATCGCCACCGCCGGGTCGAGCCGGGCCGCACGTTGCGCCGGAAACAGCGCCGACAGCACGCCCACCACCGTGGCGCCCAGCGCGACGACCAGGTACAAAACCGGCCCGGCTTCCAGCGTGAAGAAAGGCACGCCTTCATCGTTGACGGCAAAGCCACGCCAGGCGATCAGAAACCCCCAGCCCATCAACGAACCCAGCACCGAACCCAGCAATCCCAATACCGCGCCTTGCAGCAAGAACACGCCCAGAATCTGCCTGCGGGTGGTGCCGGTGGCGCGCAAGATGCCAATCTCCTTGGACTTCTGCACCACCGACACCACCAGCACGCTGGCGATGCCCAGCGCCGCTGTCAGACCCACGAACAGGCGGATCATGAAAAAGCTCAGCGTCTGGCCCGACAGCGCCTTGAAGAACTCGGCATTGGTTTCGATCCAGCTCTCGACCTGGATGCCCGGCTGTGCGGCGATCTGCTGCGCCGTGGCCTCGGCGTCGAACGGCTCCGCCACCTTGACCCACAAGCCGGTGACGCCGCCGGGCAAACCGAGCAGGCTTTGCGCCGTGCGCAGCGCCACATAGACAGCGCCCTTGTTCTGGCCCTGGTTGCCGAAGTCGAAGATGCCCGCCACAAACAGCACGACGGACGAACCCAAGGCCGCTTTCAAGGTCAGCTTGTCGCCGATGGTCAGGCCGAGGTCTTCGGCCAGGTCGCTGCCGATCAGCACGTCGGTGCTGTTCAGTTCGGCGCGACCGGCAATGATCTTTTCTTTCAACGAAATCAGCCGCAAGTAGCTCTCGGGTTCGATACCGCGCAGGCCGACACCGATGTTGGCATCGCCACGAACAATGAATGCGGCGTCCTCGATCACCGGTGCCACCACCAACACCCCGGGGATGGCCAGTGTCGTGTCGCGCACCTTCTGCCACTGATCCAGCGAGCGCGGGCGCTGGGCGCGTGGCTGCACCCGGGTTGCATATTCGACACCCGGCTCGCGCCGCAAGCTGCGCGGCGCTTCCTCGGGCGACTTGATGACGATCTGCGCTTGAAAGTCCAGCAGCGTCTTGAAGATGCTGCCCTGCAACCCCGTCAGCAGCGCCGACATGAAGACGATCACCGACACGCCCAGCGCCACGCCAGCGATGATGAACAATGTTTGCAGCAGGCCCTCCCGCAAGAACCGGGTGGCCAGAACCCATTCGAACGGCAGCAGCGGGTTCATGGCACTGGTTTCATGGCGCTGGATTCACGGTGTCAGTGGGCTTTTGCCGGCAGCCTGCGCACGAGCGGGTGGGGGAACCGTCTGCACTTGGGCCCGCACCCGCTGGCCCGCTTTCACGCCGTTCCTGGACACCGGCGCCACGCCTTCACCCGCCGTGACACCGCTGAGCACCTCGACCCGCGTGTCGCCGCGCAGACCCAGCGTGACAAACTGCTTGACGGCATGCTTGTCGCGCACCACCAACACCCACGGTTGGTCAGTG
>JAYSYW010000002.1:0-16276 GCA_043727255.1 Rhizobacter sp. | reverse complement strand
TGTCGTGGTAGCGCTGGCCCACGAGCCCGCCGGGCTCGCACCCCCTTGGGGGGTGGGCGGCAGGTCCGCCCGGGGGCTCCATGTCGTTCCAGAAGTACAGCGGCATCGACGGCATGGGTTTGACGCACACCAGCTCGCCGACTTCATCGGCCAAGGGCTGGCCTTGTTCGTTCCACGCTTCGACGGCAGCGCCGAGGCAGCGGCATTGCATCTCGCCTTCGACCACAGGCAGCGTGGGCAGGCCGGCGATGAAGGCGCCGGCGAAGTCGGTGCCGCCCGAGATGGCGTCGAGCCAGATGGGTTGGCCGTTGGGTTGGGGCAGGTGTTCGGTGACCCAGCGCTGCGCTTCGATGGCCAGCGGCGAGCCGGTGGCGCCCACGCCGCGCAGGCGTGACAGATCGGCGGATTGCATGGGCTCGATACCGGCCTTCAGGCAACTGGCGAAGAAGGCCGAGCCGGCGCCGAAGAAGGTGGCGCGAGTGTCGGCGGCGAAACGCCAAAGGGTCGTCCAGTCGGCTTGGCCGGGCTGATGGCCGCTGGGGCTGCCGTCGTACAGGCAGACCGTGGTGCCGCACAACAGGCCGGCGATCTGGCAGTTCCACATGATCCAGCCGGTGGCGCTGTACCAGTGGAAGCGGTCGCCGGTCTCAGTGCTGGGGCCGAGGTTGAGGTGGAAGCGGCTGAGCTTCAGCGCTTCGATCACCACGCCGCCATGGCCATGCACGATGGGCTTGGGCAGGCCGGTGGTGCCGCTGGAATAGACGATCCACAACGGGTGGTCGAAGGGGACGGGGATGGGTAAGTGTTCGGCCTCATCGGCGGTGAGGGTGGTGAAGGCGTGCCATGTGGGTCCAGGGACTTCGACAGGCTCAGCCCGAACGGGGTGGTGAGGTGGAACGGGTTGGTGAGGTGGGCTGGTCAAAGGAAACCCCTCGCGCAAATTGCCCCACAACACCACATGCCGCACGCTCGGCAACTGCGCCACCACCTGGCGCAGCACCTCCATGCGGTCGTGGTCCACACCGCCATGGCGGTAGCCATCGCAGGCAATCAACACCACGGGCTCGATCTGCTGGAAGCGGTCGAGCACGGCCACGTGCCCCATGTCGGGTGAGCAGACGGACCAGATGGCGCCCAGGCTGGCGGTGGCCAGGAACGCCACCACCGTCTGCGGCGTGTTGGGCAGGAAGGCGCAGACGCGGTCACCGCGCCGCACGCCCAGGCGCTGCAAGTGCGCCGCGAGTGAGGCCACCTGGCGCCGCAGCTCGGGCCAGCTCAGTTCGCCCATCTCGCCCCTTTCGCACAGGGCTTCGTTCTGGAACAGAACCGCCGGGTGGCCAGCCGCATGGGCCGCGTCGGCATGGCGGAACACCTGCTGCGCGTAGTTGAGTTGCGCACCCGGGAACCAGCGCGCGCCGGGCATCACCTCGTCCACGATCACCGCGTCGAACGGGGTGGGCGACTGCAGCTCGAAGTAATCCCACAACGAGCCCCAGAACGCGGGCAGGTCGCTGACCGACCAACGCCACATCGCGTCGTAGCCCTCGGGTGTGGCCACGTCGAAGTGCAAGCCTCGCGTGTGCGCCAGCCAGCGCACGTAACGGGTGATCTGCGGTTCAAGCGGTGGCATCAAAGCAAAGCCTCATCACTCATCACTCATCACTCATCACGCAGCAAGCGAAGCGACGCGCCCCTCAAGCAACAACTCATGGAACGGGCTTTGCCCGGCCATCGAGTTGGCACCCCCCTGGGGGGCCGAGTCCGGACACAGAGAGTCCGGTGGACTCTCTGTGCCTGACGAGGGGCTGGGCCACTGGCCCAGCGCGGCCTGCAAGGCGGCAGCGAAGCGACGTGGGGGCCCTATCACCTTTGGAGGTCAATGTAGTGCCAGTAGTCCTGCCAGAAAAGCGGCCGGCGATACCCCAGTACCCAAGGGTGGGTGAGGTCGGTGACGAAGGTGTGCACGTGGTACTTGTAGGGCGCGTAGGCGATGGCGATGCGCTTGGCTTCGTCGAACAGCGCCAGGCGCTCGGGGCCGTCGGGCAGGGCCTGCATGCGTTCGTAGATGGCGTCGAAGCGGGCGTTCTTGAAGCGCGCGAAGTTGCCGCTGCCGGCTTCGGCGCCGTTCAGGCGCGCCAGCGAGCCTTGCCCGTCGGGCGCGGCAGCCGAACCGCCCACCGACCACATCATCAGCTTGCCGGCCCGCGCGGCTTTCAACTGCTCGGGCCATTGGCCCAGGTTGAATTGCGAACGGATGCGCAGCGCGTCCATGTCGCGCTTGAACAGTTCATTGAATTGGCGCGACAGCGGGTCGGTCTGCGATGCCTTCACCAACAGCAGCGGCTTGCCATCGGGCAGGTCGCGCCAGCCGTCACCGTCTTTGTCCACATAGCCGAAGAGGTCGAGCAAGGCCTTGGCTTTGGCGGGGTTGTATTCGCCGTTCTCTGATTTGAAGGCGGGGTCGTAGCCGGTGGTGTTAGGCACCACCGGCGATTGGGCGGGGATGGCCTGCCCGCGCCGCACCAGGTGGATCTCGCGTTCGATGTCGGTGCCCAGGTTGATGGCGCGGCGCAGCGCGATCTTGGCGGGCGAGTAGCCGCCGACCACCGGATCATCCATGTTGAAGTAGGTGATGGTGACGACAGAGGCCGCCACGCGGTGCGCTTCAATGCCACGTTTGACGAGGTTGGGCGCCACCTCGCCATTGGGCATGGCGAGGTTGATGAACTCGGGCGGCACCCGCTCGATCAGGTCGGACTGCCCGTTCAAGAACGACAGCCAGCGCGGCTGCGATTCGTTGATGATCGACACCTCGACCCGGTCGATCATCGGCAGCCGCCGACCCTTGAACTGCGCCAACAAGGCCTGGCCTTGCGCATCGTCGGCAGCCGGTTCGGCCTCATAGAACATGGGCCGGAAACCCGGGTTCTTTTCGAGCACGATCAACGAACCACGCCGCCACTGCTTGAGCCGGAAGGGGCCGGTGCCCACCGGGTGTTCGGCGACCTTGTCGCCATAGGCCTGCACCACCTCACGCGCCACCGCGCCAAAAAGGTCAGACGCCGCCAAGCCTTCGATGAAGCGCGGCCGGGGGTGCTTCACTTTGAACTGGACGGTGTAGCGGTCGAGCGCGCGCACGCCTTCCAACTCGCGGTCGTAGTTGAAGGGCTTCTTGTTCTTGATGCCCTCTTGGCGCAGTTCGTTCAGGCCGAGGTAACCCTCTTGTTCAAGCCCTGGCCACACCGGGCTCTTGAGCGCCGGGTCGGCAAAGCGCTTCAACGCGAACACATAGTCTTGCGCGACCAGTTCGCGTTTCTGGCCTTTGAAGGCGGGGTCGTCGGCGAAGAAGATGCCGGGCTTGAGCTTGACCGTCCAGGTGCGAAAGTCGGCGCTCGACTCGGGCATGCCGGCGGCCGTCAGCGGCTTGATCTTGGCGGGCCGCGCCAGGTGGTCGTAGGTGTACAGCGCCTCAAAGATGTGTGGCGTGATGGTGCGTGAATAGATGTCGCTGATCTGCGCCGGGTCGAAGCCGGTTTCGCCAGCGTTGAAGGCATAGCGCAGCACCTTGGGTTCGGGTGGAACCTGGGGCGGCGGGCTTTGCGCCAAGCTCACCCCACTGCCCAGCGCGCACAGCGCACAACCTGCGGCCAGCAGCCATCGTTGCCAGTTCATCGGGCGCCTTTCTTTTGCAGGTTCAGGTCGATGTCGAGCCACTTCCACGACTCGCGCAGGAAGACATTGCGGTGGTAGCCCACCACCCACGGCTGGGCCAGGTCGGTGAAGATGCGGTGCGCATGCCATTTGTAGGGCGCATGGGCGACGAGCAGCTTTTGCGCATCGATCAACAGCGCCTGCCGCTCGGGGCCGTCGGGCAGCACGCGCTGCTTTTCATACAGCGCGTTGTAGGCCGGCAGGTCGAAGCGTGCCTTGTTGCTCTGGCCCTTGTTGGGGCCATACCCGAGCGACAAAAACACATCGGCATCGGGTGCGCCGGCCGACCAGCCCGCGCCCCACATCATCAGTTTGCCGGCGCTGGCCGCCTTCAGGTTCTCGGGCCACTTGGCCACTTGAAAGTCGATGCGCACGCCGATGGCGTCGAGGTTCTTCTTCCACTGCTCGGTGAGTTGGCGCGACAGTTGATCGGGCTGGGTGGCATACAGCAGGCGCAGCGGTTCGCCGTTCGGCTGTTCGCGCCAGCCGTCGCCGTTGCGGTCCACATAGCCGGCGATGTCGAGCAAGGCCTTGGAGCGCGCGCGGTCAAAGTCGCTCATCTCGGTCTTGAAGCCGGGCTGGTAACCCCAGGTGCCGGGCGCCACCGGGCCTTGGGCTGGAATGGCCTGGCCCTTGCGCACAAGGCGGATCTCTTTGTCGATGTCCACCGCCAGCAAGACCGCGCGGCGCAGCGCCACCTTGGCCTGTGTGTGGCCGCCGACGACCGGGTCGTCCATGTTGAAGTACGAGAAGGCCACGTCCACACGCGGGTAGCGCTGCATGGTGATGCCGCGCTTTTGCAGGTGCGGCGCCAACTCGTTGTTGGGCAACGCGAGGTCGGAATACTCGGCGGGCACCTCTTCCAACAAGTCGTGTTCGCCGTTCACGAACGCCAGCCAGCGCGGCTGGTTCTCTTCGACGATGGCGATCTCGACCCGGTCGACCAATGGCAGGCGCTTGCCTTTCAGCCGCGCGGCGGCGGCTTGCGCCACGGGGTCGTCGGCGGGCGGGTGTTCGTCATAGAACTGTTCACGGAACGACGGGTTGCGCTCGAGCACGATCTTCGATGCGCGGCGCCACTGGCCCAGCTTGAACGGGCCGGTGCCCACGGGGTGCTGCATCACCTTGTCGCCATAGGCTTCGACCACCTCGCGCGCGAGCGCGCCCCACACCGAGCCGTCGGTGAACTGCAGCAGCAGGCGCGGGTTGGGTTCGGCCGTCTTGACCTGGAAGGTGTAGCGGTCGAGCGTGCGCAGGCCGGCCACCTCGCGCTCGTAGTCGAAGGGTTTGCCGGCCTTGATGAGTTCGCGGCGCAGCTCGCTCAAGCCCAGCAGCTTGGCGTTCTCCAGCAGATAGAGGTTGTTGCTCTTCCAGCGCGGGTCGTAGTGGCGCTTCCACGAATACACATAGTCGGCCGCCACCAGCTCACGCTTCCTGCCCTTGAAAGCCGGGTCGTCACTGAAGTGAATGCCGGGCTTCACGCGGAAGGTGAAGGTCTTGAAGTCGGCGCTGACCTCGGGCAGCGAAGCCAGCGTGTTGGCGCGGTAGCGAAACGGCCGCGCCAAAAATTCCCATTGCAGCGGCGCGTCGAAGATGCTGGCCGCGATGGTGCGCGAGTACAGGTCCGAGATTTGCGCCGGGTCGAAGCCGGTTTCGGCGATGCGAAAGGCGTATCGCAGCACCTTGGGCTCGGGCGCCGCCTGCGCGTGGGCCTGAATGGGGGCCAGTGCCGGCCCGCACGCGCTGGCGACCCACAACGCCGCGGTGAGGAAGAGTCTTCGCATCGGTCGGGCATTCAGCGGTGGGGTCATCGGTCGCAAAGTCTAGTCGCCCGCAGCCGACTTCAGGCAGGGTCATGAAGGGCTCGCTAGACTGCGCGCTCTTCACTGGGGGAGCCAGCCTTGAGCCTTGACATCGACTATTACCTCGCGCCTCAATCACCCTGGGCCTACCTGGGCCACCAGCGGCTGTCGGACATCGCCAAGGCGGCCGGCGCGCGCATCAACGTGCTGCCGGTGGACCTGGGGCGCAAGGTGTTCCCGGTGTCCGGCGGGTTGCCGGTCAACAAGCGGGCGCCGCAGCGCCAGGCCTACCGGCTGCTGGAGATGAAACGCTTCAGCGAACACCTGGGCTTGCCGATCAACCTGCAGCCCAAGTACTTTCCGACCGCCGGTGACGAAGCCGCGCAATTGATCATCGCGGTGGACATGAAAGAAGGCAGCGAAGCCGCGATGGCGATCGCCGGGTCGCTGATGCGCGCGGTGTGGGTCGATGACCTGAACATCGCCGACCTGCAGGTGCTGGCCTCGCTGCTGCAAGCGCAAGGCCTGCCCGCGCAGCGGCTGGACGACGCGCTCACGCAAACGGTGCACCAGCGCTATGAGGACGACTCGGCGCGAGCCATTGCGGCCGGCGTGTTCGGCGCCCCCAGCTATGTGATCAACGGCGAACTCTTCTTTGGCCAGGACCGGCTCGGTTTTGTCGAGCGGCGGCTGAAGAAGGGCTGACCCCTAAAAGGAAAAGGCCCGCCGAGGCGGGCCATTCATTGCGCGACCCGGTATTCACCGGGTCGGTGCATCACATCTTGTATGTGACCTTGGCTTGCTTGATGCAAGCGTCCTTCGAGTCGCCCTTCATCGCGTCGCACTTCTCGGCGGCGGCCTTGTACTCGGCCTTCATCTTGTCTTGCGTGGCTTCGGCGTTCGACTTGGTGGTGTCGCGTTCAGCCTTGGCATCGGCCTTGACCTTGGCCAACACCGACTTGGCTTCCTTCACGCACACGTCCTTGTCGTTGCCGCCCTTGTCGTCACAGCGCTCCTTGGCGACCTTGTAGTCGGCCTCGCCGGCATCGGCCTTGGCGTCGTAACGGGCCTTCGGCGTGTTCTTGTATTCAGCTTCAGCCGTGGCTTCGGTCTTCGTGCGTGCAGCCTTGGCTTCTGCTTGGCAGATGTCCTTGGTGTTGCCGGCCAGCGAGTCGCACTGCTTCTTGGCGGACTCGTAGGTCGCCTTGGCCGACTGCTTGGCCTTCTCGTAGGCCGGCTTGTCACCAGCGGCTTGAACACCCACGCTGAAGACGAGGGCGCCACAAGTGGCGATGAGGGCACGGGTGATGGAAGTCGATTTGAAGTTCATGGCTTTTCTCTCCTCAGTCAATAAACACAGGCTCATGCCGATGGGGCGAAATGCCTTTGCATCGGCCTCAGAACAAACGCAAGCCTACGTGCCCACCTGGGCCAGGTATGCCAGACAAGCGGGGCACACCACGTCGGATTTGACCTACGGCTTGCATACCCGCTGACTGCGCCTCGTTCGCGTTTCCACCGCCGTGCGGCGCCATGTTGATGCTCCACAATCCGCCCGTTGCCTCTATGTCCTCGCTCATGCAAGCCGCACCGTCACCACTCACCGATGACCTCCGCCGCTGGACAAGCCTGAACTCATTGGGCCTGCATGACGACACCGAAACGCCCCCACCCGATGACGGCTTCGCCGACCTGGTGGACTGCGCCGCGCAACTCACCGACTGCCCCATCGCCGTCATCCACCTGATCGGCGACACCCGCCACTGGGTGCTGGCCCAGCAAGACCCGGGCGGGCCTTCGCTGCCCACGCTGAACTTCTGTCGCCACGCCTTGCGCGCCGGCAACGCCGTGTTTGAAGTGGCCGACGCGACACAAGACACCCGCTTCGCCAACGACCCACTGGTCACCGGCGCAACCGCGTTGCGCTTCTATGCGGCTGCGCCGCTGCTGCTTGACGGCGTGGGCATCGGCACCTTGTGCGTGGCCGCGCACGCACCCCGCGCGCTGCAGGCCGACCAACACCTCGGCCTGCAGCGGCTGGCACGCCTGGCCGGCCACCTGCTGCGCGGCCGGCAACGGCTGGTGGCGGTGCACGCCGAGCGCGAACGCCTGCTCGACCTGGCCCGCTCTTCGGGCGACTGGATGTGGGAGACCGACGCCGAGTTGCGCTACACCTGGGTGTCTGGCAGCTTCGAGGCCATCACCGGCTTGCCCACCGCCAGCGTTGAGGGCCAGCCGATCGACGACACGCCGCTGCTCGATGAACTGGGCCAACCGCTTGGCAACAACGCCACCTTCCACAGCCTGTTGCGCCAGCACCAAACCCTGACACGCATCGTCACGGCCGAACACACGCCGCGCGGCCTGCTTCAAATTTCGCGCAGCGCGGTGCCGGTGTTCGACGGCCGGGGGCGCTTTGCAGGCTACCGGGGCACGGCGCGCGACGTCTCGGCGCACATCGCCAGCGAACGCCAGACGCATGCCCAGGCCGAATTGCTGCGCAAGCTGTCGGCACAGGTGCCGGGTGTGATTTTTCAGTTCCGGCTGTTCGACGACCACACCGTCAGCTATCTGTATGCGAGCGACGCCGCCCGCGAGGTGCTGGGCGCCGAGCCGCCGCGTGATGGCGATGGCGGCGACCCGATGGCCATGTGCCGCCTCATGCACCCGGACGACGAGCCCGGCTTCGTGCGCAGCCTGATCGAAGCCGCGCTCACGCTGCAGCCGTGGCACCGCGAATGCCGCATCTTGCGCGACGGCCAGGTGCGCTGGTTCGAGATTCGCGCCGTGCCCGAAACACACCCCGATGGCGGCACCTTGTGGCACGGCTTCAGCGCCGACATCACCAGCCGCAAAGAAATCGAACTCGCGCTGCGCCGCAGTGAAGAGCGCTGGAGCATGGCGGCCGAAGCGGCGGGCATCGGCATCGCGCAACTCGCGTGGCCCAGCGGTCGCCTGTGTTTCGACGCACGCGCCTGCGCCAACCATGGCTTGGCTCATCCGCAGAACAACTTCACGCTCGACGACTGGGTGGCGCGCATCCATGTCGACGACCGAGGGCGCGCGGGCGCCGCGATGCGCCAGGCGCTGCTGACCGGCGGCAGCCTCGACGCGCGCTACCGCGTGCTTCACCCTGATGGCGGCACACCCACGCTCGAGATCTTCGCGCGCTGCACCCGCGACGCGCAGGGCGCCGTGACCGGCATGGTGGGCACCTGCCGCGACGTGACGCAACAGGTCGCCCTGGAACAGCTTCGCGGCGAGAAAGAAATGGCCGAACGCGCCAACCGCGCGAAGAGCGAATTCCTCTCGCGCGTGAGCCACGAATTGCGCACGCCGCTCAACGGCATCCTGGGCTTCGCGCAATTGATGGCGCTCGACCAGACCCACCCGCTGGCCGATGACCAGTCGCGCCGGCTCGACAACGTGCTGCGTGCCGGCCGCCACCTGCTCGAACTGATCAACGACGTGCTCAACCTCGCGCGCATTGAACAACAAGACTTCTCATTGCAGAAAATGCCGGTCGATCTGGCCGCGACGGTGGGCTCGGTGGTGACGCTGATGCAGCCGCAGTCTGAAGCCGCCCGCGTGCGGGTGATCGTGACGCCCGCCGAGCCCCTGTGGGCCGAGGCCGACCCGCGCGCGGTGGAACAGGTGCTGCTGAATCTGCTGTCCAACGCCATCAAATACAACCGGCCGCAGGGTGTGGTGCGCGTCTGCCTGGCACGCACCGAGACCAGCGTGCAGGTCGCGGTGACCGATGAAGGCGAGGGCTTCACCCTCCCTCAGCAAGCCTTGCTGTTCCAGCCCTTCAACCGCTTTGGGGCCGATGAGCGCCGCGTGGAAGGCAGTGGCCTCGGCCTTGTGATCGCACGTGAACTCGCCATCTCGATGCAAGGGGAACTGCATGTGGACAGCCGCGTGCATGCGGGCTCCACGTTCACACTGAGCCTGCCCCCTGGCGCGCCGGGGGTGAGCGGTGCCACAGCACCACCCGCCACCATGGCGCCCCGCTTGGCGGCGCCCGCGCCGGTGCAACGGCAGGTGCTCTACATCGAAGACGAACCGCTGAACGTGCTGCTGATGCAAGAGGTGTTCAAGACGCGGCCCGAATGGCGGCTGCACGTGGCCATCACCGGCACCGAGGGCTTGGCGATGGCGCGTGCACAAGCGCACGACCTGCTGCTGGTGGACATGAACCTGCCCGACATGAACGGCTTGCAGCTCATTCGCCAACTGCGGACCGACGCTTCGCTGGCGGGCCAGCACTGCGTTGCCCTGTCGGCCGATGCGATGCAGGCGCAGATCGACGCGGCCCTGGCCGCCGGCTACGACGGCTACTGGACGAAGCCGATCAACATCAGCCGCATCTTGGATGCGCTGGCGCAGATGCTGCCCCGCTGAGCGTTTGCCGAGCTTTTGCTACAAGGGGCGCAAAGCCAAGCGCCCAAGAAAAAAGCCGGTGCAAGCACCGGCTTTTTCAATTGGCCCGCAGGCCAAACGTTGACTTACTTCAGGTGGCTGTTCACCAGCTTGGTCAGTTCGAACATCGAGACTTGCGCCTGCTTGATGACTTCCTTGAGCTTCGCGTCCGCATTGATCAGCGTGCGCTTGGCTTTGTCTTGCAGGTCGTGCTTCTTGATGTATTCCCAGACCTTCTTCGTCACCTCGGTGCGCGGCAGCGGGCTGGAGCCAACGATGGCAGCCAACTGTGGGCTCGGGGTCAGCGGCTTCAGGAACGCGGCGTTCGGGGTGCGCTTTTTGGCCGGATCCTTCTTCGCGGCAACCTTCTTGGCCGGGGCCGCTTTTTTCGCAGCGACCTTCTTGGCCGGAGCCGCCTTCTTCGCAGGGGCCGCCTTCTTCACCGGAGTCGCCTTCTTGACCGGCGGTGGCGTCTTCGTGGGGGGTTTCGCAGTTGCCATGTTGAATTTCTCCATCAATGATGTTGTTGATGTGCCCGGGCTGGGTGAAGGCCGCATGAGCCCTCTGTTCTCCATGACCACGTGCGACGCGAATACTACTGCGAGAGTGCTGCATTGAGAAGCAGTTTTCCTGGGTAAACCTCGCATTCATGCGCCTTCGCGCGCGCATTTGTCGCTGCATCACATCACTCCGCGCCATTCATTGCATGTGGTCATCTGCATCACGCTCAACACACGCCTTCGACGCCAGCGTTTTCAAGGCTCGAACTTGTAGCCCACGCTGTACACCGAGTGAATGATTTCTTGATCGGGTGCAACGTCAGCGAGCTTCTTGCGAAGCTTCTTGATGTGGCTGTCGACGGTGCGGTCAGACACCACACGCGTGTCGCGGTACATCGCATCCATCAGCTGGTCACGCGTGAAGATGCGCCCCGGCTGCGCCGCCAGCACCTTGAGCAACTGGTACTCGACGGCGGTGAGCCCAAGGTCGCGCCCGGCCCAGCGGGCACGCCAGCCCGCGTCGTCAAGCTGCAGTGACTGCGCGGCTTGCGCGCTGACGCCACGCGTGCGGCGCAACACCGCCTTCACCCGCGCCACCACTTCACGCGGGCTGAAGGGTTTGCAGATGTAGTCGTCGGCGCCCAGCTCCAGGCCGAGCAGGCGGTCGATCTCTTCGACACGCGCCGTCACGATCACGATCGCCGCCTGCGTTTGTCGCGGCCCTGGCGCGCGCAGCGCCTTGCAAACATCGAGCCCGCTCTTGCCCGGCAGCATCAGGTCGAGCAGCACCAGGTCGGCGCCATGCGTGCGCATCCAGCCTTCGACCTCATCACCGCGCATCAGCCGGTGCGTCTCGAAGCCGTGCTGCACCAGGTAGTCGCGCAAGATGTCGGCGATCTTGTCTTCGTCTTCAACGATCAGGATGCGTTCAGCCATGGGCGCCGTTCCGTTCACGCTCGCGGTCACGTTCACGCTCGCGTTCAACCAATGGCAAGGCGATGCGCCAGCACACACCACCCAGCGCGCTGGCGCTGGCATGCAGCGTGCCCCCATGCGCTTCGACAATGGCTTGCGTGATGGCCAGACCCAGGCCCGAGCCGCCGCCCGCGCGGCTGCGCGAACCGTCCACACGGAACAGCCGTTCGGTCAGACGCGGCAGGTCGGCTTCGGGCACACCAGGGCTGGAGTCTTGCCACGTGACCACCGCATGCGCGGCCTCGGTGCGCAGCGTGACCTGCAAGCGGCCCGGCGCGTCGGTGTAGCGCAGCGTGTTCTGCAGCAGGTTGGCAAACACCTGCGACAGCCGCGCGGCGTCGCCGAGCACGCGCACACCGCCCGGCAACGGGGTGTCGGGCACCAGGCCGCGTGCGCGCAACGCGGCGGCCTGCACGCTCAGCATGTCGTCGAGCAGCTCGCCGAGGTCGAGCGTTTCCTTGTGATACGTGAGCGCGCCCAGGTCTGACAGCGACAGCAGCCGCAGGTCTTCAACCAGCCGCGTGAGCTGCGTCACCTCTTGCGCAAGCGAGCCCATGCTGGCTTGCGACAAGGGCCGCACGCCGTCTTGCAGCGCTTCGATCTCGGCGCGCAGCACGGCAAGCGGCGTGCGCAGTTCGTGCGCGATGTCGGCAATCCACTGCTGGCGCGTGCGTTGCGCGGCTTCGAGCGTGTGCGCGAGCTGGTTGAAGTCTTGCGCGAGCTGGGCCAGTTCGTCGTGGCCTTGCGGTTCGATGCGCACGTCGTAGCGGCCTTGAATCAACTCGCCCGCGCCTTGCGCCACACGACGGATGCGGCGCGTGAGCCATTGGGCCAGCGCCGCAGCAATCAACAGGCCCGCCAGCAACATGCCAATGGCAATGGCGGCGAACTTGCGGTTCTGTTGGGCGGCAAAGAGTTTTTCGAGCGACTCGACCACCTTCAGCCTCGGCACAAAACCCAGGTAACCAATGACTTGCGCGTCGAGCGTGATTGGCCGCAGCACGGCTTCGGGCGCCATCTCGGCGCGGCCCACCAGCAACTGGCGGTTCGCGTCGAACAGCAGCAGGCGGGGGTCGATGGTCAACAGCGGGTCGCCCGGCGCGTGTGCATGCGCCATGCCCGCTGGCGCCGATGCGGGCGCGGCGGCCTCGCCACGGCGCACAGCACGCGGTGAGCCCAGCACCTCGCGCGTCAGCTCGAACCACTTGCGGCGGTCGTCGCCCATCCAGCGCCAACTGCCTTCGCGCTTGTAGTCGTCGGCCAGCCGCGTCACCAGGGGCTGCAGCCGCGCTTCATCGGCGCGGTTCAGGTAATCCACCAGGCCTTGGTCGAAGCTCCAGCTGAATACAAGGAAGGCCACCAGGGCCAGCAGCGCATTGGCGCCGGCGATGGCCACGAAGAGCTTGACGCGCAAAGTGTCGAAACGCGCCACGCCGCGCAGGCGCCAAACCGGCGCGTCGGGGGAAGGCAAAGCAGGTTCGGGCGTCGTCATGCAGGCAAGTCTCGGGGGCAATCAGGCAAGCACTGTGCAAGAGCGCTTACGCCGCGTGTGCATTTCTGTATGTAAACAACTCTCCTTCTTCCTTCCTCAGTGCCTGTGCATTCGCTGCCCACACTGCGACCCATGCTGTCCTTGCCTAAGTCCTTGCCCCTGCCCTCACCGGCCCATCGCACATGAACGCCGCATCGCCCTCACCCGCTCGCAAGACCTGGCGCCGCCGCGTCTTCAACCGCTACAGCCTCGGCCTGCTGGCGCTGCTGGTCGCGGCCGGTGGCTACTGGGGATGGAAGCAGTTCAACAGCGCGAAGGCCAGCCGCGAGCAATACAACCTGGCCACGGTGCAACGGGGCGACATTCAAGACCTCGTCACCGCCACCGGCACGGTGCAACCGCGAGACTATGTGGACGTGGGCGCGCAAGTGTCGGGCCAGCTGAAGAAGCTGCACGTCGAGGTGGGTTCGGTCGTCAAGCAGGGCGACCTGCTGGCCGAAATCGACCCGACCGTGTTGACCGCCACGGTGGACGCGCGCCGTGCCGGCCTGCGCAACCAGCAGGCGACGCTGACAGAGCGTGAATCGACGCTGGCGCTGGCGCAGCTTCAACACAAGCGCCAGAAGAACCTGATGGCCGAAGACGCCACCACCACCGAACAGGTGCAGCAGGCCGAAGCCACGCTGCGGGCCGCACGTGCGCAGATCGAGGCGGTGAAGGCGCAGATCGACCAGACGCAATCGACCTTGCGCGCCGACGAGGCCAACCTCAACTACGCCCGCATCTACGCGCCGCTGGCCGGCACCGTGGTGCTGGTCACGGCGCGGCAAGGCCAGACGCTGAACGCCAACCAGCAGGCGCCCACCATCTTGCGCATCGCCGACTTGTCCACGATGACGGTGCAGACGCAGGTCTCTGAAGCCGACGTGAGCAAACTGCGCCAAGGCATGGAGGTTTACTTCACCACGCTCGGGAGCCAGGGCCGGCGCTGGTACGGCAGCCTGCGCAAGGTCGAACCCACACCCACGGTGACCAACAACGTGGTGCTCTACAACGCGCTGTTCGACGTGCCCAACCAGAACCAGTCGCTGATGCCCAGCATGACGGCGCAGGTGTTCTTCATCGCCGCCGCCGCACAAGACGTGCTGCTGGTGCCGGTGGCCGCTGTTCAACGGCAGCCGGGCGGCGTGGGTCGGCGCGGGGGCGCGGCTTCCGGCACCGAGGCGGGTTCGGTGCCGTCATCGGCTTCATCCCCATCACTGTCACCCGTTGCATCCACATCACCTGAGGCCTCACGCAAGGCGGCACGTGATTCGACACGTGACGCAACGCGTGCATCCCGCCCCGCGTCGGCACCGCGTGCTGCCGGCGAAGGCAACAACGAAAGCGAAAGCAAGGGCGACGACCGCCGCGAGCGCATCGCCGCCATGAGCCCCGAAGAACGCCGCGCTTACTTTGAGAGCCTGACGCCCGAGCAACGCCAGGCCATGCGTGACCGGCGCCGTGCCGAAGGCGGCTCGGGCCCGTCGGCGCCAGCCTCGGGCGCCGACGGTGCACCGGCCACACGCGCGCCTGTCACCAGCGGCTTCGCGGGCGCAACGGGCAACGTGCGCCCGCCACGCCGTGGCACGGTGAAGGTGATCGACGCCAA
Source organism: Rhizobacter sp. (assembly GCA_043727255.1). Classification (GTDB taxonomy): domain Bacteria; phylum Pseudomonadota; class Gammaproteobacteria; order Burkholderiales; family Burkholderiaceae_C; genus Rhizobacter. Next base: position 1,723 of record JAYSYW010000002.1, on the reverse strand, counting down.
CGGCGTCATCGAAGAACGCGCCGTTGAACTCGGCATCACCAACCGCGTGCAAGTGCAGGTGCTGAAGGGCCTGAAAGAAGGCGAACAGGTGATTGCCGGCGTGAAGGCGCCGGTTCAGTCGCAACCCGCCAGCGGCGGCAACGCGCCAGCGGGTGGCCTGGGCGGCATGCCCAGCGGGGTGCCCGGTGGTGGCGGTGGTGGTGGCGCGGGCGGCGGCGGCCGGGGTCGCTGATGCACCGCGAACCGCACATCGCCAGCGACGCGCCCGACGACGCGCCGCAGCGCAGCCGCCCCGACACCGAGTTGCCGCTGATTGAGCTGCGCGGCGTCACCAAGACCTACTTCAACGGCGACGTGTCCACCCCGGTGCTGCACGGCATCGACCTGAAGATCTACGAAGGCGAGTTCGTCGCCATCATGGGCAGCTCGGGCTCGGGCAAGTCCACGCTGATGAACATCCTCGGTTGCCTCGACCGCCCCACCACCGGCCACTACCTGTTCCGTGGCCGCGATGTGTCGCAGTTTTCAGGCGATGAACTCGCGCTGCTGCGGCGCGACGACTTCGGTTTCGTGTTCCAGCAATACCACCTGATCGCTGGCGCCAGCGCGTCTGAGAACGTGGAAGTTCCGGCCATGTACACCGGCTTGCCCGCGCCCGAACGCCATGCGCGCGCGCAGGCCTTGCTGACCGAACTGGGCCTGGGCGAACGCCTGAACAACCGGCCCAACCAGCTCTCGGGCGGGCAGCAGCAACGCGTGTCGATCGCACGCGCGCTGATGAATGGCGGCCGCATCATCCTGGCCGATGAACCGACGGGCGCACTCGACAGCAAAACCGGCGCCGACGTGATGCGGCTGCTGGCCGACCTGTCGGCGCGCGGCCACACGGTGCTGCTGATCACGCACGAAAAAGAAGTGGCCGACCACGCGCACCGGCTCATCGAAATCAAAGACGGCCACGTGGTGGCCGACCCCGGCCCGCAAGACGCCCACCCGGCGCAACTGCCCTACACCGCGCAGGTGTTGCCCGATGCCGGCTCGGCCTTGGCCGACATGGTGGAAGCCGCGCGCATGGCGCTGCGTTCACTGCGCGCCAACCTGTTTCGCGCCGCGCTCACGCTGCTGGGCATCGTGATCGGCGTGGGTTCGGTGATCGCCATGCTGGCCATTGGCGACGGCGCCAAACAAAGCGTCATCGACCGCATCAGCGCGATGGGCTCGAACTTGCTGCTGGTGCGGCCCGGCGCGCCCAACCAACGCGGCTTCACCGCCGTCTCGACACTCGTGGTGGCCGACGTGAAGGCCATCGACGAAGTGCCCAACGTGCTGGCCGCGGTGCCTGAACAAAGCAGCACCGCCACGCTGCGGTATGGCGACGCCGACCTCAGCACCAGCATCAACGGCACCTCGTGGAAGTTTCCGCAGGCACGCCAATGGCCGCTGGCCGTGGGCTCATTCTTCAGCGAGGAAGACGAGGCCAACAACGCCACGGTCGCGGTGCTCGGGCAGACCGTCGCCAAGGCGCTGTTCCCCGACGGCCGCAGCCCGCTGGGCGAGTACGTGCTGGTCAACAACCTGCTGTTCCAGGTGGTGGGCGTGATGTCGGGCCGGGGCGCGTCGCCGATGGGCAGCGACCAGGACGACGTGGTCTTCGTGCCCTATGCGACCAGCAGCCTGCGCCTGTCGGGCCAGCGCTACCTGCGCAACGTGACGGTGGCGGTGA
>JAYSYW010000001.1:0-34861 GCA_043727255.1 Rhizobacter sp. | reverse complement strand
CCGGCATGGCGAAGCTGCGGCACCAGCACCAAATTGAGCAGTTGGGTGACGATCAAGACCACAACGGCAATCTTCACCGGCGTGCGAATGTCTTGCCGGGCATAAAAGCCCGGCGCGAGGATCTTCACGCCCACCAGCCCCATCAGGCCGACGCCGTAGCCCTGAAGCGCCAGCACCGTCTGGCCCACGTCGGCCGGCGTGAAAGCACCGCGCTGGTACAGCACGGCCACCAGCGGTTCGGGGAAGACGAGCAGCGCCACCGCACACGGCAACGCCAGCAGCAGCATCAGTCGCAGGCCCCAGTCGAGCAGGCCCGAATAGGCTGCGGTGTCACCCCGGCCCTGGGCTGCCGACAACTGCGGAATCAGCACCACGCCCAGCGCCACACCAAGCAAGGCGGTCGGGAATTCCATCAGCCGGTCGGCATAGGTGAGCCAGGACACCGCGCCCACGCCCACTCGCGACGCGATCTGCGTGTTGATCATCAGTGAGACCTGCGCCACCGACACGCCGATCAGCGCCGGCAGCATCTGCCGCAGCACCATGTGCACGCCCGGGTGGTGCCAAGCGGCCTTCAGCGAACGCGGCGTGAGGCCGATGCGCGGCAACTGCCCGATGCGCAGCAAGGCCGGAATCTGGATGCCCAACTGCAAAACGCCGCCCAGCAGCACCCCGCCCGCCAGCGCATAGATCGGCTCGATGCCCCAGCGGCCGAACGCTGGCACCAGCCACCACGCCGCGCCGATCACCGCCAGGTTCAACAACACCGGCGACGCCGCCGGCACCGCGAAACGCTTCCAGGTATTCAATATGCCGGCCGACAGCGCGACCAGCGAGATGAAACCGATGTACGGGAACATCCAACGTGTCATCACGACGGCCGCGTCCAGCCGCTCCAGGCCCGAAGCCATCAACCACACGACAACCGGCGCGGCGACGACGCCGATCACACAGGTCACCAGCAAGGCCCAGAACAACACCGTCGCCACCGCATTGATGAGCTGGCGGGTCACCTCGTCGCCCTCTTTCGCACGGGTGGTGGCGAGGATGGGCACGAAGGCCTGCGAAAACGCGCCCTCGCCGAACAGCCGGCGCAGCATGTTGGGGATGCGGAAGGCGGCCTGGAAGGCGTCAGTCCAGGCGCCGGCGCCGAACATCGCGGCGATGATCAGCTCGCGGACAAGCCCGGTGATGCGCGAGGCCAGCGTGAGCAGAGAAACAATGGAAGCGGCCCGCAGCAGGTTCATGACGGCAATGGTGGGTGGGAAACCCGGCAGATGCGCCGGTCGAGCCTGGAAGATCGCGCAAGAAAAAAGCGGGCGCGGTGCCGAAAGGCGGCCGGATTATAGGTAGCGCCTACTCACGTCAAGGCTGCATTTGCCGAGCGATTTCAGCCGCTGCTATACTCGCAGGCTTTTCCACCTAGACAAAGCTACAGCATGGCCACCGCCTCCAAAGTCAAGAAAACGGTCCGCATCGCTTCGGGCCTGAAGCGCGTCCGCCAGGACGTGAAGCTCAACGCAGCCAACACCGCGCTGCGCTCCAAGTTCCGCACCGTGATCAAGAACGTCCAGAAGGCTGTTGCCGCTGGCGACAAGACCAAGGCGACCGAACTGTTCAAGTCGGCCCAAGCCGTCATCGATTCCGTGGCCGACAAGGGCTTGTTCCACAAGAACAAGGCCGCCCGCCACAAGAGCCGCCTGTCGGCCAAGGTCAAGGCACTCGCCGCTCCGGCGGCCTGACCAAAACCCTAGGTGGAAAGCAAAGGCCCGCAACAGCGGGCCTTTTTCATTTCCGCGCCTCATTCCGCAACCCAAGCTGCGGGGCTTCAAGCACCCAGGCTCACTGCGACGGGTGACCGGCCGAGGGCACCTCAGGCAGCAAGCAGGCATCGATCACCTGCAGATTGTTGTCACGGGCGAAGTTCATCACGAAGTCCCAGGCCATCACTTCGAGCGAGCGCAGCTCTTCGTTGACGATCACGCACTTCACGCCGTTGACGGTGTTCGGCACGCAATACGGCGAATAGCCGATGTGCGCGGCCGGGCCACGCACGGTGCCGCCGGGGCGAAAGCTCGACATGGCGCCGGCCAGGCGCTCGGCCCAGTCGCTGGGGCGAAACGTCTTGCCTTCTTTCGTGAGGCCGAGGATGAAAACTTGGCGGGAGGATGAGGCGGTCATGCGTCGTGCAGTGGAATGGAGCGTGCGTCGTCGCCGCGCATTGTGGCGCCCCGCCGGGACGCGTTGGCGCCGGGATTCCGTTGCGCACCGACGCGCGAGCCCCGACACGCTTCTAGAATCGTCGCCCCGTGTCCCGCCGCGCTTGCTGGTGGGTTTTTTGTCTGTGGAGTGCCCATGAACGCGCCTGAAAAGTCAGTTGCCAACCCCGAACCCCATGTGATGCCCACCTACGGCCGACTGCCGCTGGCGCTGTCTCACGGCCAAGGCGTCTGGGTCTGGGACACCGACGGCAAGAAGTACCTGGATGGCCTCGGCGGCATTGCCGTGAACACCCTCGGCCATGCGCATCCAAGACTCGTGCCAGCGCTGCAAGACCAGATCGGCAAGCTGATCCACAGCTCCAACTACTACATGGTGCCGCTGCAAGAGCAACTGGCCGCCAAGCTGACCGAACTCTCGGGCCTGACGAACGTCTTCTTCTGCAGCACCGGGCTCGAAGCCAACGAGGCGGCGCTGAAGATCGCCCGCAAGTTCGGGCACGACAAGGGCATCGACCGCCCCGAAGTCGTCGTCTACGAAAAGGCCTTCCATGGCCGCTCGATCGCCACGTTGTCGGCCACGGGCAACCCGAAGGTGCAGGCCGGTTTCGGCCCGCTGGTTGAAGGTTTCGTGCGCGTGCCGCTGAACGATGTCGAGGCGCTCGAAAACGTGGCACGCAGCAACCCGAACGTGGTGGCGGTGTTCCTGGAAGTCATTCAGGGCGAAGGCGGCATCAACCCGGCCAAGGTCGAATACCTGCAGGCAGCCCGCCGCATCTGCGACGAAAAGGGCTGGCTGCTGATGCTGGACGAGGTGCAGTGCGGCATGGGCCGCACCGGCAAGTGGTTTGCGCACCAATGGGCGGGCATTCAGCCCGACGTGATGCCACTGGCCAAGGGACTGGGTTCGGGCGTACCGGTGGGCGCGGTGGTGTGCGGCCCGAAGGCGGCACATGTGTTCGGCCCGGGCAACCACGGCACCACCTTCGGCGGCAACCCGCTCGCCATGCGCGCCGGGGTCGAGACCATCCGCATCATGGAAGAAGACGGCCTGCTGCAGAACGCCGCGACCGTCGGTGGCCTGCTCAAAAGCAGCCTGGGGCACGAACTGAAGGGTGTGGCCGGCGTGGTGGACATCCGTGGGCAAGGCCTGATGCTCGGCATCGAACTCAACCGCCCTTGCGGTGAGCTGCTGGGCCAGGCCGCCGAAGCCGGCTTGTTGATGAGCGTCACGGCCGACCGGGTGATCCGCCTCGTGCCGCCGCTGATCATCACGGCCGATGAAGCGGCGCAGATCGTGGCCATCCTGGTGCCGCTGATCAAGAGGTTCCTCGCCACTCCCACACCATGAAACCCGGTATGAGCCTCATCAAGCACTACTTGCAATTCAAGGACCTGCGCGCCGAGGAATACGCCTACCTGTTCGAGCGCACGGCCACCATCAAGAAGCGCTTCAAGAACTACGAGAAGTACACACCGCTGGTGGATCGCACGCTGGCGATGATCTTTGAGAAAGCCAGCACGCGCACCCGCGTGAGCTTCGAGGCGGGCATGTACCAGATGGGCGGCTCGGTGGTGAACCTCACCACCGGCGACAGCCAACTCGGCCGCGCCGAGCCCATTGAAGACAGCGCACGCGTGATCAGTCGCATGGTCGACATGGTGATGATCCGCACTTACGAGCAGGCCAAGATCGAAGCCTTCGCGGCCAACTCACGCGTGCCGGTCATCAACGGGCTGACGAACGAATACCACCCCTGCCAGATCCTGGCCGACGTGTTCACGTACATCGAGCACCGAGGCAGCATCAAGGGCAAGGTCGTGGCCTGGGTGGGCGACGGCAACAACATGGCCAACACCTGGCTGCAGGCGGCTGACATCCTCGGCTTCACGCTGCATGTCAGCACGCCATCGGGCTACGAGATCGACGCGAGCGTGGCGGGCGTGGCCAACACCGCCTGCGTCAAGACCTTCAAGAACCCGTTGGATGCCTGCCGTGGCGCGCACTTGGTCACCACCGACGTGTGGACGAGCATGGGCTACGAAGCCGAGAACGAAGCCCGCATGAAGGCCTTCGCCGACTGGTGCGTGGACCGCGAAATGATGGCCGTGGCCCAGCCCGACGCCCTCTTCATGCACTGCCTGCCGGCGCACCGGGGCGAAGAGGTTGAAGCCGACGTGATCGACGGCCCCCAATCCGTCGTCTGGGATGAGGCGGAGAACCGCATGCACGTTCAGAAGGCACTCATGGAGTTCCTTCTGATCGGACGCATCGGCTGAAGGCCGAGGCGTCCGATCAGAAGGGCTGGCATGCGGCATGACTAAAGCAGCGTCAGCGCGCCTTGAGTGGGAAGACGACCACGGCACTTGTGCGCCCGGTGCCCACCGTTACTCGCTGTTCCTTCGTCATTCCGTTCAGCGTCGTCTGCAAGCGATATGCACCCGGTGGCGCTTTGACCCAAAGGAACGGGCCTTCGGTCTTGGTTTCGAGCACCACCGCACCGTGGCGGTCAATCAGCTTCACGTTCGCATCGGCCGTGAACGCGTTCTTCGCGCCGTTCTTTTCATAGACCTCGATGTGGAGCGGGAAGCTCCCACGGGCCCGGGTGAAGGCGGGAATCTGCTCATGCGGGATGCCACCCGTCACGTAGCTCACATTGCCCGAGGTCTGGATTTCGGGCAGCGCCACCGCTTCGCCAGGCGCCACCGATCGGGCCGCTTCGCCCGACGCAGGTCCGGCCAAAGGTTGCTCGGCCCACGAGGTGGTAGCGCCCATCAGGGCCACGGCGGCAATCAAGGCATTCAGTGTCTTCAATGCGTGTGTCATGGTGTTTCCTCAAGGTGGGAAGCAACCATTGGGCACGCACAGACGCCCGTTTTCACAGCGTGGATGCAGGTCGCGCGCACTTCCTACGCCGCACAGCCGCCATGTCTGACAAGCGCGTCTCGAAAGTTCGTCTTGCAAGACTGTCCCGGCGTGGCGAGTCCTCGCCCACCACCTCCGGGCAGTGTCAGCAGCGGTCAATCAGTGCCCTGCGGAAACACCAGCATCGTGCGGGTGTGGCGCTTGCCGCTCACCGTCACCGGCTTCGACTTGACCGTCTTACCGTTCAGTGACGCTTCCACGCGGTAGGTGCCGGGCGGCACCTTGGCCAGCACGAAGGGGCCGTCGGCCTTGGTTTCAAGCACCACGTCGCCCGAGCGGTTGATCACCTTCACGTCCGCGTCGGCGGTGAACTCGCTCTTCGCGCCGTTCTTCTGATAGATCTCGATGCCCAACGGGTAGTCGCTGCGCGCCTCTTTGAACGCTGGCAGTTGCTCGTAGGTGATGCCACCGCTGACGTAGCTCACGTCGCCGTAGGTCTTCTCTTCGGGCAGATTGGTGTCGTAGGTCGCCGCCCATGCCGAGTCGGTGGACGGGGGTTCGGTGGCCGCCGTCTCTGGGGTGGCCTGCATACCAGCAGCTGGTGCCTCAAGCTGTACGTCGGTGGCAGGGGCATCGGCCTGCGCGCCGATGGCAGGCGCCACGGGTTGCACCTCGCCAGATGGCACGTCCGGAGGCAAGGCACCTGTGTCGGGCAACACACCCGGTGGGATCACGATCGCGCCAGCAGCCGGTGCCTGCTGGGTCGAGGGGCCGGGGTTGGCAGGGTTGGCGAGTGGTGTGGTGGGGTCCTGCTGGGCCCATGCGCCGGTGGCCAGCATCAGGGCGGCCGCCGACGAAATCAGTTTCATCTTGGGGATATTCATGGCAATCCTTTCGAATGATCGAATGTGTCGTTGGACAGCACCGGCTCGAAGGATGTTCCAGCGCCGCTGCAAGACCAGAGAAAGTCCTACAGCGGCAGGCGGCGTAGCGGAAGGACAGCGGAAAGATCAGCCCAGATTCACCGGCACAAAGATGCGTTCGCCGCCGCGTTCGACCAGCAAGGCCACGCTCTTGGGCTTGCTCTTGAGCACACCGCGCACCTGGTCGATCGACGTGACCGGCTTGCCGTTGATGGCCAGCAGCACGTCGCCGGCTTCAATGCCGGCCCGCTCTGCGGCGCCTGTCACCTGCTCGACCACCAGGCCCTGGTCGATGCGCGACTGCTGGCGCTCCTGCGGGCTCAAGGGGCGCAGCGCGAGGCCCAGTTGGCTGCCCTGCTCTGGTGATGCGGCATCGGCCACGGCCTCTTTCTCTTCGTCGGCGCCACCCAGCTTGGCGTCGATCTCGCGCGCCGCATGGTCGCGCCACACCTTCAGCTTCACGCGCTCGCCCGGCACCGACAGGCCAATGCGGCTCGACAACGAGCCCGAGCGTTCAACCGGCTCGCCGTTCACCTCAAGAATCACGTCGCCCGCCTTCAGCCCGGCCGCCCCGGCAGCGCTTTTGGGCGCCACGCGTGACACCAGCGCGCCATCGGCCCGCTTCAGCCCGAACGATTCGGCCAGGCTCTGGTTGAGGTCTTGCACCACCACGCCGAGCCGCGCATGCGAGGCCCGGCCGTTGGCCACGATCTGGTCCTTGACCTTCAGCGCCACGGTGATCGGAATGGCGAAGCTCAGGCCCTGGTAGCCGCCTGTCTGTGAATAGATCTGCGCGTTGATGCCGACCACCGCCCCGCTGCCGTCAAACAGCGGCCCGCCCGAGTTGCCAGGGTTCACCGCCGCGTCGGTTTGGATGAACGGCACCACCGCATCGCCCGGCAGCGAGCGACCCTTGGCGCTCACGATGCCCTGGGTGACCGTCTGCTCGAAGCCATAGGGTGAGCCGATGGCCAGCACCGGGTCGCCCACCTCCAGCTTTTGCGGGTCGCCCAGGCGCACGGTGGGCAGGCCCTTGGCGTCGATGCGCAACACGGCGACGTCGGTCGCCGGGTCAGAGCCCAGCACCTTGGCCGAGAACTCGCGCCGGTCGCTCAGCTTCACGGTCACTTCCTTGGCCTCGCGCACCACGTGGGCGTTGGTCAGGATCAACCCGTCGCTGCTGATGATGAAGCCCGAGCCCTGGCCGCGAAACGGCTGCGACGGGTTGCCACCGCGTGGCCCACCCGGCCCACCGGGCAGGCCCCGAAAGAACTGGAAGAACGGGTCGTTCTCCATGCCCGGGGGCAGGCCGCCCTGGCGCTCGGCCGCCGTGGCCTTGCGCACGCCCTCGACCGTCACGCCCACCACCGCCGGCCCGGCCTGCGCCACGATGGCGCGGTAGTTCGGCACCGTGCCTTGCGCCGGAATGGGCGCCACCGGCGTGGCAATGGGGGCCACCGCCAGTTGCGCCGACGTGTCCGGCGCCTGCTGGGCCGCGGCTTGCACGGCCGGTTTTTCCTGCGCGGCCTTCAACCAGCCGGGCAGGTTGATGGCACCGGCGGTGCCCATGGCGACCACACCCGCCCCCAGCAAGGCGGCGCTCAAGTTGTTCAGCTTCATCTTCATTGGGTGCTCCTGCGGACAAACATGCGGGTCGATCGACCCGCCATGCCCAGACGATAGGAGCGCTCTGTTAGCGCTCGGTTAGCCCGGCGTTAAGCGAAAGTTAATTTGGAGCCACCGACCTGCCGTGTCAGGTCAGGGCCACAAGGCAACGGAACCTTTGGAGCGACCATGCGCTTCGGTTCCACCGCGAAACGCGAGGTCGTGGCGCGTCAAGCATCCCCACAGCGCCTGCCACACGGTACGTCTACGTACCCTTACAGCTCCGCCCGGTGAATATGCAGGTTTGTGAGGAGCAACTGGCAACTGGGGTTTCATTTCCCGGCGAGGCCTGCCGATATGTCTGTTCATGTCTGCCCTCAGCTTGGCCTCATCACGCGACAGCGCCACCGCCGATTCCACCCTTCGACGGGTGGGGCGCTGGTTCCGTCTTCCCAACGGGTTTGCCTCTCACTGCACGGTGATGGGGCTGGCGGGGGGCTTGTCCACCTGGGCCGCCAGTGGCTGGAGCGGCTGGGCCGCCGCCGTGGCGGTTGGCCTGCTGGCCGCCGGCTTCGGCTTCGACCGCCGCCAGGCCGCCGCCCACCGCGCCCGGCAAGCCGACACGGCCGCCTACCTGGCCGGCACCGAAAAGCTGGGGCACGAGTTGTTGCCCGTCTGGTGCGGCCACATCGAAACCTCGCGCACGCAGATGGAAACGGCGATCGCCGAACTGACGCAGCGCTTCGCCGGCATCGTTGACCGGCTCGACCAGGCAATGCACGCCTCGACCGCATCCACCGAGGGCGATGCGCAGGGCGACGAACAAGGGCTGGTGGCGGTGTTTGCCAGCAGCAGCAAAGAACTCAACGGCGTGCTCGACTCCCTGCGCGCCGCCATGGCGAGCAACGGCGCCATGCACACCGAAGTGCAAAGCCTCAGCCGCTTCGTCAATGAACTGCAGCAGATGGCCGCCGAGGTGGCCAACATCGCCGCGCAAACCAACCTGCTCGCCATCAACGCCGCCATCGAGGCGGCGCATGCCGGTGAAAGCGGGCGCAGCTTCTCGGTGCTGGCGCAAGAAGTGCGCAAGCTCTCGGCCATGTCGGGCGAAACCGGCAAGCGCATGGCCGACAAGGTGACGTTGATCGGCACCGCCATCGCCACCGTGCGCCAGAGCGCTGAAAAATCATCGGCGCGTGAAGCGGCCTCGCTCGGCGCCTGTGAAGCGTCCATCCATTCGGTGCTGGGCGGCTTTCGCGGCGTGACCGACGCGCTGGTCGAGTCGAGCGATGTGCTCAAGCGCGAAAGCCTGGGCATCCAGGCCGAAGTGTGCGAAGCGCTGGTGCAGCTTCAATTTCAAGACCGCGTGAGTCAGGTGATGACGCACGTGCGCCACAACATGTCGCAGCTGCCCACCCAGCTGACCGAAAGCCGCGAAGCCCACGAACGTGGCGGCGTGCTCAAGCCGGTGGACGCCAGCGCCTTGCTGGCCGAGCTGGAAAAGACCTACGCCATGGCCGAAGAGCGCACCACCCACAGCGGCGGTGCGGCGGCCGGGCCCAAGAACGAAGAAATCACTTTTTTCTGAACACCAACAGCAACGTTTGATTGCGCCCCACGGGAGAACACAACATGGCCAAAAGCATTCTGATCGTCGATGACTCCGCCTCGGTGCGACAGGTGGTCGCCATTTCACTGCGGGGCGCGGGCTACGAGGTGATCGAAGGCTGCGATGGCAAGGACGCGCTCAGCAAGCTGAAGGGCCAGAAGGTCCACCTGATCATCAGCGACGTGAACATGCCCAACATGGACGGCATCAGCCTCGTCAAGGCCGTCAAACAACTGCCGGCCTACAAGTTCACGCCCATCGTGATGCTGACCACCGAGTCGCAAGAGGCCAAGAAGCGTGAAGGCCAGGAAGCCGGCGCCAAGGCCTGGGTTGTGAAGCCTTTCAAGCCCGAACAGTTGATGGCCGTGGTGCAAAAGCTCGTGCTGCCCTGAGGCAACTTTCACTCGCCTGCACACACACCGGCACGCGCGCGCTCCGTCCGCCCCCAAACCCCATTGCGAGGTCCACCATGCAAAGTCCCCACCCCGGCGCGGGCGGCGCGTTCCCGCTCGCCATCGAGGGCGAGCTGACGATCTACCGCGCGGCCGAACTGAAGGCCGTGTTGCTGTCGGTCATCAACACCCACCCCGCCGTTGAAGTCAACCTGTCAGCCGTCAGCGAGACCGACACCGCCGGCGTGCAACTGCTGATGCTCGCCAAGCGGCATGCGCAGCAGCGCGGTGTGCGCTTGAGCCTGTGCGCCCACAGCCCCGCCGTGGTCGATGCCTTTGAGCTGCTCGACCTGGCCGCCTTCTTCGGCGACCCGCTCGTTGTACCCGCTGTGCCCGCCGTGCCCGCCGTGCCCTCCGCCATGGCCTGACGCGAAAGCCCACGATGAACATCGACCAAGTTCTGTACACCTTCTTCGCCGAAGCCCGCGAGCTGCTCGAAGACATGGAGACCGCGCTGCTGGGCGTGAGCCAAGAGGCCGACAGGTCCGAGACCGTCAACGCCATCTTCCGCGCCGCGCACACCATCAAGGGCTCGGCCGGCCTGTTCGGCCTGGACGCGGTGGTGGCCTTCACGCATGGCGTTGAAAGCGTGCTCGATGAAGTGCGCGACGGCGGCATCGCCATCGACGACGCCCTCATCGCGCTGATGCTCGGCTGCTGCGACCACATCGGCGCGCTGGTCGATGCGGTCGAGGCCAAGTCGCCCGAAACCGACGCCGCACTCGCCGAACGCGGCGCCCCACTGACCACGCGCCTGAACGCCTACCTCGCCCACGGCGGCGCGTTGGTGGCCACCGAGCCGCCCGCGCATGTGTTCGAGCGCATGGCCACCACGCCCAGCGACGGCGACACCTGGCACATCTCGGTGCGCTTCGGGCGCGACGTGCTGCGCAACGGCATGGACCCGATGTCGTTCATCCGCTACCTCGGCACCATGGGCCGCATCACCGGCATCGTGACCCTGCACGACGCGCTGCCCGACGCCACGGACATGGACCCCGAGAGCTGCTACCTCGGCTTCGAGATCGCATTCAAGAGCCCGGCCGACAAAGCCGCCATCGAAGGCGCCTTCGAGTTCGTGCTCGACGACTGCACGCTGCACATCGTGCCGCCCAACAGCCACGTCGGCGCCTACATCGCCCTCATCAAGTCACTGCCCGAAGAGTCCACCCGCCTGGGTGAACTGCTGGTGCGCAGCGGCACCGTGACCGCCCACGAGCTGAGCGCGGCGCTCAACGTGCAGGCCCACGCCGAGGAACCCATGCCACTGCTGGGCGACATCCTCGTCGAGCAAGGCCGCGTGGCGCCGCCAGTGGTGGAAGCCGCGCTCGAAAAACAAAAGCGCGTGCGCGACCTCAAGACGCAGGAAGGCCAGTCCATCCGCGTCGATGCCGACAAGCTCGACCGGTTGATCAACCTGGTGGGCGAACTCATCATTGCCTCGGCCGGCGCCAACCTGGTGGCCCGCCGCACCCGCAACACCGAACTGCAAGAACGGCACTCCACCCTCTCGGCCCTGGTTGAAGAAGTACGCGACAGCGCGCTGCAACTGCGCATGGTCAAGATCGGCGCCACCTTCAGTCGCTTCCAGCGCGTGGTGCACGACGTGTCACGCGAGCTGGGCAAAGACATCCACCTGGTCGTCAGCGGTGAAGACACCGAACTCGACAAAACCGTGGTCGAAAAGATCGGCGACCCGCTCACCCACCTGGTGCGCAACGCCATCGACCACGGCATTGATTCACCCGAGCTGCGCGCCCAGCGCGGCAAGCCGACGCAAGGCACCGTGACGCTCAACGCGTTTCACGACTCGGGCAGCATCGTCATTGAAGTCAGCGACGACGGCGGTGGCCTGAACCGCGAACGCATCATGGCCAAGGCGCTTGAGCGCGGCCTGGTTGAAGCCGGCAAGGTACTCACCGACGGCGAGATCTACAGCCTCATCTTCGAGCCCGGGTTTTCAACCGCCGAACAGGTGACCAACCTGTCGGGCCGGGGCGTGGGCATGGACGTCGTCAAACGCAACATCGTTGCGCTGCGCGGCAGCGTCAACATCGCCAGCACCCCCGGCGAAGGCACCACGGTGACCGTGCGCCTGCCGCTCACGCTGGCCATCATCAACGGCTTCCAGGTGGGCGTGGGCAAGTCTGTGTTCGTGGTGCCGCTCGACATGGTGGACGAATGCGTTGAATTCAACGCCGAACCCGGCCACGACTACACCGACCTGCGCGGCGTGGTGATGCCCTTCATTCGTTTGCGCGAGTTGTTCGACGTGCCGGGCACCCCCAGCGCGCGCCAGAACATCGTGGTCGTCAACCACGCCGGCACCAAGTTCGGCCTGGTGGTGGACGCTCTGCACGGCGAAGCGCAAACCGTCATCAAGCCGCTCTCGAAGATGTTTGCGCAGGTGCAAGGCATCAGCGGTTCCAGCATTTTGGGCAGCGGCGAAGTGGCCTTGATTCTTGATGTGCCGGCGCTGATGCAACGCGCCGCCACCGTGCCGGGGCAGGCGCTGAGCCTCACTTGAACGGCAGCCACTCAAAGTCCACAACAACAGGGAGCAAACCTCATGATTCCTTACCTCACCGTCAGAACGAAGCTGATTCTTCTGCTCGCCATGGCGATCCTGGCCACCGTGTTCATCGGCCTTGCCGGCTCATTTGGCATTCGACAGACGAGCGCGTCTGTCCAGGAAATCGGCGACGTTCGATTGCCTTCGATCCTTGGGCTCGGCGTGGTGAACGAAGGCCAGACGGCGCTGCGCGCCAACATCCTGAGCGCGCTCATCCACGAGAACGACTACAAGGCGCACGAAAAATTCGCCGCGATCGTCGTTGAGCGCAAGGCAATCTGGGCCCGGGTTGAGAAGGGCTGGAAGGTCTATGAACCCCTGCCGCAAACCCCGGAAGAAGAAAAGCTGTGGAAGCAATTCATCAAGCAATGGGACGACTGGAAGCTGTCCGCCGAGAAAACCGCCGACGTGGTTGCCGACCTCAGCAAGAGCCGCTCGGACGCGGAGCAACGCGCCCTGTTCGTCACGTTCTTCAAACGCCTGGACGACAGCAACCCGCTCTTCAACGCGGCCGAATCCACGCTTCAGAAAATCGTTGACCTCAATGAGCGTGTCGGCCTGGAACAAGTCGTCACCGCCAATGCCGCCGCGGCGCAGTCCAACGTGCTGATGCTCAGCATTGGCGGCACTGCGATGGTGCTGCTGATCCTCTTCGGCACCTTCATCATCCGGGGCATCCTGCTGCAAATGGGTGGTGACCCGCGCTACGTGCTGGAGGTGGTGAACAAGGTGGCCGAGGGCGACCTCACGGTCTCGATCGAGTCCCGCGCGAACGACACCACCAGCATGCTGGCGGGCATCAAGTCCATGGTCGCCAAGCTCTCGCAAGTGGTCACTGAAGTGAACAGCAGCGCCGAAGCACTGGCGGGTGCATCGGAAGAGGTCAGCGCCACGGCGCAGTCGCTGTCGCAAGCATCGAGCGAGCAGGCAGCGGGGGTCGAAGAAACCAGCGCTTCGATCGAGCAGATGACGGCTTCGATCTCGCAGAACACCGAGAACGCCAAGGTCACCGATGGCATCGCCACCAAGGCCTCGGAAGAAGCAACCGAAGGCGGCGAGGCGGTGAAAGCCACCGTGGCCGCGATGAAGCAGATCGCCCAGAAGATCCGCATCATTGACGACATCGCCTACCAGACCAACCTGCTGGCACTGAACGCCGCCATTGAAGCGGCGCGTGCCGGTGAACACGGCAAGGGCTTCGCGGTGGTGGCAGCCGAAGTGCGCAAGCTGGCCGAACGCAGCCAGGTGGCGGCGCAAGAGATTGGCGACGTGGCGGGCTCTAGCGTTGAGCTGGCTGAAAAGGCCGGCCGCTTGCTCGACCAGATGGTGCCCAACATCAAGAAGACGTCTGACCTGGTGCAAGAGATCACCGCGGCGTCTGAAGAGCAGTCTTCGGGTGTGAGCCAGATCAACTCGGCCGTGAGCCAGCTCAGCCAGACCACGCAGCAAAACGCGTCGTCTTCCGAAGAGCTGGCCGCCACCTCGGAAGAGATGAGCTCGCAGGCCGAACAGCTTCAACAAGCCATGGCCTTCTTCAAGCTGGCCAACGACGCTGTGAGAACGCCATCGGCCGAGCCGCGCAAACCGACCGCGCAAAAGGCCACAAAGAAGAGCGCCCCCGCGCGCCGGGCATCCACCGGCTTCAACCTGGTCAGCGGCATGGCCTTCACCGGCGCCGACGAATCCCAGTTCGTGAAGTTCTAAGGAATTCCCCATGAGCACACAGCTTCAAACCCATGGCTCCCGGCCGCACGGCGGTGCCGTGGTGGCCCAGGCCGCACAGGCAGCGCTTGAGCCTACGCAGTACCTGACCTTCATGCTGGCGGGCGAGGTGTTCGCCATCGGCATTCTGGCCATCAAGGAAATCATCGAATACCACGACCTCACCGAGGTGCCGATGATGCCGGCCTGTGTGCGTGGCGTGATCAACCTGCGCGGCGCCGTGGTGCCGGTGATGGACCTGCTGGCCCGCTTCGGCCGCGCGCCCAGCGTCGTGACCAAACGCACCTGCATCGTCATCGTCGAGGTGGAAGCCAATGTTGATGGCGAACGCGAACGACAGGTGATCGGTGTGGTGGTCGATGCCGTCAACGAGGTGCTCGACATCGCCGCTGCCGACATCGAACCCGCGCCAGCTTTCGGTGCGCGCATACGCACCGATTTCATCGAAGGCATGGGCAAGGTGCGCGGCAAGTTCGTGATCTTGCTGAACGTGAGCCATGTGTTGTCGCTCGACGACCTGCAGGACGCCCACGCGGACGCCGAGCTGCCCCACTCACACCCTGCCATGGCCGCCCACGCCTGAGGCCGCAACACCCAGAAAACGTGATGCAAGCCATCAGCGACAAGGAGTTCGGCCACTTCCAGCGCTTCATCTACGACGCGGCGGGCATCACGCTGTCGTCGTCGAAAAAGGCGCTGGTGTGCGGCCGTTTGGCCAAGCGGCTGCAGGCGCGCAAACTCGACAGCTACACCGACTACTTCGCGCTGCTGAGCAGTGGCCGCGACCAAGGCGAGGTGCAGACGGCGGTGGACCTGCTGACCACCAACGAAACCTATTTCTTCCGCGAGCCCAAGCACTTCGAGTTGCTGCGTGATGTGGCCACCAGCGTGCGCGGCCGCACGCAGCCGTTTCGCGTGTGGAGTGCGGCCAGCTCGACCGGCGAAGAGGCCTACACGATGGCCATGGTGCTGGCCGACAGCCTGGGCGAAAGCGCCTGGGAAGTGATGGGCTCCGACATCAGCACCCGTGTGCTCGAACGCGCCCGCAGCGGCCACTACCCGATGGAACGCGCCCGGCAAATGCCGCCGGCCTACTTGAAGCGCTTTTGCCTCAAGGGCCAAGGCCCGCAAACCGGCACGCTGCTGGTCGAAAAATCCTTGCGCCAGCGCGTGCAGTTCCTGCAGATCAACCTGAACACCACGCTGCCCACGCTGGCGCCGTTCGACGTGATCTTCTTGCGCAACGTGATGATCTATTTCAACGGCGACACCAAGCGCCAGGTGGTCGGTCGGATCATCTCGATGATCAAGCCGGGTGGCCATTTCTGCATCGGGCATTCCGAGAGCCTGAACGACATCACCAACGCGCTGCTGCAGGTGGCGCCATCCATCTACCGCAAGCCCTAGAGGCGCCGATGGCCACCGAACAGGGCCGACAAGACGTGTTGTTGCGGCCCGGCGAATATGCGGTCGGCGACGCGCGTTGCCGCATGCGCACGGTGCTGGGCTCGTGTGTGTCGATCACCCTGTGGCACCCCATTTATCGCATCGGCGCCATGTCGCACTTCATGCTGGCGCGGCGCAACGAAAAGCGCGCCACCCCGCTCGACGCGCGCTATGGCGAAGAGGCGCTGCTGTTGATGCTTGATGAGCTGCGGCAGGCCAACGTCGAACGCTCGCAGTGCGAAGCCAAGATCTTTGGCGGCGGCGACATGTTCCCCGCTCAACGCGCGGCGCATGCCGCCGTCAGCGTGGGCCGCTCGAACGGCGAGGCCGCACGCAGCCTGCTGCTCGCGCACCGCATTCCCATTCATTCCGAGAGCCTGTTTGGCGTGGGCCACCGGCAGATCGTGTTCGACATCGCCACCGGCGACGTGTGGGCGCGGCAGGTGCAGCCCGGCACAGGCTCGGGCTTGATGCCCTTCGCAGGAGACAACGCATGAGTTCCATCAAGGTCATGGTCATCGACGATTCCGCCGTGGTGCGGCAGGTCGTCTCGGGCCTGTTGAGCGAAGCGCCCGGCGTGGAGGTGATCGCCGCCGTGGCCGACCCGCTGCTGGCCATCGAGCGGCTGAAGATCGAATGGCCCGACGTGATCGTGCTCGACGTGGAAATGCCCCGCATGGACGGCATCACCTTCTTGAAGATGGTGATGCAGCAACGGCCCACGCCGGTCGTCATCTGCTCGACGTTGACCGACAAGGGCGCGAAGACCACGCTCGAAGCCATGGCGGCTGGCGCGGTGGCCATCATCACCAAGCCCAAGCTCGGGCTGAAGCAGTTCCTCAGCGAATCGGCCGATGAATTGGTGAGCACCGTGAAGGCCGCGGCCAAGGCCAACGTGCGCCGGCTCGCCGCCCCACGCATGCCCGTTGAAGTGGCCGAGAAGTACACCGCCGACGCCATCTTGCCGCCCGCCACCCGCGCCATGACGCAGACCACCGAACGCGTGGTGGCGCTGGGCACATCGACCGGTGGCACGCAGGCGCTGGAAGAGGTGCTGACCGCCCTGCCCCGGGTGTGCCCGGGCATCGTGATCGTTCAGCACATGCCAGAGAAGTTCACGGCCGCCTTCGCGGCGCGGCTCGACGGCCTGTGCCGCATCTCCGTGAAAGAAGCCGAGCACAACGACCGCGTGCTGCCGGGCCGCGCGCTCATCGCGCCGGGCGGCCGCCACATGCTGCTCAAGCGCAGCGGCGCGTATTACCACGTCGAAGTGATCGACGGCCCGCTGGTCAACCGCCACCGGCCGTCGGTGGACGTGCTGTTCCGATCGGTCGCCAAGAGCGCGGGCGCCAACGCGCTGGGCGTGATCATGACCGGCATGGGCGACGACGGCGCCGCCGGCCTGCTGGAGATGCGCAACGTGGGCGCGCGCACCGTGACGCAAGACGAAGAAAGCTGCGTGGTGTTCGGCATGCCCAAGGAAGCCATCAAACGCGGCGGGGCCGAGAAGGTGGTGCCGCTGTCGGCCATTCAGGCCGAGATCCTCAAGCAGCTTTGAGCGAAGCGGCGAGGATGGCCAGACACCCCGTCACACCCCGACGCCCCGCCCGCCAGCGGTGCTTGCACCCCTATATTTGGGATACATTTCCCAATTATGGACGCAGAAGTTGCACACCAACCCGCACTCAAACGGGCGCTGACCCTCATCTTGCGGCCGCTGTTCCGGCTGCTGCTGCGGCACTCGGTGTCGTTCGGGGCGTTTGAAGACATCGCCAAGCGCATTTACCTGCAGGTGGCGATGGAAGAGTTTGGCATTCCAGGCCACAAGCCTTCCATCTCGCGGGTTTCCATTCTTTCGGGGCTGACCCGCAAAGAGGTGCAGCGCCTGCTGTCGCTGCCCATTGAGGCGCTGGTAGACAGTGCCGACCGCTACAACCGCGCCGCCCGCGTGCTGACGGGCTGGGGGCGCGACCCCGATTTCATCGACGCCAACGGGGCACCCCGCCTGCTCGGCGCCGACGGCGAACTGGGCTTCGCCGCGCTCGTGAAGCGCCACAGCGGCGACATGCCCGCGAAGGCCGTGTTGAGCGAACTGCTGCATGTGGGCGCGGTGTCGCAACGCGCCGACGGCCGGCTGGAACTGCTGACGCCCGCCTATGTGCCGCGCAGCAGCGAGGTCGACAAGATCGGCATCCTGGGCACCGACGTGGCCGACCTCATCGGCACCATCGACCACAACCTGCTGCACGGCGACGACGACCCGCGCTTCCAACGCAAGGTGATGTACCAAAGCATCCCCGCCGCAGCGTTGCCGGCCTTTCGCCGCCTCAGTTCGACCCAGGCACAAGCGCTGCTGGAAATGCTCGACCGCTGGCTCGCCGAGCACGACACCGACCTCTCGCCCCAGCCCACCGAAGCGCGTGCGCGCGTGGGGCTGGGCATTTACTACTTCGAAGAACCCATCACGCCATCCGTTGGCACAGGAGACGCACGATGAACATCAAAACCACAGCATGGGGCATCGCGCTGGCCGCGCTTCTGTCACTCACCGCCTGCGGCGGCGGGGGCGGCGGCATTGGTGGCACAGGGGCGCAACAGGGCACGCTGAGCGTGTCGATCACCGATGCGCCGGCCTGCGGCTACGACCAGGTGAACGTGACGATCGAGAAGGTGCGTGTGCACCAGAGCGTCACCGCCCCCGACAGCGACGCGGGCTGGTCCGAGATCGTACTCAGCCCACCCCGGCGCATCGACCTGCTGACGCTGACCAACGGCGTGCTCGACCACCTGGGCGAAACCACCTTGCCCGCCGGCCGCTACACCCAGCTGCGGCTGGTGTTGGCCGACAACAGCGTGGCCCACCCATTCGCCAACTCGGTGGTGCCCACCGGCGGCGTTGAAACCGCCCTGACCACGCCGAGTGGTCAGCAGTCGGGCCTGAAGCTCAACGCCGACATCGACGTGCCGGCCGGCCAGGTGCTCGACGTGGCGCTCGACTTCGACGCCTGCAAGTCGATCGTCAAACGCGGCAACAGCGGCGGGTACAACCTGAAGCCGGTGCTGACGATCACCCCGCTGCTGGGCGACGCCGGCCTGCGTGTGGTGGGCCATGTGGACCCGACCATCGCGCTCACGTCCACCCACGTCTCGGTGCAACTGAACGGCGTGCCGGTGAAGGCCACCCCGCCCGACACCACGGGCCGCTTCATGCTGTACCCCGTTCCCGCCGGCCAGTACGACCTGGTGATCAGCGCGGCCGGCCGGGTGACAGCGGTGATGACGGGCGTGCCCGTTGTCAGCGGCACACCCACCACGGTGAACAGCGCCACGCTGCGCATCAACCCGCCGTTGGCCACCCCGCGCCCCGTCACGGGCAGGGTGACACCCGCCACCGCCACGCTGCGCGCCATGCAAAGCTTCACGGGCGGACCGAACGTGGAAGTGGCCTGGGCGCCGGTGGACGCGCTCAGCGGCGACTTCTCGCTGCAACTGCCGATCGGCGCCCCGGTGAAGCTGGCTTACATGGCCAACCCCAGCACGCTGGCCTTCGTGCCCGACACGGCCGCCGCCAACCTATTCACCCTGCAAGCGGCCTCGGCCGGCGCCACGATGACGCAAGCCATCGACGTGACCGGCGCCGTCGCCCCGGTGGCCATCGCCTTCCCCTGAACCCTTCCAAGGACCACCCATGAAGCACCTTCTTGCCCTCGCGCTGGCCACGGGCACCAGCCTGGCCTCGGCGCAAACGAACGTTGGCGTCTCGGTGTCGGTGATGCAGCCTGGCGTTTACGGCCGCATCGACATCGGCCACGTGCCGCCCCCACCCGTGGTCTATGCGCAGCCGGTGCTCATTGCGCCGGCCCGCGTGCGGCACGAACCGCTCTACCTGTACGTGCCACCCGGTCACCAGAAGAACTGGGGCAAACACTGCAACCGCTACCGCGCCTGCGGCCAGCCGGTCTACTTTGTTCAAGAGCGGTGGGTGCAAGAACGCTACGAAGAACGGCACGACAGAGACCGTGACCATGACGACCACGACCGAGGCCACAAACACGGCAAGAAGGAAAAGCGGCACGGCAAGCACGGCCACGATTGACATCGACCTGTGGGGGCATGCCCAACCATGGAAACGAAAACCTTCCCCGGCGTGGCGTGCGCAGAGCATGACGCCGCGGTGTTGATGGCGATCGAGAAGGCCGAGCGTCACCGCGCCGACGGGCCCACCACGGTCTTTGGCCTGCGCAACCGTGCGGGCTGTGTCTACCGGGTGGTGTACACGCGCGGCGCTGTCCACGCCTTGGCGCTTGTCGCCCAGTTTGAAGAACTGGGGCTCGTGAACGACCTGTGTGAGCGAGACAAGGCCCGTGAGCGCTGTGACGCCGTGTATGCCCCGCAGGGCGGGCACCCCTCGCAACGTGGGCGAGGCCTGGTGCAGAGCCCCACAGCCACGGCCGAGTTGGTGTCGCCGTGCGTCGTCCACCCACGTCACCCGCTGTGAACGCCACGGGGCGGCGCTGAAAAAACAATCGGGTTGGGTTCAAGGCGGTGTGAACCGACCCTGAACACCAACCCGATGTTCAAGCCGCCAGGCGAACCCGGCGGCTCAACCGCGCATTCAGGCCTTCTTGGCAGCCTTCTTCGCGGGCTTTGCTGCCGGCTTGGCAGCCTTCGTGGCTTCGGCCTTGGCGGCCTTGCGTGCGGCGTTCTTCGGATCGACGGCGGCCTTGAAGGTGGCGCCAGCAGTGAACTTCGGCAGCTTGGCGGCGGCGATCTTGATCTTGTCGCCGGTGGCGGGGTTCACGCCGCTGCGGGCTGCGCGTGCGTGCTGCTTGAACGAACCAAAGCCGGGGATGACCACCGAGCCACCCTTCTTGACCGTGGTGACGATCGCGTCGAGCAGCGTCTCAAGGATGCGGCCGGATTCGGCCTTGGACAGGGAGTGCGAGTCGGCCAGGTGTTGGATCAGTTCAGACTTGTTCATTCGGATAGCGTTTCGGTAACGCCCGCACATCGGGGCGGTGCGGATTGTCCCGCAAGCCGTCGCTGTTTCCGACAAAAGATGCGGTGACGCGCAAGCCGCCCTGTGGTGACTCACTCAGGCTGACCTGGGCGCCATGCCGCGCAGCCACGCTGCGCACGATGGCAAGCCCCAGTCCGGTGCCCGGTTCATCACCCAGGTTGCGGCGGTAGAAGCGGTCGAACACGCGGCCGCGTTCGGCTTCTGGAATGCCTGGGCCGGCATCGTCGATGCGCAGGGTGGGCACGCCTTGTTCGGTCAACACACGCAGTTCGACCCGCGAGCCGCGCGGCGAATAGCGCACCGCGTTGTCGGCCAGGTTGCGCACCAGCACGGCCAACGAGCTGCGCTCGCCTTGCACGGTGACGGGCTCATCGGCGATCAACTCGAACTCGGTGCCACGCGACAGCGCGAAGGGCACGGTGTCGGCGACGGCCTGGCGCACCAGCTCGCCCAGCTCCAGCGCGTCGAACACCAGCGCAGGCGCACCGGGCTCGCTGCGCGCGAGCGTCAGCAGTTGTTCGACCAGCCGCGCTGCGCGTTCAATGCCGGCGGTAAGCGCGGCCAGCGCCTGGCTGCGATCGTCTTCGCTGGACGCGCGCTTGAGCACTTCGAGCTGCAGCTTCAATGCCGTCAGCGGTGACCGCAGCTCATGGGCTGCGTCAGACACCAGCGCGCGCTGCGTGGTGAGCGACTCACCCAGGCGTTGCAGCAGCGCATTCAAGGCCGTCACCAGCGTGGCCACCTCTTCGGGCAGGCCCTGCGATGGCACGGGGTGCAGCAGTTGGTCGTCTCGCTGGCGCACGGCCTCAGCCACGCGGCGCAAGGGGCGCAGGTTCCATGCGGTCAAGCCGAGCATCGCCAGCGCCATCAGGGGCGTTAGCACCAGCAAGGGCATCACGCTGCGCAGCGCCGAAGCCGCCGCAAGCCGGGTGCGAATCTGCGCCGGCTGCGCCACTTGAATCACCCGGAACGGTGTGGCGACGCTGAAGGTGCGCCACGCCTGGCCCTCGACGCTGACGGTGGCAAAGCCCAGCAGCGCGCGGGTGGGCAGGTTGCGGTGGGCGCGGGTGCTGTAGATGGCGCGGCCGTCGATGGTCCAGATTTGCACCACGAAGTCGAGCTGCTCATCGGCCAGGGCCTGCGCCTGGTCGGGCGCCACCTCACCCTGGTCGCGCAGTGACAAGGCCATCTGGCGCAGTTGGTAATCGAACAGCGCCTCGGTTTCGCTGAGCACGTTGTGGTACGTCACCGCACCCATCACGGCCGTGGTCAGGGCCAGCATGGCCAGCAGCGAAAGGAACAGGCGAACGCGGATGGAATTCAGGCCGGCCCCCATCAACCCGCCGCCACGAAGTAGCCCACGCCGCGCATGTTGCGGATGTATTCGGCGCCCAGCTTGCGGCGCAGCTGGTGCACGTAGACCGACACGGCGTTGCTTTCGATTTCTTCGCCCCAGCCGTAGAGCTTGTCTTCCAGCTGCGCGCGCGACAGGATCGCGCCCGGGCGTTGCAGCAAGGCTTCAAGCACCGCGAATTCGCGGGCTGACAGCAGCACCGGCTCGCCGTTGCGGCTGACCTGGCGGGTGGCGGGGTCGAGGCGCACGCCGCCGTGTTCAAGCACTGGCGCGGACCGGCCGGCGTGGCGGCGCAGCACGGCGCGCATGCGGGCGTTCAGTTCGTCAAGCTCGAAGGGTTTGGCCAGGTAGTCGTCGGCGCCAGCGTCGAGCCCGGCCACGCGGTCGCTCAGGCCGTCGCGGGCGGTGAGCACGATGACGGGGGTGGCGTCTTGCCTGGCGCGCAGGTCACGCAGCACCTGCAGGCCGCAGCCCTTGGGCAGGCCCAGGTCAAGCAGCACGAGGTCGAAGCGTTCGGACGCCAGCGTGGCGCCAGCCGCCTGCGCGTCGTACACCCAATCGACTGCATAGCCTTCCAGCCGCAACGCACCGCGCAGGCTGTCGCCGATCATCCGGTCGTCTTCGACCAGCAGCACCCGCATGGCGTCTCAGGCTCTCAGCCGCCGACCAACCCGTTGCGGATGGCGTAGACGGTCAGCTCGGAGTTGTTGGCAAGGCCCAGCTTTTCGAGCACGCGGGCGCGGTAGACGCTCACGGTCTTGGGGCTGAGGGTCAGTTCTTCGGCGATGTCGGACAGCCGCTTGCCTGATGCGATGAGCACCAGCGTCTGCAGCTCGCGGTCAGACAGCTTTTCGTGCGCCATTTCAGAGCTGGGCGTGGTGAGGCTTTCGACCAGCATCTGCGCGATCTCGGGCGTGACGTACTTGCGGCCCTGCCCCACGGTGCGCACGGCGGCAACGATCAAACCGGGGTCGCCGCCCTTGTTGACGTAGCCGTAGGCGCCGGCACGCAGGGCGCGGATGGCGTATTGGTCTTCGGGGTACATCGACACCACCAGCACCTTCATGGTCGTGCCTTCGTCTTTCAGCACGTGCAACACGTCGAGGCCGCTGCGTCCGGGCATGTTGATGTCGAGCACCAGCACGTCGGCTTCACCGACGGTGCGCAACAGGGCGCGCAGTTCGCCGTAGTCGCCGGCCTCGCCGATCACCTGGATGTCTTGTTCTTCGCACAGGGTGTCGCGAATGCCACGGCGGATCAGCGCATGGTCGTCGCAAAGAATCACTTTGATCATGACGTGTGTGCTCGCATCCGGGGAATTGCCATCATAGGGCGCCCCACGACGTGGGGTCGTAGGGGTTGGACGAATCGCCACTGTCGCCGTCTTGGCCATTGGGCTGCAGGGGCACCGACAGGATGAGCGTGGTGCCGGTCGGGCCGCTGCTCAGGTCAACCCAGCCGCCCACGGTGCCGGCGCGTTCGTACAGGCCGCGAATGCCGAATGAGCGGGCCTTGGCCAGGTCTTCCTGGCTGAGGCCGCGGCCGTCGTCGCTGATCTCGAGCGACAAGGTGTCGCCGGCCAGCGACAGGTCGATCTGCACCTTGGTGGCATGGGCGTGCTTCGAGACGTTGGTGAGCGCCTCTTGCGCCGTGCGGTAGGCCACCAGCGGCACGCCGGTGGGCAGGGCCAGTTGATCGTGGCGTGAGCGGAATTCGCAGACGATGCCGGTGCGCTTCTCGAAGCGGCTGGCCATCCATTGCAGGGCGGCCACCAGGCCCTGCTCAAGAATGGCGGGGCGCAGGTTGTGCATCACCCGCTGGCTGGCTTCGATGGCGTAGGTGACGGTTTCGAGCGCGGACTGCACCCGCTGCGACACCTCGGGCGAATCAGAATGGCGGGCGATCCAGGCCAGGTCGAACTTCAGCGCGGTGAGCGAGCCGCCCACGTCGTCGTGAATTTCTCGCGCTATGGCCGCTCTTTCGGTTTCAACGCTGGTTTGCAGGTGTTGTGCCAATTCCTGCACACGGCGCTTGGATTCGTTGAGTTCCAGATCGGCACGTTGGCGTGCGAGCTGGGTTTGGTAGGCCTCGACCGCGTGCAGCATCGCCGGCACCAGCCGGTTCAGATTGTTCTTGAGCAGGTAGTCGCTCGCGCCATTGCGCATGGCCTCAACCGCCGTGTCCTCGCCAATTTCTCCCGAAAGCAGGATGAAAGGCAGCATGCGGCCGCTTGCTTTCAAGATTTCGAGCGCGGCCAAACCCGAAAAACCGGGCAGGTTGTAGTCGGACAGGATGACGTGCCAGCGCTGCCCGGGCGCAATGGCGGCCCGGAACTCGGCTTCGGACTCGATGCGCACCGCATCGACATCCAACCCACCCCTCTTCATGTGGGCCAGTGTCAGCTGGTGATCGAGGTCCGAGTCCTCAAGATGCAGGACACGCAGCCGATATTCGCCGTGGGGAGATGACATGCCGGGGAGTATGCCCAAGGCAAGGTGGCTCCCCAATGCAGTCTTCCGAACTGGACGGGCTTTCACCTTGTGATCCAGCCAACGTTCATGGAAGGGGTGACCAGAATTGAGACAGCCAACATGCCGCCAGGTGCCTGAATGGGCCCGCCGGACGACACACGTGGAGCGAAGACGCCGATGAACACCGCGAACGAACAAAGCGAAGACACCGCACCCGTGGCCATGCCACTGGCGGCGGCGGCCGATCTGCAAGACCACCTGATGACGGCCAGCATGGACCTTGACCGGCTGCAGACCTTGCTGGCTGACGCCTGCGACACGTTGATGCAGCGCTTCTACGGCGCGTCCGAGCAGATCCGGATCCTGCGCGAGCAGCAGCCCGAAGCCGGCGCCGAAAGCGACGAGGTGATCGAGGGCGTGATGCAGAACCTGGGCGGCGCGGTGGTTGCGCTGCAGTTCCAGGACATGGCCTCGCAACTGATCACCCACACACACAAACGTCTGCGCAGTTGCGTGGACCGGCTGGCCCGCGAAGCCTTTGCCGATGACGAGGACGGTGAAAGCATCGTCGAAGAAGCGCCTTTGCGCCCGAACCCGGTCACGCAGGCCGAGATGGACGTCGGCTCGGTCGAGCTGTTCTGACGCCCCCTCGCCCCCGCCTTCGCTCAAGACCGCCCCCTTCCAGCCGAAACCCATCCAGAGATTCCCGGAGAAAGCCATGCAATCAATCCTCGCGGTAGACGATTCCGCTTCAATGCGCCAAATGGTGGCGTTCACCCTCAAGAGTGCGGGCTACAACGTCGTCGAGGCGGTGGACGGGCAAGACGCCTGGGAAAAGTCGGGCACCCGGGATTTCGATCTCGTGCTGACCGACCAAAACATGCCGCGCATGGATGGCATCAGCCTGACGAAGAAGCTGCGCGACAACCCGAAGTTCAAGGCCACGCCGATCCTGATCCTGACGACCGAGTCGAGCGATCAGATGAAGCAGGCGGGCCGCAGCGCGGGTGCCACGGGCTGGCTGGTCAAGCCTTTCGACCCGGCCAAGCTGCTTGAAGTCATCAAGAAAGTCGTCCGCTGATCCGCGTGCCGCTTCCGTCTTCCCCCCATACCTATACGAATCCAGGAGCACGCCATGGGCGAGATGTCCTCTGAAGGCTCTCAATCGAGCGCCGGCATCGACCTGAGCCAGTTTTATCAAGTCTTCTTTGAAGAAGCGGGCGAGAACCTCGACCGCATGGAGAAGCTGCTGCTCGAACTCGACATCGAGTCGGCCGACGACGAAGAGATGAACGCCATCTTCCGATGCGCGCACTCCATCAAGGGCGGCGCCGCCACCTTCGGCTTTGCCGACGTGGCCGAGCTGACCCACCAGATGGAGACGCTGCTCGACAAGCTGCGCCGCCACGAACTGACCCCCACCTCGCAGATGGTGGACGTGCTGTTGCAGTCGGGCGACGCGCTGCGTGCGCAACTTGCCCGCCACCAAGGCAACGGCGGCGAACAGCTCGACACCACCGAGCTGCTGTTCAACATCCGCGCCATGGTGGCCGGCGAAGCGCCCCTCCTGGCGGCCGCGCTGGCTGTGCCGGTGGTGTCAGCCGCCTACACCGAGACCCGCGTGGCCTCGTCGCCACCCGCGCCCACCGGCAAGCCCCAGGCCCGCGTGCTTGAAGTGCGCGTCGGCCCGCTCGACAACCCCGACCACGCCAACAACCTGATCGACCTGTTCAAGGAGATCACGGACCTCGGCACCATCGAACCGCTGGACAACGGCGTGGCCGCCGACGGCATGCGCCGCTTCAAGGTCTGCACCACAAGTTCAGACAACGACCTGCTCGACCTCTTCACCTTCCACGTTGCCCGCGAACAGGTCAGCCTGGTCGAGATGGGCGAAGGCTTCGGCTTCCACGACGGGGCGCCAGGCGCCCCCGAGGCGTCGATCGCCGAAGTTGGCTACGGTTTCTTCGACGACGCCCCGGGTGCCCCGGGCTCCGGCGACTCTTCGGCTGCGGCTTCGGCTTCGAACAGCGCCGATTCGGAAGGCGACGCCTCCAGACCCAGCGCATCCAAGCCCGCCGCCAAGGTTGAAAAGCCAGCCGCCGCAGCGGCGGTGGAAGCCTCGACGCTGCGCGTGTCGGTCGAAAAGGTCGATCAACTCATCAACCTGGTCGGCGAACTCGTCATCACCCAAGCCATGCTGGCGCAGAACAGCCAGGGCCTCGACCCGGCGCTCTACCAGCAGTTGGCCGCCGGCCTCGCCGACCTGGACCGCAACACGCGGGACCTGCAGGAATCGGTGATGTCGATCCGCATGATCCCGATGTCGATGGTGTTCAACCGCTTCCCGCGCATGCTGCGCGACCTGGCGGCACGCCTGACGAAGAAGGTCGATTTCGTCACCCTCGGCGAAGCCACCGAACTCGACAAGGGCCTGGTGGAAAAGATCACCGACCCGCTGACCCACTTGGTGCGCAACAGCTGCGACCACGGCATTGAACTGCCGGCCGAACGCGTGGCCAAGGGCAAGCCCGAGACCGGCACCATCACGCTCAGCGCTTCGCACCAGGGCGGCTCGATCGTCATTGAAGTGCGCGACGACGGCCGGGGCCTGTCGCGCGAGAAGCTGCTGAGGAAAGCCAAGGAACGTGGCCTGGACGGCGTTTCCGACTCGATGAGCGACCAAGAGGTCTGGAGCCTGATCTTCGCGCCGGGCTTCTCGACCGCCGATGAAGTCACCGATGTGTCCGGCCGCGGCGTGGGCATGGACGTGGTGAAGAAGAACATCACCTCGCTCGGTGGCACGGTCGAAATCGACTCGGCCGAGGGCTACGGCATGCGCGTGTCGGTTCGCTTGCCGCTCACGCTGGCCATCATGGACGGCATGTCGGTGGGTGTGGGCGAAGAGGTCTACATCTTGCCGCTGTCGTCGGTGGTCGAATCGTTCCAGGTGCAGCCCGACATGGTGAAAACCGTGGGCGGCAGCGGCCGGGTCGTGAAGGTGCGCGACGAATACATGCCGGTGCTCGAGCTCGAACGTGTGTTCGACGTGCCGCGCTTCGACTTCGAGCACGTGAGCGGGATCATGGTCGTGGTGGAAGCCGAAGGTGGCCGCGTGGTGCTGCTGGTGGACGAACTGCTCGGCCAGCAACAGGTGGTGGTGAAGAACCTGGAAGCCAACTACCGCAAGGTCAACGACGTGTCGGGCGCAACCATCATGGGTGACGGCCGCGTGGCCCTGATCCTCGATGTGGGCAGCTTGGTGCGGCGTTCGCGCCACTGACCGGCAAGCATCCATGGCACAGACATCCACGCCGACCCCTGACTGAAAGGCCTCGGCTCAGTTCCCCACAAGGGTCGAGGCTTCCAGCCTTTGACCTTCCTTCTTCTCCCAAGCGCCGCGCACCAGGCGACGCCGTTTTTCTGATTCACACACCATGAAACTGAACACCCTCGGCATTCGCACCAAGCTGCTCGGCGGTTTCATTCTTGTTCTGGTGGTCGCGCTGCTGCAAAGCCTGCTGTCGCTCATCTACCTCGGCAACGTCAACGACACCTCGAAGGACCTTGCGAAGCACTGGTTGCCCAGCGTGGCTTTTTTGGGCGAAATGAACGCGGACCTGTCGGACTACCGCATTCTGCGATTGAGCCTGGTGCTGGCCGACACGCCGCAGAAGGTGGACGCGCTCACGGTCCAAATGAAGACCTTGCAAGGCTTGGCCGAGCAGCGCCGCACCCGCTACGCAGCATTGATCAACGGCCCTGAAGAGCAGGCCTTGTTCAACCAATTCGACGCGCACTGGAAGGCTTACGACGCGCTGTCGCCCGCGTTGCTGGCGTTGATGCGTGAGATGAAGCAGGCCGAAGTGCAGCAACTGCTGACCGGCAAAGGCGGGCAGGTGTACCGCCAAGCCAACGAGACGCTGGGCCAGTTGATCGCGTTGAACCATCGCGGCGCTGACGCGGCCAGCGCAAGCGCGGGCGCGGTGTACACCAAGGCCCGTGTGGTTCAGTTGTCGAGCCTGGCGCTGATGATCGTGCTGGGCATCGGCATCGGCTGGCGCGTGTCCGGCAAGATGGCCAGCGCCGCAGCCCAGGCCGCGGCCGACGCGACCCAGATGGCAGGCGGCGACCTGAGCTGCACCATCAACGTTCAAGGCGGCGACGAACTGAGCCGACTGCAAGGCGCGCTGCGCAGCATGCAGCACAAGCTGCGCGACACGGTGGCGCATGTGCGCCAGAACGCCGAAGGCGTGGCCACCGCCAGCGCCGAGATCGCACAGGGAAACCAGGACCTGAGCGCACGCACCGAGTCGCAGGCCAGCGCGCTGGAGCAGACGGCTTCTTCGATGGAAGAACTTTCGAGCACCGTGCGGCAAAACGCCGACAACGCGCGCCAAGCCAACGATCTGGCGCAAAGCGCGTCCAAGGTGGCCGTCTCGGGCGGCGAGGTGGTGAGCCGCGTGGTGGACACCATGAAGGGCATCAACGACTCGTCGAAGAAGATCGCCGACATCATTGGCGTGATCGACGGTATTGCCTTCCAGACCAACATCCTCGCGCTCAACGCCGCCGTTGAAGCGGCGCGCGCCGGTGAACAAGGCCGTGGCTTCGCGGTGGTGGCAAGTGAAGTGAGATCGCTGGCCCAACGGTCGGCCGATGCCGCCAAGGAAATCAAGACGCTCATCTCGCACAGCGTGGACCGCGTCGAACAGGGCGCGGCCCTGGTGGACGAAGCCGGCAGCACGATGAAGGAAGTGGTGGCCTCGATCCGCCGCGTCACCGACATCATGGGCGAGATCACCACGGCCAGCAGCGAGCAGGCGGCCGGCGTCAGCCAAGTGGGCGAAGCCGTGGCGCAGATGGACCAGGCCACGCAAAAGAACGCCGCGCTGGTTGAAGAAGGCGCGGCCGCCGCCCACAGCCTGAAGGACCAGGCGCACGCGCTGGTCGATGCCGTGGCGGTGTTCAAGCTGTCTTGATTGAACGGCCCGGGCGGGGCTTTTGCCCCGTGCATCCGCCCGTGCGTCCCCATGTGCGTCCCCATGTACCGCCCCGTGTCTTCCCCGTATGTGCCCCGTGTGCCCTCGGTGGAACTGACGGGCGTTTTCCTCGCTTCTGCGGCAATCGGGTCGGGAGCGCGCCGCACAGAATTCTTTCGGGCTTCAGGCGTGCTGATTTACGGCCGATAACAGCCCTGTCGCGCTGCAAAGCCGGCCGCTCACCCTGCCACTGAAAGGATTTCCCGATGTCCACCAAGCACCTTCTTCGCGCCACCCTGCTGGCCTTTTCCGCCTTCGCCTGCGGGCACGTCTTGGCGAGCGAAGACCAAGCCACCGCCGCCGAGGCCACAAAGATGGTGAAAAAGGGCGTGGCCTTCATCAAGGCCCAGGGCAACGAAAAGGGCTATGCCGAAGTCAGCACCAAGGGCGGCCAATTCACCGACCGCGACCTCTACCTCGTGGTCTACGGCCTCGACGGCACGGTGCGCGCGCATGGCGCCAACGAAAAGATGATCGGCAAGAACCTGATCGAGCTGAAAGACATCGACGGCAAGGCCTTCGTGAAAGAACGCGTCGAACTGGGCAAGACCAAGGGCACCTTCTGGCAGGACTACAAGTTCACCAACCCGACCAACAAGAAGATCGAACCCAAGAGCATGTACTGCGAAAAACTCGACGACACAGTGGTCTGCGGCGGCATCTACAAGTGACTGCCCCGCGCCCCATTGTTTGACGCATGAAAGACCCGTCATGAAGCTTGGATCGAAACTGCTAGCCGCCCCCTTTCTGACGGCGGTCATCGTTTTGTCGGTGGCGGCTGTCAGCACGGCGCTGATGAGCCGCGAAGCCGCCCGCAACCAAGAGGCTTTCAAGTCGAAGCTTGACGACGTGGGCACGCTCACCAGCGCGCAAGACCAGTTGGGCCACGTGCATGCCGGCGTGTACCGCACGCTCGTGGTGGTGACGTCGCTCGACGACACCAAGCTGAAGGCCTTTCGCGCCGACTTGTCCACGCAGTTGGTGGGCGTCAAGCGCACGCTGGCCGGGTTGGCCGAGGGCGAAGGCATCGACCCGGCCATGGCCGAAAGCGTGAAGCAGGCCAGCGTCTTGATCGACACCTACCTGAAGCAGGCTGATTCGGCGCTCGACATGGCTTCGGTCGATGCCAACATTGGCGTGGCCGCCATGCAAAACGCCGACGCGACCTTCGGCGCGCTGGCCAAGACCACCGGCGAGATGGTGCTGCGCATGAGCGCGCATGCCAACGAGACGATGGACGCGTCGGTTGCGCGCACGCAGAGCAACAACCTGCTGCTGGGCGGCCTGGCCATGTTGGCGGCGGGCGTGGCGGTTTACCTGTCGTCCGTCATGCAACGCAAGATCGTGGCCGAGTTGCGCCGCGCCGCGCAGGTGACCGATGAAGTCGCCTCGGGCAACCTGCGCATCGACGCGCGCAGCGAACGCAACGACGAAGTGGGCGACCTGATGCGCTCGCTGGGCAAGATGACCATGCAGCTCAATGCATCGTTGAGCGAGGTGCTTCATGCGTCCAACTCCATCGGCACGGCCTCGACCGAGATCGCCACCGGCAACCACGACCTGAGCACACGCACGGAACAAGCTGCCGGCAACCTGCAGCAGGCCGCCTCGTCGATGGACCAGTTGACCGGCACCGTGAAACAAAGCGCCGACTCGGCACGCCAAGCCAACCAGCTCGCCACCTCGGCCGCTGAAGTCGCGGGGCGCGGCGGTGCGGTGGTGGCGCAGGTCGTCACCACCATGGACGACATCAACACCAGCTCGAAGAAGATCGCCGACATCATCGGCGTGATCGACGGCATCGCCTTCCAGACCAACATCCTCGCGCTCAACGCCGCCGTTGAAGCGGCGCGCGCTGGCGAACAAGGCCGCGGCTTCGCGGTGGTGGCGAGTGAGGTGCGTTCGCTCGCGCAGCGCAGCGCGCAGGCCGCCAAAGAGATCAAGGGCCTGATCGGCGCTTCGGTCGAAAAGGTCGAAGGCGGCGCACGGCTCGTGGCCGACGCGGGCCAGACGATGCGAGAAATCGTCGGCAGCGTGCAGCGCGTGACCGACATCATTGGCGAGATCACCGCCGCCTCAAGCGAACAGTCGGACGGCATCGGCCAGATCAACGCCTCGGTGATTCAACTCGACCAGATGACGCAGCAGAACGCCGCACTGGTGGAGCAAAGCGCCGCCGCCGCCGAGAGCCTGAAAGACCAGGCCACGCGCCTGCGCCAAATCGTGGGCAAATTCCAGCTCAACCGCTGAGCACCCCATTTACTCCTGTTGACTTTCTCGGACCTATCGCTATGAACCTTGCCCACCTGATGCGTCAATTCGACATCCGCACCCGCATGCTGGGGGCCATTGCCACCGTGCTGGTGCTGATGGCCGCCGTGGGCGGCGCGGGCCTGTGGGGCCTGTGGGAACTGAAGACGATCGGCGAAGAACACTCCGCCTCGGTGGCGCAGATGGTGGCCGAAGCCACCACGATCACCGGGCTGAAGTCAAAGATGGCCGAACAGTTCAAGGCCGAGGATGTGAAAAACGCGTCAGCCACGCGGCACGCCTTCGTGCTGTTCGCGGTGGCGGTGGGCCTGGCCATCACCATCGTGGTGCCGCTCACCCTGCTCAACATGCAAAGCATCTGCGCCCCGGTGGCGCAGGCCCAGAGCCTGGCGCGTGCCATCACGCAGGGCGACCTGACACGCGACGTGACGGTGCAAGGCACCGACGAGATGGCACACCTGCTGCGCGGCTTGGCCGACATGCAGGGCTCGCTGCGCAAGCTGGTGGGCGAAGTGCGCAGCTCGACCGACAGCATTGCGACCGCGTCGAGCGAAATCAGCGACGGCAACCACGACCTCAGCACCCGCACCGAACAAACCGCCAGCAACCTGCAGCAAGCCGCTTCGTCGATGGTGCAACTGACCGGCACCGTGAAGCAAAGCGCCGACTCGGCACGCCAGGCCAACCAGCTCGCCAACTCGGCGGCCGAAGTGGCGCAGCGCGGCGGCGTGGTGGTGTCGCAGGTGGTGGCCACCATGAACGACATCAACGCCAGCTCGAAGAAGATCGCCGACATCATCGGCGTGATCGATGGCATCGCCTTTCAAACCAACATCCTCGCGCTGAACGCCGCCGTTGAAGCGGCCCGCGCCGGCGAACAAGGCCGTGGCTTCGCGGTGGTGGCAAGCGAGGTGCGCAGCCTGGCCGGCCGTTCGGCCGAGGCCGCGAAAGAGATCAAGGGCTTGATTGGCGCTTCGGTGGACAAGGTCGAATCGGGCTCGCGCCTGGTGGCCGATGCCGGCGCAACGATGAGCGAGATCGTGAGCTCGGTGCAACGGGTCTCCGACATCATCGGCGAGATCACCGCCGCCTCGTCAGAGCAGTCCGACGGCATTGGCCAGGTCAACAGTTCCGTGATTCAGCTTGACCAGATGACTCAACAAAATGCAGCGCTGGTGGAACAGTCAGCCGCGGCGGCAGAGAGCCTGAAAGAACAGGCCAACCGGCTTTCGCAAGTGATAGGGACGTTCCGGATCAATTCTTGACCTGACGAGGGAGGCTCGATGGAGCACCCACGCGCCCTGGCCACGCCAATGGCTTCACGCTGGGCAACCACAACCTCAGCCAGCGCACTGAAACCACCACCAGCAACCTGCGGCTCACCGCCCCCACAGATCCGGGAGACCAATGGAATACGCAGTGCAATCCGCCGCATCTCCGGGCTTCAGTCGGCGCGGCAAACGCCGATAGTTTGACCACAGCACGCCGAACAGGCACCGATCTCCAAGAGGACCACCCATGGACATGATTCAAGAAGGCGCGCACGTCGCCCGGCACGAAGCCGCCCGAGCCGCCGCAGCCCAGTCCGGCAACGAATTTCTGACCTTCCGCCTCGGCGCGGAGGAATACGGCATCGACATCCTGAAGGTTCAGGAGATCCGCTCGTACGAAGTGCCCACGCGCATCGCCAACGCCCCGGCGTTCGTGAAGGGTGTGGTCAACCTGCGCGGCGTCATCGTGCCCATCGTCGATCTGCGCCTGAAGCTCGGATGCGAAACCGCTGAATACAACAGCTTCACCGTCGTCATCGTGCTGAACGTGCGCGGCCGGGTGGTGGGCGCGGTGGTTGATTCGGTGTCTGACGTGCTTGAACTGGCCCGTGACTCGATCAAGGCCGCCCCCGAGATGGCCTCGGCGGTGGACACCAGCTTCATCACCGGCATCAGCAGCGTCGGTGAACGCATGCTGATCCTGATGGACATTGAAGCCCTGATGGCCAGCACCGACATGGGCTTGTTCGACTCCTGAGCCCCGACACAGCGACACGCTGCCGGGGCCCGGCGTTGAACCACAGTTTCGCGATGGCCCCAGACATGTCTGAGGAACGCCCCGATGAACCTGAACAACTGACGATCGCGCACCGCTTGTGGGGCGCGATTTTTTTTGCTGTTCGCCATGTGAGTGGTGGCGGGCCTCACGGTTCAGCGCGCCCGCGTGATTGAACACGAATCGGCGGCGGCGATCGCCACCGCCTACGGGCTGTCCGAGAAGGCCACCTTGTGGAAGGGCCTGACGCCGCATCGGTGGCCACCTACCTGGGCGCCATTGACCGCTTCGTGGTGATCCAGCAAAACAAGAGCGCGCTGGCCGAGGCCGAAGCCTCACGCGCCAAGGTGCGGACGCTGCTGTTCGGCGCTGGCGGCGGCGTGTTGATCATTGCGCTGGGCATGGCGGTGGCGGCCATGCTGGTGCGATCGATCCGCGACCCGCTGCAAGAAGCCATCGCGGTGTCGCGCGCCATTGCCGAATGGCGACCTGACCCGCCGCATCACCCGCACCCGCACCCGCACCCGCACCGACGAATTCGGCGGCCTGCTGGCCGCGTTGCAGCACATGAACGAATCGCTGGGCCGCGTGGTCGGCAACGTGCGTGCTTCCACCGACAGCATCAGCACGGCCTCGGCCGAAATTGCTTCGGGCAACGCCGACCTGTCCACCCGCACCGAACAAACGGCCTCGAACCTGCAGCAGGATCATGTCGCGTGCCTCCTGCAGGCGCGGCAAGCCCGACTGGTCCGCCACCAGAAATACCCGGTGCTTCCGAGCCAGTGCCTCGGTGCGCAAT
This sequence comes from Rhizobacter sp., assembly GCA_043727255.1. Classification (GTDB taxonomy): domain Bacteria; phylum Pseudomonadota; class Gammaproteobacteria; order Burkholderiales; family Burkholderiaceae_C; genus Rhizobacter. Next base: position 444 of record JAYSYW010000001.1, on the reverse strand, counting down.
TCGTGCAGCCAAGCGGAGAACTGGCGTTCGCTGGTTGATGCGTCCATGTCAAATGGCGGCAAGACGTGAGCCGTTCTTGCGCGCCTTCAACAGGCAAGCCAGGCAGATTTGCTGAGGCAAGGCCGGCATCGCGTAGCTCTCACTCCCCGGCCCCACGAAGCTCTTCTTCGCCGCCTTGACGGTGATCTTCCCCGGGCACTGCGTGGTGATGCCGTCGCCGCTGATCTCGATCGATGCGCCGCCTGAAGTCACGAGCGTGATCTTCTTTGCCGCTGCCCAGTCGATGTGCGCATTGGCCGTCTGGATGTTGATGAGGTTCTTCGCTGCGATTTGCGCCTGGCCGGCCTGCGCTTGCATCTGCACCGGCCCTTGCCCCGCAATCATCGTCAGGCCGGTGCCTTTGGCACCTTCACCCGCTTGCACCGCGCCGGCCAGCATGCCCAG